>NZ_CAWUDI010000034.1:0-101008 GCF_963920925.1 Calothrix sp. CCY 0018 | reverse complement strand
AAATTTCATCCCACGATTAAAAACCGTGGGCTTTCATTTTCGTGAATGTTGTAAAGTTGTAGAGATGCAATATAAAACATAAAAAAACCCGGTTTTTTGGGAAAAACCGGGTTTTTTAGTTCTTAATTGAGATAGAGCAGATAGTTAAAGGTAATATCTTTCTCCATCAAAAAACTCAAGCATTCTCGCCTGAGTGACAAGTAAATTAATTTTATGGACTAGATAAGGTAATTAGCTGTTAAAGCTAACATAGATAAACCTTAGTAGCGGTTGTTAAAATTATTTCTACGATTGCCTCCTCCTCCGAAGGAATTTCTCTGTTCTCTGGGTCTTGCCTTATTTACTTTAAGATCGCGCCCCATCCATTCAGCACCATCGAGAGCCTCGATAGCCGCTGCTTCTTCATCTTCTGAATTCATTTCTACGAAGCCAAAACCGCGCACTCTACCTGTTTCGCGGTCAGTAGGAATTTGAACTCGTCTTACAGTGCCATATTCTGCAAAAACGGCATTCAAATTTTCCTCTGTAACGTCGTAAGAAAGATTACCTACGTAAATCGACATGGATCGTCTCCGAAATCATTAGTGTGTAGAGATTTACATTTCGGAGATAAGTCTGTGAATACTAAAAACAAACGCTGTCTACCGAATTCTATTCTCCTTGGTAAGTATAACATAAGGGTCAACTTATGGGGAGGGAATAATTCGTAGTTCCTAATTAAAGTTATGGGGAAATTAGTGGTGTCAGTTTCCTACCTATGATTTTTTATGTTTGACTTTAGGTTAAGATTATTACTTAATCTATATCAGTACACAATAAGAGGAAAAAGGTATTTATCCTTGTTAAAATTATCAAAGCGTCATCTCTACCTTATTCTAATTCTTATTAATATAATCACTATCTAATTTAGATAACCGGGTAATTATACTTAATACAACCTTGTAAATGCCCTCCTAACCAAGCCAAATCTAATAACCATCTGACAAAAGTTTCTTTATCCCGGACTTTAACTAAAAATTTCAGAGGGAGAATTGCAGCATCTTTAGACAAATTTCTCCACCTAATTAATTTAGGCATTCCCATCTTTTGATGTTTTTGATGCAGCAAAATATCGTAACAAGCTAATCTCCAGCATCGACGGTACATACCTTTTACAGTATTGCGAAATCGAAAATAAATGACTGCATTTGATGCGGATTCCAGCTTAATGCCCGTTTTTTGTACTCTCCAGCAGTAATCTATATCTTGGAGTAACAGCATCGTTTCATCGAAGCCACCAACTCGATCGTGAACCGAACGTTTAATACCAAGATTATTGCCTCCTGCATAAGGGAAATATACATAATCTTTGATTCCGTTAGCTTCTCTGACTCCGCAGCATTTTACTATCCACGGTTCGTTTAATTTGGAATAATCGCTATTACCAGCTACGAAGTCATGTTTCGAGAGTGCTTCTATGATTGCTGCTACCCACCCGGTTGTTACTTCATCATCAGCATCGCAAAATGCTAAATTATCAGATATTGCTACACTTGCTCCTACATTACGAGCATGAGCAGAACCTTTGATGGCTGATGCATTAACTATACGTAGGTTAGGTAAATTATGCTGATATTGCTTTACAATATTTGAGGTTTCATCTGTTGAACCATTATCAGCAATAATAATTTCCCAAGGTTCCGAGCATTTCTGTTTTGTCAAAGCTTCTAATTGAGCCGCAATAGTATCAGCAGCGTTAAAGCATGGAATTACAACACTTAATTTCATAAAAAAATTAGTTTTAGAAGGTTCGTTTGATTGTTTCTATCTCAGGAATTTCAAAAAAGTAGTTTATCTATACCTGTATAAATGTCACAGATAACACTCCATAATTGGAACAATCAATACAAATCAGAAATTATTTTTTACTTACTTTTAACTTACGATAAAAAGCTGTTAATAACCTTTAATTAATGGTGATTTTTCTGTAAAGATAGTTCAATATAAATAGAAGCATAAGTTCTTTTACCTACGAAATTTTAGTAATGACAAAGGTTTTAGAACTTTTAATTAAATAATTAAAAACAGGGTATCATGGAAGATAATCAAAATTTAGATACTTCATCTGACGTAAACGTTGCAGAAAGTAAATCGCTAACAGCAGAACAGTATCGTAAAAAAATGCAGCGGCGTAAAGCAGTGCAAGACCAAAGAATCGCAGACGCTTCTCTCGAAAAAGGTTTAATTGTTGTCAATACTGGCAATGGTAAGGGAAAAACAACGGCATCGTTAGGAATGGTGTTGCGTTCCCTCGGACACGGTTATAAAGTAGCAATTATTCAGTTTATTAAAGGTGCTTGGGAACCTTCTGAAAAAAAAGCATTTAGTACTTGGAAGGAAAACGGTCAGCTAGTTTTTCACGCAATGGGTGAAGGTTTTACTTGGGAAACTCAAGACCGCGATCGCGATATTGAAAAAGCCCAAGCAGCATGGGATAAAGGATTGGAATATATTCGCAATCCAGAGTATAAACTAGTACTTTTAGATGAAATTAATATAGCTATAAAACTCGGTTATTTAAGAGTAGAAGAGATATTAACTGGACTAGAACAAAAACCCGAAAGAAATCATGTCATATTAACAGGTAGAGGGGCACCTCAATCGCTGATCGAGCGAGCCGATTTAGTTACTGAGATGAGCCTAATTAAACATCCTTTCCGCGACCAAGCTATTAAAGCACAGCCGGGAATTGAATATTAAAGCAGGTTAGTTGTTAGTTGTTAGTTGTTAGGAGTTAACAGTTAACAAGATGGTTAACCATCAACTTAACTCTACTATTTAATCACCAAAACTATTGAAAATTAGCTTTACAGGCTTTCAAAATATTTTGGTCATTTTCACCAACGGTATCAAGCTGATAATAATCTTGCAATGTAACTGAATAAGCGTAGTTTGCTAATTCATTCTCATCTTCTTTGGGCAGCCCATTTGTTGAAGCTACTTCAGTTGGATGAATATCGCCAGCGTAACCTTTGACTGTCATCGCGATTTCTCCGGAGCGATCGAGAGTCCCTTGAAAGCAGTTGAACTCGGAAGAAGGCATATACATTCCACCAACAACTCTAAGTGCTTGTTTTTCAAAGACTATATACCCTTTACCAAATTCTCCGGCTCGTTGCGAACTTCCATAAAGAAATACCCCATCACGCTCCGGAAAATTATTTGTCAGTATAGTTCCCTTTATAGATGCTTTCTCCTCAGAAAATCTGGTTTGAGTGGGAGATACACTGTCTAATTCTTGCGTAACATCTTCGTAATTAGAAGAATTATTGCGCTGTATCCAAGTATAAGTCTTGCCAGGAGATACGCTCGCAGTGTCAGATGGGGACTCAGCAGACGAACTGTCTAATACTTTCCGCAATCGCGCTTCCTTAGAAATTAATTCGGGATTAATTTCCTGATTATTTTCTATCCCACTAGTTGCTTCTTCTTCCAAATGTAATGATGATGCTGCTTGTAGTCGAGCAATCTGTTTGGATCGAACGGGTTGAGCGTATTGAGCTACTGTACCAATCGCTAAAAATAATCCTAGTAAAGGAAGTGCAAAACGGCGGGATGGAACAATCTTTTTAATATTTTTAAGCACTCAACTCCTCCTATGATATAAACGTTTATATTTACGTATTAGGTTATAAACTTTACTAAGTGTTTTCCTTGAATGTATTATTAAAACTCTAATTTATATTGTCCGGTAAAAAAACCGTAAGTTATTAAAAGTTTTGTTTTATTTTTGTAAGTCAACTTTATACTATCACTACATAAGTATTGGCAGATCGTCCAAAAGGTTGAATCCAAAGGATGAAAAGTAGAAGTATTAAATAATTATTCAAATAAATAATTATGAAATTATTTATACTTTTTTCATCCTTCTATTTAGGTATTTTGATTTGTAAAAACTTATGACGTTAAATAAATTATTTTCACCTAAAAGCTCTTTGCTGCAATGCTTTCAAGCGTTATAGCCATTGAATAAATGATTTTTCATAGTTAAATAAAATTTATGATTAATCATTAATCATTTATCTTTGAATATATAACAGATATTAATCATTTGACAGTTTTGACAAGATACTTTATGTCTGAAAAAAATAATATATATTCTTTACGAAAACTTTGATAAATTACATAGACATTTAACCCTACATAACAATCCGATATGTTATCGGAATTTAATAAAAGCAATAATTGAAATTATTTTAATTGTTATAAACGGTTTTTTATCCTTAAAAGCTATTAGCTCCACCGCTGTTAGCTGTTAGCTGGCAATGTTCGTTGGGGATTTAAACCCCAACAAGACGCAAAGTCTGCCACGGGGATACTCCCTGTGGCGAGCTTTGCGGCTTGCACGCCCATTGACGGCGGGGCATATTAAACCCAGAGACGGCTAAAAGCGGGCATGCCGAAAGCTGGATAAAAAATCGCCCCCCTTATGGGAGGCGCGTCGCGTTTGGAATATTGCTACATCAAACTATTATTAACTTGCGACATATTCCTTAACATTGGCACGACGGCGACGTAAATGAGCCAGTGCTTGGTGTTCCAATTGACGAACTCTTTCGCGACTGAGGCTTAAACGTTCGCCAACTTTCGCTAAGGACATTTCATTACCATCTGTTAATCCGAAGCGTAAAGCCAAAACTTGCCGTTGTTGGGGAGTAAGTTCCGCTAACAAGTTGTTCAAGTCTTGACGTAAGAACTCCTGAGTTGTGTAATACTCTGGTGAAGGGCCGTCATCTTCAAGCATTTCTTGCAACTCGGTGTCCTGATTGTCGCCAACCCGTACATCTAAAGAAACTGGTTGACGAGCCATATTCAAGTACTCGCGAATTTGTGCGGGTTCCAAATTCAACTCTTTTGCAATCTCTGTCGGAGATGGCGATCGCCCTAATGTCTGAGCAAGTTCGCGCTGTACTTTTTTGATTTTGTTCAGCTTCTCGGTAATATGAATTGGTAAGCGAATAGTTCTACCTTGCTGTGCGATAGCGCGAGTAATCGCTTGACGAATCCACCAGTAAGCATAGGTAGAGAACTTATAGCCGCGAGTCGGATCGAATTTTTCTACACCCCGCTCTAATCCTAAAGCTCCTTCCTGAATTAAATCCAGAAACTCCATATTTCGCTTCTGGTACTTCTTGGCGATCGCCACAACCAAGCGCAAGTTCGCTTCAATCATCTTCTGCTTGGCGCGTTTACCCTCAAAAACTGTCTTTTCCAGTTCAGAACAAGGTAAATCAACTTCCTTACTCCACTCTTCTAAACTTATTTCGCGATCGTGCTTTTTCGAAGCAGCTTCTTTGGCTTCAACAAGCTTCATCATTTTTTGCACTTGCTTCCCGAAAATAATTTCTTGCTCGCGGGTAAGCAACGGTACTCTACCAATCTCGCGCAGATAGGTTCGCACCATATCAGCCGTAAACTTGGTATTGTTTTTTTCAGTTACAGTTTTTTCAATGGGCATTAGTGCGTTTTCCTCTACTCCGTAAATACTATGAGTATTTAATTAATTAGGGAGGGAATGGAAAATACTAGTGGTAGAACCGGCGGAAATGCCTTCCTTAAATCCCTACTCATACAGAGACTTTTCAGACGGTGATACTTCCCCATCAGTTCTTGTGCCTCCCCCTATTTATCAATCCCCTAGAATTAAAATTTTATGGTTTCAACAATTTATTTATTTTCCTCTATCGCCAATAGCGACAGCTTAAATATGAAGTCAGTATGAGTTTTACTTAATCTAATATTACGACAAATTTTGTCGTTAGTAAAGACCATTATATAAATCTTTCCATTATAAAGCATTAAGAGTCGGTTTACCAAGAAGTAACAAAGAGTTATCCTTTTTAGGGCAGCCGATATGTATATATATATAGTGACGCGAAAACAGCTAATCCGGTTCTCTCCAAATAGCCGGATAACCGAACTTAGGGGGATTTTTCATGGGTGGAAGTTACTAAGTTGATATATTGCGGAATCAGTAATTATCAATTTGTAGTTAACGGATTGTCTTTCTTTGACACTCCCCATCCATAAATGGAAGGGGATTCTAGTTTCACCGTCGTTGTTTGCTTTTGCAGGTATTGCTACCAACAGAAGTAGGGACTACAACTCCACTAGCGTTAGTTTGGGGATGCCCTCCCCTACCGTTTACACGACTTAGAATTACTTTGGCGGCGTTAATGTCGCGCTGTTCGATGTGTCCGCAATGAGAACAATAATGTGTCCGAGTACTGAGACTTTTTTGAGTCCTAACTCCGCAATTACTACATTCTTGAGATGTGTAGTGTGGTGGCACTGCGATTACTTCACGACCGAACTTTCTGCCAAAATATTCGAGCCACTGGCGGAAAAGATACCAAGATGCATCAACAATACTAGACGCTAGTTTGTGGTTTCTTACCAAGCCGCTTACATTTAAGTCTTCCAAGACGACCATACTGTTTAGTAGGCATAAGTTACGCGCAAGTCTAGAGGCGTGTTCATTCCTTTGTCTTGTTACTCTCAGATGTTTACGAGCATAAACACCACGCGCTTTTCTTCTACCAGATGACCCTTTTTTCTTTTTATAAATCTTGCGTTGAGAACGCTTTATATCTTTTTCGACTTTGCGTAAAAACCTTGGGTTGTGTTCATGATTACCGTTACTATCTGAATAAAAATATTCAAGCCCGACATCAATACCGACTTCAGAAGTAGTGTCTGGTGCGGGTTGAGTATTATCAACTTTGACGCAAAATTGAACATAAAAACCGTCGGCACGTTTAACTATACGCACACGTTTTATCAATTTTTCATCAATAGTATTGATGTCCCACTTGCCTAAAAGTTTTAATCCCCCAACACCTTTTTTATCAGTAAAGGTAATGCGTCTTTTAGTCGGGTGCAACTTCCACCCAGATTGTTTATATTCAACTGAACGGCTATGTTTTTTGAAACGAGGATATCCTTTTTTGCCAGGTTTTCCTTTTTTACACTTATCAAAGAAACGATTAATAGCACGTTCTACGTTTTCTACAGATGCTTGGCAAGCATGACTGTTTAAGTCTTTTACAAACTTGAATTCATCTCTCAACTGAGTGTTGTAACGGTAAAGCTCTTTTTTGCCAACACCGCGATTATCCATCCAGTAACGTAACACCTTGTTACGCACAAACTGTGATGTCCGAATAGCTTCGTTTATAGCAATTTTTTGGTTTTTATTTACTACTGCTTTATACTCCATTACAAGCACTCTTGCATCACCTCCTTGTCCCCACCGCTCACTTCTATATTTTATATACATATTAACTATATAATTGCAATTAAAATAATGAATCCTGTCAAATCAAACAGAAATATTGTTTACTCCTGCAAGTATCACGTTGTTTGGTGTCCTAAATATCGCCGTCCTGTACTAGTTGATCAAGTAGAGAAACGTCTTAAAGAGTTGTTATTTGAGATTGCAGAAAAAATTCAAGTAGAAATAATCGAACTTGAAACGATGCCCGACCATGTTCATATTTTGTTTGAATGTGACCCACAGTTTGGAGTACACAAAGTGGTAAAAAGGTTTAAAGGTGCTACTAGTAGATATTTGCGGCAAGAATTCCCACACTTGAAAAGCCGTATTCCTACTTTGTGGACTAACTCTTACTTTGTTTCTACTGTTGGCGGCGCTCCCTTAGAAGTTATAAAGCAATATGTAGCTAATCAAAAGGAAATTTGACGGACAATAAATTGTCCTACTGGCTAACCCCATAAATAGAATTTAGGGGCTTGCGCCCTATGATTCCCGGTCAAGGAAAGTAGATTACATTTGAGGAGATGGGGGGACAAGGAGACAAGGGGACAAGGAGACAAGGAGATAATATAAATAACTCCTAACTGTTAACTGTTAACTGACTAAAAGCCCAAATCTGCTTTTGCTAATTCTGCGGCTGCAAATACTTCTTCATCAGGTTTGCTTTCCCATTCGGGGTCGCCAATTTCTTTGTAAAATTCGGTATCATAGGGACGAGTACGCACAACTACCGGCATGGGAACGGCGTGACCTAAAATTAATGCTTGTTGTTTGGAATCTAATTTTGCTAACACCGATTTCAAGCCTCCAGCACCGGAAACCCCTGTAAATATCGCGTCAATGTCTTTTTCGTCGTTGAGCAAAGCTGTGATGCGGGTACCAACTTGGGACATAACTTCATTATCTATCCCAGAAGGTCTTTGGTCTACTACTAATAAAGTTACGAAATATTTCCGCATTTCACGAGCAATGGTACCAAAAATTGTACTTTGCACTATTGCCGAGTCAAGGAAACGGTGTGCTTCCTCAATTGTAATCATTAACTGTAATGGTTTATCAACGGGATTTTTAGTTTGCAGAAACTTTTCTGCTTTACGAACGTATTGTTGGTGAATGCGCCTTGTAATCATGTTCGTCACCAACATATAAGAAAGCATATCCGATTGAGAACCGAATTCTACGACAACATTTTTCCCAACTTCGAGCGATCGCATAATTTGAGTAATATAATTGTGTGGACAAGCAGCACGCATATACTTCATGTTGTCCATCCGCAACAGTTTGCGCTGTAGTGCGGTAATTGAACCTTGGTGTCCCCGTTTTTCTTCGCAAAACATTTTAATTTCTTCGTTTGTCATGTTCAATAGCTGAACAATCCAAGATTTACCAAATTCAGCGTGAAGAATATTAGCATTATCAATACTCGCGTCGGAAAGTCCTAACTCACGAGAACATAACTTAATATCTTCTACTTCTATTTGGTCGTAACTTAAATAAAGGTCTTGAGCGTGAGGTACTCCACGACGTTTTGTAGATTCCGGATCGAGAGTATATACTTCTATTTTGCTGGGAAATAACTGCTTTAAACCCTTAACAACACTTAAATTCTTCCCTTCGGAAACCGCTTCCCAACCGTATTCCGAGTGCATATCAAAAATTAAATTTACCGCAGCATTTTTCTTAATTGTCCCAGCTAAAAGCAAGCGCGTCAAAAAGGATTTACCCGTTCCAGATTTACCAAAAACGCCATTACTTCTTTCCACAAACTTATTCAAATCGATGCAAACGGGTACATCCATATCCAAAGGTTTACCAATGGAAAAATTCTTCCTTTGTGGATCGTCTTCCCAACCGAATACCCGGCGAAAGTCATCTTGAGAAGCTTCGTAAACTTGGCTAAAATGAGTCGGAATGGTTTTAACCGGCATTAATTCCATCGTAGTACTAGTTTGCGCTTGAAACGATGCCAAACTAGTATTTACAGCTTCTTTTATTTTTGCAGACTTGTTATTTGTATAAGAATCCGATTCGTTTGATTCGGGAGTAAACATTAACATTGGCGAAAGATTGATAGTACCGTAAGTACCGCTTCCTGCCAAAATATCGCGCATAAAAGTATCTTCCCAACTCGGAGGATAAGCCACAATCCTTTGGTTGGCTATTCCTAATGCCACATCCGTCAGCATACAGAAAAATCGCGATCGCACACCTTGAACAACCAGAAACTTACCCACCCGCATATCTTCAACCAAAATATCGGGGTGCAGTCGAACTTCCAATCCCCCAGTTAAAGAACCTTGAATAACCGAACCTAATGGTTGTCTATTAATAGAATTCATAAAAATCAGCGCATAACTTTATTAGTTCTTCTTAAAGAATTTTAATTGTACTGTATAAGTTATGCGAAAAATATATGAATCTATCCCACTAATACCAAAATTTGATAATCTATTTCTTAACTGAGAAGGGTGTATCACTTTATGGCTGGGCGTTTTGAAGGATTAAGCGATAAGACATGGAAGTTGTTCGAGGATATATTTCCTCCAGAACCAGAACAACGTGGTAAAGGAATGCCTCATGCACCGTATCGTCATATATTAAATAGTGTTATACATTTTTATTACTGGATGTCGATGGTGTGACCTGCCGCGAGGTTGTATAGAACCCATTTGGTATCTTTTCTTGAAATGCAACGGCTTTCCTAAAGCCGTTTTAACCACCCTAGTAACTATAAGGGTTGGGGAAACCGAAAAATCATGAAAAATATTCAATTAAAATCTTCAAAAATACCTGCCGTTTTACCAATAGCCGTTCACCCTCAACGTAATCAATTAGATTATCAACGGTTGCAAATGCTTTTGTATTCTCTAAGAAAAAAAGAAGCATATAAATGGCTAGAACAGTTATATCTGGTAACACCAGACAATCAAAAACAATCCCTAGCAAAGCATTGCAAAAATGTTGATTTTATCAAAATTAACATTTTAGGAGAAGAAGAATTATTTCCTGAATTTAAGCAGTATATTAATAAGCACTATTATAATTATAGAAAGCAAATGCTCATCAAGATTGGCATTGCTAAAATAATTGAAACCGAGTTTTTTTTAACTTTAGATAGCGACATTATTTGCCTCCAAGAAATTACCTCAGAAAGCTTAATTGTTGATGGCAAGGCTCTGATGGATTATGAAGAAAAAAGCTTACATCATGCTTGGTGGGAATCATCAGCAGAAGTTTTATCTACTCCTGTAGAAACTAACATACCGGGAATATCAGTTACTCCATCCATTTTGTCACGAACTATATGTGAGTACCTCATTGAAGAAGTTGAGAATAAGTATCAAGAGAACTGGATTTTGACTTTGATGGGAATGGAAAGAATAGAAAAAGCTAAATTTTGGACAGAGTACTCTTTATATTTTTTGTGCGCTCAAAAGAAAAACTGTTTGACAAAGTACCATTTAGATAATTTAGATGACAAGAATATTCCGTTGATAGATCATAACTATAGTGTATGGTTCGCTAGTGAAATTGAAAAGATGAAAAACCTAGAGCAATTGCCACCACCATCGGGTTTATTTGCAGTACTTCAAGGTGCATCAGGTATTTCTTTAGAAACAATCCTGAATCATCTTCCTACTATGCTTAAAATAGACTCTGAAGACGAACAGTTACTTGAATTACGTCAGGATATTTTACACTAACTTCTTTACAAAATATCAAGAAAAGCTACTAAAACATCATTTTCAATTTTTCCATTTTCGTTGCGTAAGTCCTATACTTATAAGATGGCGGATCACCCGATATTTATAATTTTTTTTACTACCAATTCTCATCAGTTTCATAACCAGTTTTGATTAAAATTGGATTAAACAATTTTTTGAACTGCTCAATGTGATGGGATGAAAAATGATTTTTCCAATCTCCTGGCAAACCCCTACGATAATGAGAATAAACATCTTCCTCTCCCTCTTTCCTTCCACCCGACAAACGATTAAAAGCGTGTTTCTCTACAATTGCGTGTAAATCTTCCTGAGAAAGTAAGTTTGGTGTAATCTGTAGATGTGAAAATATCTGTTTAAATTCCTCCACTGGATTAGCAATCAAATCCTCAAACCTTTTTTCTAAAATGTTGGGATTGTGGTAATCCCAAGAAAAGATGTGGTATAAGTAAACTGAGGAAAATTCCATTTCAGCTAATATTCCCTTTTCCTTATCTAAGGTTTTTAAGTAATTTCTATATACCTTCATCTTTGGCCAGCGTTCGCTATGATTGTATAAATGTGAGAAATAGCCAGATACAATCATGTCCCTGGGATCGCGTATGACATGGAAACCCGGACATTCCAAAGAGCGTACAAGTAAATAATCTGAATTCCAACAAATTAAACAGGATTTTTCTAATGGTAGATAATCTGGATAGAGTCGCTTAGGCAATTCCACTGCATGATCTTCTATTTCCCATGTATATTTGAGAGTATCACAGATATCCTTAATAATCTTAGTTATATACTGAGAGCAACATTTGTGATGACCATAATAGGCAGTTTGAAACATTTTTTAATACCTAATTAAAACAGTAGATTTTCTGTTAAATTTGCTCAAAATAGTTCTGCTACAGCAGATTCCACCCTTTTACCAATAGCTGACCAAGAATATTCTGCTTGCACCAGTTCAAAGGCTGAAGTAATAAGTTTTTGTGCCAAAGATGGATCTGACCAAAGCTGACGTACTCCTTCGGCGATCGCATCTACTTCTTCTCGTATCAGCAAATGTTCGCCGTCTTTAACTTTTAACCCCTCCGCACCTTTAGCGGTACTAACCACAGGAAGTCCAGCAGCAAAGGCTTCTAAAATTTTCAACCGCGTGCCACTACCGTGATATAATGGCACAACCATTACACTAGCTGCTGCAAAATAAGGACGCATATCTGGAACTGCACCAATTACAGTAATTCCAGAATCTTGTTCAGCAGCATCGAGCATCCATTGAGTTGGGTTACGTCCTACCACCAACAGACGACAATCTGGGTAAAGTTGTCGTAGTTGGGGATAAATTTTATTAATCAGTAACTCAACTGCCAAAGAATTAGGGGGAAATGAAAGCGTACCAGGAAAAAGTATATTTCGCTGTGTCTTTTCCCATCCTTCGGGTATTGGGTATTCACCAAAGCGAACACTATCGTAGTAAATTGTATTGACTCCGTTAGGAATCAAACGAGTGTCCCAAGCTCTTCCATATACCTCTGTTAGACCTTCGTCATCTACATCGCTGAATGTCCAAATTTGATCTGCTTGCGGGAGCAACTTACGTTCCGCTTGCTTTGTGCGGTAAATATCTATGAAGCCCGATAATTTATCATAAACCTTCACTTTCTGGTTCTTAATCGAAGAACGCGCTGTGTGGAACGCTTCAGTCACTACCACTTCAACGTTGTGTTCCTCTAAAATGAAGCGGCAACCATAACGTTTAATGACCGGAATATAATTATAAGCTCGAATATCCGCAAGCACTACATCAGGTCGAAATTCTTCCAGAGCTTTCTGTAGTTCTTGTTCGGCAACTTTGGTATACCGTCCCATTGTCCTACCAAATCTACCAGGATGCAGCCACCAAAATTGGAGTTCTAGTTTCTCCCAGAATGAATATTGCGGTGCAGTTAGGTTGTAATGATGCTGTGGTTCAATCCCTGGGATTACTTGAGGGTCGGGTTTCCTGGCAAAAATGTAAAAAACCCCAACAGGACCAAATTTCATCATAATATTAACGTCTTGCCAGTGACGTAAAGGTCCTCCTCCCTTGGCTGGGTACGGTTCACCCATAGAAATGATAATGAGTGTACGAATCGTGGGAATAGTCACGCACAAAACTCCTTATTCAACCAATTGTTGATAATAAAGCATCTTCTCGCAGTTGCTCAAGCGGTCGATAATCTTTACCTGCTAAATATTCAGGACGTGGATTTTCAACCGGAATGGGAATATTATCCACACTGTTGTAGGCAATTACGACAATTGTACGATTGAACGGGGACATAATATTAGGTGCTGAACCATGAACACAACTGGGATGAAACAGAAGAACTGAACCAGCAGCACCTTTTGGTGCAACAATTCCGTATTTTTCCACCAATTTGCTAACAGTTGTTCTACTCAACATATACTGTGTTCGACGATATTTAAGATATTGTTTCTGTTCGAGGGCTGAAGCTTCTTCCTCTTCAGCAATCGGGTTAATCAAGCCTTCGTGATGAGAACCGGGCATCAGCAAAGTCGGACCATTAAATTCGTTAACCTCATCCAAAAATACCATAGCGATCGCAGCAGCATCTGTAGGCATACCATCGTCTTTGCAAAAATAGTAAGAATCTTGATGCCACGACCACATGGTGTCTGCAAATGCTGGCTTAAAATTCAGGCTACAGCGGTGAATGTATACAGAAGAGTCCCCTACTATCTGCATTACTGGCTCTATAAGTTTTGGGTGACGGACTAATCTATGAAAAATTTTGTTTTCCAGGTGCGCCCCATGAATTATCCTGACAGTTTTCCCGTCTTTTTTGATAACCTTTCCAGGCAAATCTTGGAGACATAAAGCGTTCGCTTGAGTCCGCATCACCTCTACTTCCGCAGGGTTAAAACAATTGGGCAAAAGCAGATAGCCTTCGTCTTCGTAAGTTTTGAGTTGCTGGCTGGTTAGTTGCATCGGTAGTTATAGTCCTTATAAATTCATAATTTATCAAAGAAAGTGCTGATGACTTAATATTAATTGCGTGAAGGGAAGTTCCTTTTTCCAGGAAACTCCCCTTTTTAGAAAGGTAAATCTTTATTTACTTCCAATACTCTTAGGTGACAAGTTGAAGGTTAGGAATTAGGAACTAAGCTGGAAGTTTATTTATAGCTCTTGGGATCTATTACTTTGAGGTTCTGCATCATGCCCTTATCTTCGTGATCGAGAATATGGCAGTGATAGACAAACACACCAGTAATGAAGGGGTTTAAGAAGGGAATACGGATTGTAGTTGTGCTGTTTGGTGGCAAGTTAATCATATCCCGATACTCTAAGGATTCTAATTCACAAGTATAGGTATCATCCTTATTTTTCGTACATTTCCCATTTTTTATCTTGTAATTGTCGTAGGTGCTGCCCGGATCTTCTTGGAGTTTAACCTGAGTAACTAAGTAATCGAGCTGGTGCATATGGAAAGCGTGTGGAGCGTCTGTGGGGTTAACTACCTGCCATTCTTCTATATCCCCCAAGTGGGAAACTTTGTCAATCCTATTTTCATCGTACAGCTCATCGTTTATAGTAAATACCCTAAAACTCTTGGTAGGGTCTTTGGGGTCTTTAAGAGTTGCGGTATTAAAAGTGAAGGAACGTTCTTGAGTAAGTGGTTCGTTTGGATACGCATCTTTTAGGGTTATGCATTTAGAATGCTCCTCACCCTCTTGGCATTGGGTATAACTAGCTAGTTCAACAGGATCTGGGAGAATAAGGTCTACTTTTGATTCCTGCTCAGTGATGTAGTCATATAAATTTTCGCTGTTTTCGGTCTTACAATGTGAACCATCTGGAGTAAGCTGCCTACCATCTGGAGTTTTGTAGCATACCTCTTCACCTCCTACAGTCACAGTTACTAACTGGTAGCTTTTTTGGTTTGGTTTATTAACCCACTGTTGCTGCATTTTGGTCAAGTTGGTAGTAAAATCGGAAACCAGATTGTATGTATCGCTAGAATCACCTCCTACTACAAGCAGATCGACTCGGCTAGCAGGTGGAATTAGCACTGAGTCGGTAAGTTCTGGATTTTTCACAGAACCGCCATCACGCCCCAAGATAATAAAATTTTTGCGCTTATTAGGTTCAACAAAAGCAGGGTTTGATGTATTAGTAGTTTCTAGGGCAAGATTGAGGTAATTATCTGCGCCAATATTACCGATACGCCAGAACTGAACCTCACCAGGCTGAATTGTTATTTTTGGGTTAAGTTGACCATTAAGAGTAAAGCAATCTGGATGGGTTTCCTCATCACCTAGAACGTCATTAAAATCCTTGAACATCATCACCTGCTGAGTAATGTTACTGAGATTTCTTGGTTGTGACTTTTTGTTATAAGTGCTGGCTGGGGTAAGCTTGATTCCTCTAACAATTGGAAATGTGTCAGAATCCTCAACATTACTCCTCTCATCCTTAATGATAATTCCACCTGACATACCAGTCCGAACCTGATTATTGCTAACTGTGTGTACGTGGGGATGATACCAAAACAACCCGGACTGATGTTTTTCTGGAATATTGACTTGCATATGGTACTCAGTTGTCGCACCATACTTATTATTCGGATAAGAATCACCTGGATAAATACCACCAGGAAGATTAGTTATTGTGCCATGCTTTGAGTCAGGGGTCATAGAACCACCTTTTTTTGGTGTCACGTTTGAGTGAACGTGCATCACCACATCATCAGAACCCAGTAGAGGTGACACGTTGAAGCCATGATAATGAAGATTAGTGTCTTGAGATACGCTCTCTAAATTTTGTTCTGTTAGTGGTAGTTTCCCTTCCAATTCAACATTTACTGGTAAGTCGTTGGTAAGCGTCAGGTCAATGAAGTTACTAGGAGACACGACTATAGTTGGTGGGTTATAGGTTGGACTCAAGGTTTGTTTTTTACTATCCTTACCATAGTAAGTAGACCCGTAGAGGTAGCCATTGTAACTTGCCTTACTCGTATCTCCATCCAGCGTGAAAGCGCCCGAAGTCGCATCTAAACTAATTTGACCATTATCCGCGTATGCAAACGGTGGATTTTTAAAATCTGGCAAATCCGTTGTAGGTGTAAGCTCACATGAATTGAACTTAGAATTGTCGCCAGGGTTGTCAGCAACGGCTTCTCCATTAAACGTAGAAACAGAAATAAACACTCCTACCAAACTCACAATCAGTAGCCTGCGTAGGAATAGAAATAAACATTCCATAATATGTATTTTTCATCAATCGCACTCCTATGACAGTCTGTAATACTAAAATATACTTTCTCAAAATTTAATAAAATTTAAAGTTAGTTGGTATTTGAGAGTTGCTTTTGATTGACCATTGCTTCGCTGTACCAAACCAGTTCATTAATAAAGGATTCCAGTTTGGTTTTAAACCCCAAATCGCACAATTTACCATCTTCATCAAATACCTCTTGAATATAGGAAATCGGCAATTTATCTGGAATAGGCAATCCGCCTAAAGCAAGGCAGACTAATCGCAATTGCGCCAAACAATCTAATCCTCCAAATCCTCCAGAAGATACGGTACAAATGCCAATTGGTTTATGTTTTAAAGCCTGGGGTTCAAGATAGTCAAGAGCATTTTTTAACACTCCAGGATAGCCATTTTTATATTCTGGAGTAACAATCAAAATACCATCGGCTTCACCTAATTTGGAGCAGAATCTTAGTAAATTAGGAGGAGTTTCTTCCATTTCCTTTAATCGCTCCTCCAACATAAATAACTTATATTCACCGAGGTCAATTAATTCGGTTTGAATGCAGTTATTTTGGAGTAGTTCTCCTAAAATAAATTGAGCGACTTTTAAACTTTTTCTGCCATTTCTACAGCTTCCTAAAAGAATAGGTATTGATAATTTTGTCATATTTAATTTAGGAGTAATTTTTCTAGTTTGACTTGTAATAAACCTCCTGTTATTTTTGTTTGCGTATATCATATTTTGGGGTTCAAAATTAATAAAGTCTGTCCCATTATTGATCTAATTTGTAGTAAAACTCGCGGCAGAGGAAATTAGTGCGTTCGCCATCCTTAAATTTAAGAAAGGCAGCAATTACGCACAAACCTTTATTCATATTGGCTGCTAACAGAGGTTCTACTCCATCAAGGTTGTAATAGGCATTGAAGGCTGTTTGACCGAGATTATCTACAAATGTTGTTACCTCAACTTTGCCCCAATCTTCTGGGGAATCAGCACCATAAGCATTTATGAACAGCCGATCGTCTTGCTGAGTTATAGTAAACTTTTTAATCCACTCAGTTTGTTGATTAGAATTGATCCATGTACCCAGAATGGCATCTAAGTCAATTTGAGCATTGCTATTAGATTGATAACTCAGAGTTTCACCGTAAATTTCATTCCATTTCATCCTATTAATATCTCCATCTATTGTTTTTGGGGTTGGCACCAGAAAATTATTAGCATTAATTAACCCTAAAGACTACTAACGGTGGAAAAACTCACGGGAGAAGTGTCCAATACGACCGCTACCGTCTAAATAGCGAGTATAGGATTGAATGACAAGTATATTTAGTTTTTGATTTGAGACAAGATGCGTTTCAATTTCGTCAAGATTAAAAAGGGCATGGAATCCTGCTGCGATCGCGGATGACGTACCAGATCCGTAAGGTATGGCTTCCGCTTCTCCCCAATCAATTAAACCCTCATCGCTAACTCCGTAACAATTGATGATTAAACTACCATTACGTTCGCTTAGGATTACTTTCTTTAGGTAGATAGTATCTGCTTTAGTATTAAACCATTCTCCCAACAATGATGAAATATCTATAGAGCCATCCACAGATGGTCTTTCATCTGCTTTCATATATTTGGCAAATTGCTTGATACTTTCCATCGTATTAATTGTGATTTGTGTTTGATTATTTTATATTGCCCAGACTAAATTTGAGTTGTAGAAACATAACGGGTTATATTCTACAAGTTATTCCAACACTTATCTAAAACAAACTTTTCACAAACCCCCCATCAACTTGAATACAAGTGCCAGTGATATAACTTGCTTTTTCCGAAGCCAAAAATACCGCTAAATTAGCGACTTCTTCAGCTGAAGCTGGACGACGGAGAGGAACACTTTTCATCCATTGTTGGATAACTTGTTCGCGAGAACTTCCCTCTCTCTTCGCCACTTGATCCGCAACTTCATAAAACTTATTTGTAACAGTAAAAGAAGGGCAGATACTATTAACAAGAATATTATGCTCCGCTAATTCATTAGCAAGGGTTTTAGCATAGGCGACAACACTCGCTCTTTGAGAATGGGCAATAATCATACCTGGTTGTTTTGCTGCTACTGAAGTCACAAAAATAATCCTGCCCCAAGTTCGTTTTTTCATCTGTGGGAGTAAAGTTTCAGCTATATGCACCTGACTCATAAATGTCAGATCGAATGATAGCTGCCAATCCTCTTGGTTTAGTTCATAGTGGCGTTTGTAGGGCATTCCACCCACATTATTGACTAAAATATCGATGGTGGAAAATTGATTGGTAAGACGCTTTAGAAATTGCTCAATACTATCTTTTTGGCTAAGATCGACTTGGATAGGTGTAATCGATTGCCCAGTTTTGGCTTCTATTTGCTCGGCAGCCTTGAGTAAATTATCTTTATCCCTACTGCAAATAATCACCTGACAACCTTCCGTTGCCAATCCTTGTGCGATCGCTTTACCAATACCTCTACTAGAAGCAGTAACTAAAGCAGTTTTGCCAGTCAGTCCTAAATCCATGATTGAATTACTTTCTAACACAAGCTTTTGCTTGTACAATTACCTTTAATTATTAAAACCCTACTCCCTCTGTTTTGAAAAAAAAGTTATCTTTGTGTACTAAAGTTTCCTGCTTCATTTACTTGAATTTACTGAGGAATTTTGTCGATCAATTGCTGGGGAGTTGAAGAAAGAGCGGTCAAAAGACTGTCCCAAAATCTCTTGTCCAATGGAAGACAGAACGCCATCGCAACTGTCATGGAGAACATAGAAAGAAAGATCCCGGTAAATGCGCTCTAGAGAACTAGGTTGAATCATTGAACGCGCTCCACAAGTTTTAATGCAGTGGTTTAATGTTTCCATTGCCAAGCTCTCAGTTAGGTAACGGGTGCGATTTCCTGCACTTTTAGCCTCTAAATGTTGACCTGTTTCCCAAAGAGTCGCTGTATGACGCAACCACAATTGCATCGTTTCCAAGTTCATGGAACTTTGGGCAATTCGGTGCTGCACGTAGGGGTCGCCTTCTTTTCCCTGTTTCTTGACATATGCCAAGGCATAATCATAAGCTCCCTCCGCAGCCCCTAAAAAAGCGGCACCATACTGGGGAGTAAACCGCGTCTGCCACTCCTCAAACAAATACTGACCTGGATAACCAATTAAGTTTTCTTCCGGAATAAAAGTCTCCTTGAAACGCACCAGGTAGCTAATAGTACCTTTCATTCCTATCGGTTCCCACCAACTATTGTCAAAGCTGACGCTCTTGTCTGACAAATCACAAGCTAGCATGAGTACCGATTTTGCCGACCCATTACTGTGACGCGCTCCCCCAGTTCCTAATGGGTTAACTAACAGAATTGCCCATTGCGCTTCATTAGCACTTGTAGCAAATACCTTGGTGCCATCGATAATATAGCCCCCATCTGCCACTCGAACCGTTGTGCCAAAGCCGACTTTTTGACCGGGAATCTTAGACTGAGGTTCTCCGCTCCAAGCTGCCCATTTCTCACCCCGTCGGACAATACCCTCAAACCAGCGCTTTTTCTGGGACTCATTCGCCATAGCTGTCAGCAAAACCTGACAATTTGTGTGTCCTTCCCAGCAACGAGCCAGGGACAGATTTACCTTCGCCAGTTCCTTGGTCATCATCCAGAGGGTAAAAATATCGCTGTCATGTCCCAGCCCTAAACCACCGTACTCAGTAGGTACACAAGGGGCATTCAATCTTGCTTTTAGAAGGTCTTCAAAATCCTCTCCAGGAAAGCTAGCAGTACAGTCATAGCTAGCAGCGCGATCGGCAAACTTCTGGCTTGCCAATTCTCTTATGCGCTCCATAAATACTTGCTTATCGGCTCTTAGATTAAGAATCATGTAAAAATCCTAATTGTTCAACAATTGATTATTTTTATATAAAGTATTAATTAGTGACATCTGTTTACATTTTATAGTGTCAGTTAAGTATTTAGATGAAAATCATCTTTTAATTTTTAACAACACACCCTACACTACCTACTTTTTCAATAACCAAACCCCAGTTCTATAGATACGTCAAATATACATAAAAAAACTAAATTACTTTTTCAACCATGTTTTGATTCAGCAACGTTTCTTTGATAAATGATATTTATGACGGTGTTTCACCATATAGTAATAGTAATAGTAATCGAATATATACTACCATTTAAAGCCGCATTTTTAGTAAAATTTTAAAAAAGTAGGGAATTAATGTTTTAACCTGCATCTTTTGGCTTTTAACGTATTTTAAATAACCAGGGCTTGAGAAAATACTTTGTAAATTGATATTTACAAAGTATTTATGGACTGATATTATTAACGCTGCATATAAAATTTTTCAAACAATAGATAAATTCAAAAAAAGTTAAATCATATGAAGTTGATGTCGCTCAATATTAACTTAGGAATTTGGAAATTAGCAAGCGGCTATTTTGCTTTCTACATTCCCTACAGCGCCCTAACTAAAACTTTCTCCAAAGGACTACTACCAGGTACAGATAGACCGATTCCAGGCTTTGAACTTTTACCCGCTACAGCGATCGCTACCACAATTACGCTGCTAACATACATTAGCCTTATGGATGGGTGGCAGTATATCCAACGCAAGCAAATTCTAGGTTTTTCTCTTCCCATTCCTAGAACCCAGACCTTCTTTTCTGGTTTGGCTACAGCAACGATTATTGCCACAACTACACTTAACTACACATTTACAGGTATTTCCATCCTCTTCGCCCTATTATTGATGCGAGGTGGCGTACTGATAATGGCTCCCATTGTGGATACCATCTTTCATCGACGAGTACAATGGAACTCTTGGGTTGCGCTTATTTGCAGCTTTCTGGCTATCCGCATCGCCTTTGCAGATGTGGACAATTATCAGATGACAATGCTAGCAGTTCTGAACCTAAGTGCATATTTAATGGGCTACGTATTTCGACTTCAGTTCATGAATCGACTGGCTAAATCCGAGCAAAAAGCAGAGAATAGGCGCTTCTTCCTAGAAGAAACTATGGTGACAGCTATTGCCCTCACTTTGATTCCAGCCCTTCTTGCCCTTATTGGTCGAGGAGAGATTTTGCAACAACTGCGGTCGGGCTTTACTAGTTTTCTCGTTACTCCTTTGGTTTTACCAGCCCTAGCTATTGGTCTACTCTATGCCTGTCTTTACTTCTTTGGTTCCCATATTTACTTAGATTCCCGCGAAAACACCTTTGCTATTCCCCTAAATCGTTGCTCTAGTTTGATGTCAGGTTTAGTAGCAAGCTTGGGACTGACCTTATTACTGGGTCAAAAGCTCCCCAGTTATCCTCAACTCCTAGCAGCGGGAATCATTATCATAGCTCTTCTTTGTCTCAGCATCCCAGCCCTGCAAAAGAACTTCCAGACACAAACCAACGCAATCCCACAAAACCCGGTACAACAAATTTATTTATTTATCTGTGGCGGTAACACCAGTCGCTCCCCAATGGCTCAGGCAATCTGTAATCATGAGATCGCCCGCTTGCTGAATCTTTCCCTTGCCGAACTTACCCAAGCGCCCATACAAGCTATTAGTGCAGGTCTTGACACCAATCCCGGAACATCCATGACCCTTGAAGCGCAACAAACGTTAAACTATTTAGGCGTTACCCCTCATACTCACACTACGAATAATGTTTCAGCAGAGCAAGTGGAACAAGCCAATAAGATTTGGTGTATGACAGAAGCACAGTGTCAGGATTTACGGGAAAGATTTCCAGAAGCAGCGTGGAAGATTCAGAGGCTCGATCCTACTAGGGATATTGAAAATCCCAGCGGCGGTAGTATGGAAACTTACCTGGCGATCGCTCAACAACTCCAAGCACTGGTAAGTCAGCATCTCTCAGTACAGATTAACGTAAGTATTCCCAGAGTAAACTAAGGCATATCTGCAAACTGCTTTTTCCCATCCTTCTCGAACCTATCCCACTAATAAAAAATTGGGAATGGGTAATTGGTAATAGGTAATTGGGGATTGGGAAATTATCAATTATCAAAAATTAAGATTCAAGATAAAAATTCTCCTTGTCTCCCCATCTTCCCATTACCCATTCCCCATCAATTAATCAATCTGGATCGATGTCGGCGCACTGGGGCTGTTGAAAGTAGAGCCGATTATAGGTTTGCGGAATTGGACGTAAAGTCGATCGCGCCAGTCAAAAAATGGTTGGTAAATCGGATTATCTGCTAAACCAGGTACTCCTTTACCTTTAATAGTGGCTGGTAAATCTAGATAATCGCCATCTGGGAATTTCAATAATACAGATAAACCCGCTACCGCAAAATCGGCTAAACAAGGTTCATCTCCTAGCAAATAAGGGCTACTTTCTAATATCAACGTTAAAGCTTCTAAATCTTGCTTTAAATCCCTCATCGCATTTTTTACTGCATCGGGACTGTAACCGACTCCGACACCTAATACTTTTAATACATCACCAGGAACTCCTTCTATTAAGGTTTTGAGTACATCTGGTGCTGAATTAGGTAGCAAAGATTTGCGGAAATACTGGTCTTTACTTATAGCAGAGAATAAAGCTTTTCTACTTTTAGTGCCAATGGATTCATCTGCCCATTCTTCCATCATTAAGCATAAACCCCTAGTTTTGGGGTCTTGCGGCATCAAAGGGCGATCGGGGTACTGTGCATCTATATACTTAGCAATTTCAGTAGAATCAGCAATATATTTACTGCCATCTTTGAGTACGGGTACTTGACGCTGCCCTGTTTTTTGAAATAATTCAACCTGTCCGATTCCAGGTGTTACCTCTATTTTGCGGTATTCAAGACCTTTATAATCCAGAATCAAACGCACCTTTTCTGAGTATTGAGAAAGTTCAAATTGGTACAGCTCTAACATAAATAGCTTACTAGTAATTTGTTGACCTATCTTGACTTATAAATTCTACAACTTTATTTTTGTTAATAATATTTTCAAGTTATAAGTGAAAAATTTTATAACTTACGGATTATGTCTGTAGAGTGATATTTTCAGAATACTTAAATTATGCAGATGATTTTGTTGCTAAGCAGAACCATTTATACGCAAATAATTGGACGAAATTTATGTTAGTTTTCCACCGAAGAATAAAATCATCCCGACTTAAATAGTTAATTATTTATTAATAACGCTGTAAAGACCATGAAAGATTGGCATACAAAACATAAATGCTTGCACTGCAATCAGTTTGACTGTTGTCATCAAAGTTGTTTATCCAAAAACTAACGGTAAATAAGAATTTTAGGATGGCAGGAAATTAAATGATTATAATTTATTTAGATTTGACTTACGCGATTATGAGTTAATGTAAAAAAACTATATATATATTCTCCATGCTACAATAAATACAAACATCTACCACGGAACTTGTAACTGGAATTGAGAGTCATTTTTATTAAAAAATCTCGATACCACTATTATTAAAATGAATTGAATATTTTGTTTGATAAATAGGGTATCACCAACATTACCATGAAGCAATAAAAATCCGACTCTACGAGTTAGATTTTTGGCGTAAGAAAATGGTATAAGTCTTTAATGTAAAGTGTGGAATAAAAGCCAGATAAAATCGACATGAAGGTATATTACAGCAATTTGCTGACTAAATTAACTGGCATTGTGGGAGTGACTGGCATCAGCTTACTGATAGGATTGCCAGTAAAAGCGAATAACGCGCTTAACCAAGACCCCAGTGTTTTTACAGAAGCTCCCTACAAACGTAGTCGAACAGTGACCGTAAGTACTAATAATACTGACTTATCTGTTACACGGACAAAGGCGAGCGACAAATCAAATAAAACTTTGTTAGCACAAGGTGGAGTGCTTAATCCCAGACCGAGTATTCTGGATGAGTGTCCTTACAACCGTGCGGCTTGTGGAAATAGTACACCATCAACTTCACCCGCACCGTTACCGCCATCAACCGTACCGGCACCAGTACCACCTACTACAATTCCGGGTACCGTACCTCCACTACCGGGAACAGAAGTTCCCACAGCACCAGGTGCAGAAATAGAAACACCCGAGCCATCAGCAGAAACTGAAGGTGAAGATATTATAAGTATTGCCCAGTCAAATCCTTCGTTTACAATGCTGACAAAGGCTTTGCAAGCAGCAGGATTGGTAGATACTTTAAAAGGAAATGGTCCTTTTACAGTTTTTGCGCCTAGCGATGCGGCATTTGCAAAATTGCCACAAGACGCGGTACAGGATTTGTTGAAGCCAGAAAACAAAGAAGTATTGGTCAAAATTCTGTCCTATCACGTAGTACCAGGTAGAGTACTTTCCACCGATTTGAAATCAGGTGAAGTCAGAAGCGTCGAAGGCGGGCCAATTAGCGTAAAAGTTGATCCGGCTACAGGCGTACAGGTAAATGACGCTACCGTGGTACAGCCCGATATTAAAGCCAGCAACGGTATAATTCACGTTATCGATAACGTGATTTTGCCTCCCGACTTGTAAAAAGTTGGTAATTGGTAATCGGTAATTGGTAATTGGGAACAAAGTTTAAATGTTCAATCAATACCCATTACCATTACCTTAATTCCGGGTATAACGATGCTTCACACCTTGGGGAAAATACTCCGGCTCTCCCATTGGTAATAATTCCACTCGCGGTGTTTGATATTGCGGCGGAACGTAATTTGCAAATTCGCTATTAAGACGTTTAAGTTGAGTCAGAATAGAATCCGCTACAGCTTGTTTTTTCTCTTCACTGGCTTCAACTTCAGGTGCTAATTCTACAGCTATAGATACGAAATTATTTTTATCTGTATCTTCTAGTATTTGCATTACAAATTTACCCGTTACCCAATCTCTGATAACAGGTTGTTCTAAACCGACTTTGATATTTTCTGGGTAGATATTCGCGCCAAAGTAGGAAATTGTAAAATTAGAACGTCCAAAAATGAAAACGAAAGGTAAATTGCGAATTCCTCTTTGGTTTGATATTTTATTTGATAATGCTTCTACAGGGTTAAATCCCCACTCAGATAAAAACTTAAGCATTGCATCATAAGTAATTATGCCGCCATTATCTAAAATGTTGTAGCGGATTAAGGGAATTCCATTGTCTCCAGAAAATAATAATGTACCTCTTTCTATCCCTTCCCTATTATTCCCTTCTGTTTGTGCGACTTCAAAAAAGCGATTAATTGGGTCATACTGAACTAACGTCGGTAAACGGGATTCTCCAAATAAATTACGGGCAGCATCGGGATTTTTTGCCAAAAACTGGCGAATGCAGATACTTAACGGCGTTTCATTTCCTAAAACTCCCGCATCAGCCGTACCGTAAAGCGATGCAAAATCATAACAGGGATTTTGGGAACCAACTCTTTCCCCAACTAAATTTCGCCATTCCTCACTAAACACTTCTCCAGCCATTACAAACTTGAGATTATGTGGCTTTAATTCCATACCTTGAGCAATAGCCGTGTCAACTACATCTTTCAGAAAAGGCGGGTATCCTAATAAAACAGTTTGCTCAAAATTAGGACTTAATTCTTCCATTACCCGTAAAATTTCGGTTTTATTCGTACCTGGAGAGATGACGGTAACGGGATAACCTTTACTAGAAAGATAGCGACAGCAATTAGTAGTGAACATTCCCCCTACCCAAGTTCCCAAAGCAAAGCAAATTACAGCTAAAGTCGGTTTGGTATCCGCAAAAAAACTATCGTAAAATATTTGTTCAAACCTGGTAGCGATCGCCAACTCATCTGTAAAGAAACGCAGCCAGAAAGTAGGTTTACCTGTAGAGCCAGATGAAGCCGCTATCATATCGCAGCTTTCGATTTTTCCATGACGGCAGAAATCAGCTAAAGAATAACATTTAAGGTAGTTATCTTTGGTAAGGGTTGGTAACTTTTGAAAATCGTCAAAATTTTGAATATTATCGGGATTAATTTGCTGTTGATTCAAAAAAGCTTGATAAGCCGGTACATTTGTAGCCACATCCTGAAATAACTTGATTATTTCCCCAGCAGGATTTTTATTCAGGTGCTGTTGTAATACAGTTTCAAGAGGAGTATGTAAGAAATCCTCAAATCCCTTGATTGCACGTTGACTTTGTTGTTGGTAGTTCATAACGCTTGTTGTACCTTGAGAAACCGACTACTATATGCAGTTATTAGTTGACATTCCCTGCTCTAAAGAGACAGCGATTCTCAGTTCATCGTAGCTGCTTGCTCTACCAGGGTTGCCCCAAGTAGAGTAGTGGCTGCTACTCCCTGAGCGTTACTTTGGGGATGCCCTCCCCTAGCTCTTTCAAGAATATTAATTGCTGCGTTAACGTCACGAGGCAAAGTACATCCACATTTGCAAATATGTGTTCGTTGGCTAAGAGATTTTTTAACTTTTATCCCGCAACTAGAACAAATTTGTGATGTGTGATGTGGCTTAACAGCAATTGCTAAACGCCCATATTTTTTAGAAAAATATTCAAGCCATTGTCTAAAAAGTCTCCAAGCTACATCATTAATAGACTTAGCAAGACAATGGTTTTTTACCATGTTCTTAACAATTAAATCTTCATAGGCGATTACATCGTTAGATGATACAAGCGCGAGTGCCACTCTCTTAGCAAACTCGGTACGCTGCCTACTTACTTTCAAATGCTTCAAAGCATATATTTTTCTTGATTTATGGCGCTTGTTTGAACCTTTTTCTTGTTTGTTAATGCGTCGTTGACTGCGTTTAATTGACTTGTCAGCTTTGCGTAAGAATCTAGGATTATCTACGTGATTACCATTACTATCTGAGTAAAAGTACTCTAAGCCAACATCTAAGCCTATCTGATTTCCTGTTGGTTCTAACTGTTTTGAGTTATCAACATCAACAGCAAACTGGCAATAATAGCCATTAGCACGCCGCACTAAACGAACTCTTTTAATAGCTTTAACTGGGTAAGTATGGATATCCCATTTCCCCATTAATTTAAGTTCACCAATACCTTTTTTATCGGTGATAGTAATACGCCTATGAAGATTTGTGCAGCGACCATCCAGAAGTTTTATATTCAACTGAACGGTTGTCTTTCTGGAAACGTGGAAAACCTTTTTTACCAGGCTTACCAGATTTACAATTGTCAAAAAATCTACTAATTGATGACCATGCTCTTTCAGCAGCAGATTGTACCGCCATACTGTTTAAATCTTTAACGAATTTAAACTCGTTTCGTAAGACTGTTGAGTATTTATTTAAAGCAAATTTATTTACTTTGTCTTCTTTTTTGGAATCCATCCAGTAGCGAATACACTTATTTCTGATGAACTGTGTAGTCCGGATAGCTTCTTCTATGGCTTGATGCTGCTTCTCCGACGCAACTATTTTGTATTCTAGAACCAGCATCTACATCACCTCCTTGTGAATTTTATATGTTATTATTATGCTAACACATTGTACTCGAAGTAACAACATGAAAAAGAAGCAAACACCTGTTTATTTAGACAGTCATGAAAAAGAAAAACTAACTAAATTAGCTGCCGATTGGGGTGTAAGTCAATCGGCAGCTATGAAAAGATTGATTAGAGAATACAAGGCGGGATAAATCCCGTAATTAGCTTTCATCCCCGCAATGAATTGACGGGGTTTTCAGCATTCTCCTTATAAAGTGATGGGCATTGGGCATAGGGCATAGGGCATTGGGCATGGAGAGAGGGGGGGAGATGGGGAGACAAGGAGAAATTTAAAGTCTTAACTCCTAACCTAGAATTCAAAATCCCTGCATCCAAAACAAAAGCATCCGTTTTTAAAATCCAAAATCTAAAAATATTTAACTCCTAACTCCTAACTCCTACTCCCTACTCCCCATTCCCTATTCTTGGAAATTATACGTAAATCCTGTTGACAGCATTGTAGTTATTAGCAAAAACCCTTTTACTTTTGGGCATCATGCAGGTTAATTGCACTAGAAACCACGTAAACTCTTCAAATCACCGCTTTTGTACTGTATGTGGCGAACCTTTGCCTCTTCCTTCTGGGGAGGTTATTATCGATCGCTATAAAATTGTACGTCAACTTGGTCAAGGAGGGTTTGGACGTACTTATCTGGCGGAAGATATGCAGCAATCTCATCAAAAATGCGTGCTGAAGGAGTTTGCACCGCAAGTCGAGGAAGATAAAGATTTACAAAAAGCGAAGGAATTGTTTGAAAGGGAAGCCAGCGTGTTGAAACAGCTTGAGCATCCGCAAATTCCCCGCTTACATTTTTCGCTACAGGTAAAGTTACGCAATAAAGATTTTTTCTTTTTGGTACAAGATTATATTGAGGGTGAAAATTATCAGGATTTATTAGAAAAACGTCTTGATGAAGGACGATGTTTTAGCGAAGCAGAAGTATTTCATTTATTGACGCAAATTTTACCAGTGTTGAATTACATCCATTCTAGGGATGTGGTTCACCGCGATATTTCACCGGATAATTTGATTTTACGCACAACTGATAATTTACCAATATTAATTGATTTTGGCGGTGTCAAGCAATTACCGGCTTCTCAAGGTTTTTGGTTTACCCAACTCCCTGCAAATCGTACTTTGTTGGGTAAGAAAGGTTATGCACCTGAAGAACAGTTGCGTCAGGGGAAAGCCTTTCACAGCAGCGATTTGTATTCGTTAGCAGTGACAGCTTTGGTGTTACTTGCCGGAGAGGAGCCGCAGAAACTTTACGATAGTTATCAAGGTAAATGGCGTTGGGGGGAGAAAATCAAAGTTAGCGCCAACTTTGAAGCGGTGTTAAAGAAGATGCTTGCTTATAAACCTAGTGATAGATACCAGAATGCCGAACAAGTTTTAAAAGATTTACAGTCTTCGACTCCTGCTTCAACTCCTGCTTTGACTTCTAAACCAAACACTAATATTAGTAAAATTCATACAGCAGTAGTTGCTCCAGGGCGCAAACGTGCGGGTGCGGTTGCGACTCAATTTCACAACAAAACTCAAGCTTTCGCGAGTGCAATCCATTTACCTATTTGGTTGCGTCCTTTTTTCGTCAGTTTGGTAAGTACTAGCGTTGTTGTCTTGGTTTTTGCGGGTACGTGGGCTGTAATCAGTGGAGTTATTAATGCCGTAACTTCATTTTCTCTCCCGACTGTTTCCTTACCGCAATTACCCTCAGTTGAATTACCTAGTTTACCTGGGAATGATGATAATGGCGGAGGATTGAGCCGCAAAGAAACAAACAATATCGAAAAAATTGTCCGGCAACGTCAGCGGTTGGGAATTCCAGAATTATTTTTTAACCGTACAGTCAATCAAATTTTTTATACTCAAAACCCAGAAGCTCGCGGACGTACTTTAACCGGAAGTGCGGAAGACGAAGCTTTGAGGAAGAAGTGGTACGGCATTGCTCAAGAGTTGCTCGATAAGTTAGATAAAGCCAATCTCAGTCAGCAAACCAGACAAAAATTAGGCAGCTATACCGGACAAGACTATGCAACTTGGGAACGACTTGTGCGATCGGGAGAATTCGGTAATTATACTATTGAAGATTTAAACAGAGATACCAATAGTAAATTTGATAGATTATTTCCTGGAGAGAGAGAGGGGAACCTTAGACAGCAAACTTTTGGTCAAATTTGGTATGCATTCGCCTCGGAGGAAGTTAGTAAAAGATGAAGTCAATTATCAATTATCAATTATCACTAGTACAAGTCGGCGTAAATAAGGCAACCATTAAAAATAGCTGAAAAGCCTAGAAAATCAAACTTCTTACTTCTTACTTCTTACTTCTTACTTCCGCGAAGCGGTACTAGTCGGGTGCAAACTGTTAATTGTTATTTTTCGTGAGACAGCGGCGTTTACTATTTATGAATTTGGACGAAATTTGTGGTGTTGCGACTGTAGCTTTATCAGTAACGATTAGCAGTTTTAGTCACTGAAATTTTACATTTTGAATTGATAAGCCTTAAACTTATCTTCAAAATTATTTGAATGATCGAATAGTATATTTGTTTATACCATGCATCAATTATTGTGAATTATAAAAATATTAAGTATTTATAATTTGTTTGCGTTTATTCTCATCCGCCGGGGACTGCAAATCCCCGTCTGATAGCTAAAGTCCTCTCAAGAGGACTAAAGACATAATTATTTTAAGATATATGGTTCGCGACTGCGATTGATTTTCCACAACAGACGTAGCACTGCTACGTCTCTACATTCCTAACTCCTAACTCCTAACTCTCCCATGACATCTCTCAATTGCTCGAAAGGACATGAAAATCCTCACGGTAGTCGCTTTTGTTTACACTGCGGCGAAATGTTGGTTGATACTCCAGTAAATCAAGGTATCCAGCCGGGAATGACTTTGGGCGATCGCTATTTAGTTGTGCGTCAGTTGGGGCAGGGGGGGTTCGGCAAAACTTATTTAGCAGAGGATATTAACCGTTTTCGCGAGCCTTGCGTTTTAAAAGAATTTTCTCCCCAAGTTCAAACTGAATACGTTTTACAAAAATCGGAAGAACTTTTTGAACGAGAAGCCAGCGTTCTTTATAAGCTGCAACACCCTCAAATACCTCGCTTTCGCGAACTTTTGCGATTGAGTATCAACGATAAAGAATATTTATTTTTAGTCCAAGATTATGTAGAAGGAGAAAATTATCGTTCCTTGCTGGATAATCGTCTGAAGCAACAGATGAAATTTAGCGAAACTGAAGTCAAGCAGTTATTAGAGCAGATATTACCAGTATTAAATTATATTCATTCTTTGGGTGTAATTCACCGCGATATTTCACCCGATAACTTAATTCTTCGTAAAAGTGACCAGTTACCAGTATTAATAGATTTTGGCGGTGTTAAACAGGTAGTAGCAACCGTAGCTTCCCAATATTATGCACCCGGCAGCCCTCCAGCAACCCCAATCCCAACTCTACTGGGGAAAATAGGTTATGCTCCACCAGAACAAATGCAAACCGGATCGGTAGAGCCTCACAGCGATTTATACGCTTTAGGTGCAACAGTATTGGTTTTACTTACAGGCAAACAACCAGCAGAATTAATTGATAACTATAACCTGCAATGGCAGTGGCGACGATTCGTTAATGTGAGTCCGGAATTTGGAATAGTGTTAGATAAAATGCTATCTGCCGCACCAAGAGAACGCTATCAAAGCGCCAATCAAGTTTTACAAGCCCTTAATCCTCCCGCACCTACAAATAATAATCCACCGCCGCAACCATTACCCCAACAAGTTACACAGCGAACCTTTGCCGTAACACCTGCCGTACAATCGGCTCCAATAACTCCGCAACCTAGAACCACTTCACCCGGTTTTTCAGAATCTCAACCGAAGCCAAAACCTTGGTGGACACCCGCACGCATTGCCATGCTATTTTTCGCAATAATTGTTTTAGGTGGTTTAACCTATGGTGCTATTTCTCAATTTACAAACACAGATTCCGATCCAGCAATTTCCTCAAATTATTCCCCAGAAGAAAAGCAACGTAAAGAAAGACTCAAAGCACGACGCGAACAACTGGGTATAGACCGTAACTTCTATGTCAAACTAGTTAATCAAATATTCTGGGAGAAAAACCCCAGTTTAAATGGACGCACGTTGAGTGACGAACCCCAAGATGCAGAACTTCGCAAACAATGGGACGAAACAGCAAGCGAATTGCTCAACAATATGTCTCAGCTAAGTTCCGACGCTCGCGGCAAACTCGGAACCTTTACCTCTTCAGATCGCGATCGCTGGAAAGTCAGAGTCAACAATATTAACGTTGGTAGTCGTTCGGTATACGACCTCGCAGACGCACCATTTTTACGAATATTCCCCGAACAAAGAGGTAAAAATTTTATCAACGAACCCGTAGGAGAAATTTGGCATGGATTTGTATTCGACAAAGTAAACGCGGTATTTGCAAAAAGCGCGTATGAGAAACTGCAAATTGCCAGCGGTGATACAAGCGTTACTAGAAGCGGAAACTTTCCAAGCTTGCAAGGTAAAATTTTCATCGCTCAATTGAACGCAAATCAACAAATGCGAGTCAACTTAACGGCTTCTCCCAAAGTACTGTTTTCCATATATTCACCTTCCGGGCAAAGAGTATTATTAGAAGATTCCACAAAACGCTCGTGGTCTGGTACTCTCAGAGAAAAAGGATATTACGAATTCGTCATCGTCTCTACATCAACCGAAGCTCAAGATTATCGGATGCGCTTGAATGTAGAAAACCCCGCACCACCCCCAGAACCGACACCAGAACCAACCCCAGAACCGACACCAGAACCAACACCAGAACCAACACCAACACCAACACCAACGCCAACACCAACACCAACACCAACGCCAACGCCAACACCAACACCAACGCCAACACCAACGCCAACGGCAACACCGACACCAACACCGACAGTAACAGAGGAATCGGAACCGTAGTTAGAAGGGATGGGGAGATGGTTAGCCATTGCGTTGGGCGGGTTCCCCGACTTGTAGCAAATGGCGCAACCCGTAGGGGGAGACAAGGGGACAAGGGGAGAGAAATAATTTTAATCTTTAAGCTTTAAGCTTTAACCTTTAACCTTAACTGGTCATTGGTCACTGATAAATGATATAATCACAAGCTTGTTGTTAAAGGGTGAGAAATTGGGAAATCAATCATATTTAGAAACAGACACTCCTTTGGTTCCGGTAGGTAGTCACTGTCTTTTGGAACTGTATGACTGTCCCAAAGATTTGCTTAATGATGTTGATTTTATTAAAAAAGCTTTGGAAGAAGGAGTCAAAGAAGCTGACTCAACTTTGCTCAAGGAATTGACGCATCAGTTTGAACCATACGGTGTAACTGCTTTGGCTCTTTTAGCAGAGTCTCACGTTTCGCTTCATACTTGGCCCGAAATTGGCTATATCGCTGTAGATATGTTCACCTGCGGGGAACACGCTGAACCCGAAAAAGCCTGTAAGTATTTGGTAAAAGCTTTTCAAGCTAAAAATCATGTGCTTTTGAAAATTCCCAGAGGTAGATTGACTCCTCAGTTGAAGAAATTGGAAGAAAGTCTGATGGCTGGCGCTGGGGAGAAGTAGGGAGATGGGGAGATGGGGAGATGGGGGAGAGGGGAAAGAATAACCTACTCCCTAACTCCTAACTCCTAACTCCCTACTCCCTTATCCCATTTCTGATAGAGAAATATTACGGAACTGAGTTTGTGCTGTTGAGTTGGAAACATCATCGTCTGAGACTAAGGTGAGATAGTTGAATTCACCGCTTATCCGAATACAAGCAGCGTAAAACCCAGTCTTTTTAAAGCTGGGATATAAGCTAGTGGGCAAATTTATTATTCGTGAGTCTTAGTAATCGTGCGGAAGATTATTAATTAAGGTGTATAATGTAATAAGGAGGTAATACAATGTTTACTTTAACTTACGAATTTAAGATCAAAACAACTAAGCGCGAGCAAGCAATATTTGAAGAATGGCTAGAAATTAATCGCCGTGTCTATAACTATGCTTTGCGTGAAAGAAAAGATTGGTATGAATCTCGTAAGTGTCAGGTAAATGCTTGCAGCCTCAAACAATGTTTTGTGATGAGTGCTTCGGCACCTCGCCCTACCTACAACCAGCAAGCAAAGCAACTAACAGCCGCAAAGAAAGAATACTTAGATTTAAAAAAGCCACAGTCTCAAGTGTTGCAACAAACCTTAATGAGGTTAGAAAAAGCGTTTGTGTCAATGTGGGAGCAAAATCATGGTTTTCCTAGATTTAAAAAAGCTGGTAGGATGCGTAGTTTTGTTTTCCCACAGGTCAAAAATGAATGGTTGTGGGAAGATCAAATATACCTCCCTAAAATAGGTTGGCTGATAATTCGTAATTCTCGGCCAATACCAAAGGATGCTCAATTAAAACAATTCCGTGTAGTTAAGCGTGCCAGGGGTTGGTATGTACAAATAACTGCTAGTTGGGAAGTTAACCCCCCATCTCCTATACCGAATGGTCGCGCAATTGGAATAGATGTAGGGCTGACAAGTTTTGCAGCTACAAGTAACGGTCTTTTAATCAAACGCCCTAGATTTTTTGTTGACTTGCAAAATAAGCTGAAATCGCTACAACGCAAAGTCTTCTGCAAAATTAAAGGTTCTAATAATTGGAAAAAGGCACAGCACAAAGTAGCTAGATTACATGAACGTATAGCTAATACTCGTAAGGATTGGCACTACAAGTTAGCGCATAGATTGTGCAACGACGTAGGGATGATATTTGTAGAAAACCTTAACTTAGTAGGTCTTTCCAGAGGGATGTTAGGTAAACATTGCCTCGATGCAGGGTTTGGTCAATTCTTCAATATCTTAGAGCAAATTTGTTTTAAGCGCGGTGTATATTTTGAGAAAGTTGACTCGCATAAAACATCTCAAATATGTCCTAATTGTCAGCACGAAACTGGTAAAAAGACATTAGCTAACCGCGTTCATTCGTGTGAAAATTGCGGCTATACCACTGACCGAGATGTGGCAGCCGCGCAAGTAGTTCTATTAAGAGGGCTTGCAGCCGTGGGACACACGGTCAAGATGCTTTGTGAGGGTAAAAGCACTAGCTTCCCTGTGAGCAAAGAATCTCAGTCACTTTAGTGCTGAGAGTGTCAAGTCTAACTTATTCCAACTATTACCTTTTAATTCAATTTCGGTTTTATCGTCAGAAAGAGTAAATGAACCTTTATCTTGAGTTATGCCGCCGTAAGAAGAAAGGTTGTAATTGTTGGTGCTATCTTTTATAGTTAATAAAACATTTGATTTTTCATCGGTAGTAGCGTGACTTAACTTATTAGCATCGCCTTCATAAAGTTTGATATTGCGATATTTACTAGCGGCATTTTTTTCGCCTTTATCGTGGTCGTTAACAAAGGTAAGATAGTTAAAATCACCTGTTAAGTTGTCTCCTACGGTAATTTGATAATTTTTCCAACCCTTTCCGGTAATATCTTGTTTGAAATCATCAACACCAAGTTTATCTTTGCCTTCTAGCTGGAATAATAGCTTTTTATCGTTACTACTACCGAATTGATCGTCAGTATCAAAGCCGATACCCTGAATCTCTCCTCTGATATCGCTTTGAAATTCAAATTCTAAAATTGTTTTATCGGTAATTTCGTAGTCAAAAGCAAGTTTCTTCCAACCATTTCCTTGAATTTCAATTTCTTGGTTGTTATCTGAGATAGTAAAGATAGAATCTTTGTCTTGCCCAGCGTAGGAACTAAGTTTGTCTTCTTGAATTTTAATGATGCTTGGCTGTATTGATGGGCTATCAACTGGGGTTTGTGGTGTTGTATCAATTACAGTTGGGGTAGGTATTTCTGGGGTAACAGGTTGCTGCCCTTCTTCGTATATGCTTAAGTTGCGGTACTGACTGTGAGCATCTTTTGTACCATTATCGTGGTCGTTAGCAAAGGTGAGATAATCAAATTCACCAGTAAAATAATCACCGACGCGGATTTGATAAGATTGCCAACCGGAGTTGGTTTGATATTTAAAGTCGGTAATACCAAAATTGTTTTGAGTTCCCGAAAGTCGGAATAAATACTTCGCATCGCTAGAGCCTAAATTATCGTTGGTATCAAAGCCAATACCTTGAATTTCTCCTTCTTGAATGCTGTTAAATTCAAATTCAAGTATTGTGTCTGAGGTAATTTTGTAATCAATAGCAAGTTTCTTCCAGGAATTACCTTTAACTTCAAAGGCTTTATTATCATCAAAGAATAATAAGGTATGTTGCTTATCTTGTCCGCCATAAGATTCTAGAGTGTCAAAGCTTAATGTTGGTATTGTCGTCGGTTTTTCAACGGGTGTTGCGGCGGTTGGAGGGAGAATAGTTATGTTAGCTTGTGGAGGTTCAATAACAGGCTTGCTATCAACCTGATTAATATCCCAACCTAAATCTTTTAAAACACCCAAAGCGATCGCACCAGGATTATGAATTGCTTCACCTGCTTTGAAATAAGGTGTCATCAGAGAATCCCGATCGCTTTTAGGATATGTTTTCTCGTCAAGATGGGCAACGCTTGAGCCATATTCCCATTTACTAGGCGCGTACAGCTTAACTTGCTTGCCATCATTAGCTGCTGTTGCATTAACACCGTTAAAAAACAGGTTGTTACTGGTTAATTGCGCTCCTAATTCTAGAGAATTATTAGTAAATGTATCAAGACTTTGATTATCGCTATTAACTATAAAGCTTTCAAAAATTGTATTTCCATAACTTCCTTTACCGTTGTTATAGTCTATAAAATCCGTAAATCCAAAACCGTGTCCTAACTCGTGCAATACTACTGTTGTAAAGTCGAATTTACCTTTTTGTGCTTCACCATCAGTACCAAAATACCAATTAGAAAAACCGCTGTTAAACCAAGCCTCAATTTCAGAGCTACCACCGTTTAAATCTTCACCAGCTAAATGATTAGCTAATGACATTGCATAAGAAGTATTGTTTTTAGTTGCACCCGTAAAATTCCTTTTAAAGCTATATGGTGAAGCCGCACCCAGAACACCCGAACCGTATTGACTCAAATCTTCCCAATAAGCATCAACTTCAATAGCAACGTCTGATTTGATCCACCCTTCCCAGATAGTTACTGCATATTCAAAAGCATTTTTAGCTTCTTGGGAAAAGCCATAATAATTAACGTCGATTGTGGCTGTAGGAGAATTTATAACAGCAGCAGATACAGATATTTGCTCTGAATTTGTTGAATCACTACCAGCAAAATCGTGTTCGTGTTCGTCATCACCATGATTATGACCAGCTAATAGTTCAGCAAGTGAAATCGGTTTCAGTTCTTCTGTTATAGGTTGATTATCCGCATCCAAGTTAGAAAATTTAAACCCAGAATTATTATTAATCATTTAGATATACTCCTAAAACTAAAGATAAATACCCTAAAAAAGATTGTTCGAGACAAATTGAAAGCAACTTAGATAAACTGCCACTTTGAATTATTTTTTCTTAAAACTTTTGATTTTAAACTGATTTTTAATTAAGCAAGCTGTGAAAATAATTATGGATTAGTTATTATTCAAAACTTTTTATCTGACCACAAAAAAATACTAGAAAGGTGATTAAGGTAATCTTATCCACTTAAAAAGTATATTTCTTCAGAGCTAGCACCTAATTCGTATTTAATCTGTGAATACCTAAAAACCTAAAATTTGAATAGTTTTTGATAAAAAATTTATACTTAATAAGTAAATGAACTTAATTTAATTGATTTTTATTTGTATAAGTTAGATCCAGAACCATAAAAATATAGTTATCCTAAAAGCTTAAAAGAAGGAGTTTCTACTCTTTTCTAGTGAAATTACTTACAGAATAAATATTTGATATTAGATATGAACGACATAAAAAAACCCTCTTTTTACAAGAGGGCTGAAAAAATAAAAACTATTTTCTAAAATTCATAAGCACCTGCATCAACTCCGCCACCACCTAAACGTTGATTTCCATCTTTATCGAGTTGTGCGTAGTCACCAATTGAGGAAGATCCAATATCAATTGCTGGCGAGTTGGATGTAAGACGGTAATCGTTACCTTCTAAATTCACAAAATCAACCGATTCGGCTAATTCATTATCGAAAGCGTTGAGATTCCCGACTCTTTGCCCTCCGTCATAAAGAATTTCAGTTTTATCTGCAAATTCCTCTGTGTTTGTAAATAAATTATTGTCCACAGTCACGTTACTTGCATCTTCAACATATACATTCCGAAAACTGTTATCACTAAAGATATTGTTGCGAATCGAAATATCGCGTGGATTATAGCCGCTACCGCTGTTATCGACATAAACACCTTGGACGTTATCAACAAAAGTATTATTAACAATCTCTACATCTTCAACGTTGTTGATAACAGCAACTCCTCTACCACCATTCTCAACCCGTATTCCATTTCCATAGATAACGTTGTTGTAGATATTCACATCAGATACATCTCCATTGCCGGGAACTTCATCTCCAAGCAAAATTCCATCAGCAGTATTAGCAAAGATTTTGTTGTTGTAGATATCTAAGTTAAATGAATCAGCCCGATTACCATCTACATAGATAGCAGCACCGCCTCTAAAACCTTCGTAAGTACCGGAAATCAAAGCTTGAGAGGTGATGGAATTATCGTGAATTAAACCGTTGCGAGAACCAACTTTAATATCTATACCTTCCCGCTTACCGTCAATCATGGTGTTATTTGCAACTTCAAAACCATCAACACCCCAAATGCTCAATGCTTCCTGATCGCCATCGGTATCTCCGGGGCCATCCCATTTCCAGTTAGCTCGTTCGACAGTATTGTTGAGTATCTTGACATTGCTTCCCGTAATCTCTTTTTCTCCGCCACCAAAAAAAGTTTTGGGTAAAGCAATGATTCCAGAACTTCCAGTTTGATAAGTTTCGTTGTTTTAAACGGTAATATTTTTAGCGTCACTCAGAGATATTCCAGCCCAAGATGTATTTTCTATCCGAAAACCATCAATTACCCAGTTACTCTGCCCTGGTGATTGAATTACCCCTTCTGGAAATCCTCCACTATTGGGGTTAGGGTCGCGCAATGTCACGTCACCGTTGGCTTTGAGGGTAATCCTTTGGGAATCGCTACCAGATTTACCAAGGCTAATCAATTCTGTATAAGTACCCGGTTGAACCAGAACCGTATCACCTTTCTCAATAGGAGAATCTTCACTCACTGCATAATTAATACTTTTCCAAGGTTGGTTTTGGGAACCAGAATTTTCATCGCTACCGCTTGGAGAAACGTAATAAACCCTGCCACCCGCACTTTGAGGAATCGGAGTTACGGAAGGTGTAACAGAGGCTCACACTAAGACAGCAGCATTTTCAGTTCCTGTAATTTGGTCTGAATCTTGATTACCATTAAGGCTATCCGAATTCAAAACAGTGCTTTCTATCAACTTTGTAGCGCGAGTATGATAACCAGATTCTTCTAAAATTTCCTTGACTACAGATTCACTAGGAGACTCGCTGATATCAGCCCATCCACCGGGTAAAGTCCAACAACCATCGGAACGTTCTTTTACTAAAAGTATTTTATTTTCTTGAAAAACTGCACCCCTAACATCCACTTTAGGAGTAGCGTATCCCGTTTCTTGAGTAAATAAATCTAGTATGTAACTTTGTTCGACATTTGTATAATTCGTAATAATTTCCGCTGCTAGTTTCTGCAAATACTGATAACGTTCGATGTCAAAAGCATTTTCTGTATACGTCAGACCATTTTGAGCAGTAGCTTGAATTTTCTGCGCCCATTCTAACCATTTTGGCTGCATTAGTTTTTTCTAATCGCAATTAAAAAGCAATGAAATAATAAATTGTGGCTCGTAGTAAGGGCTTTAGCCCTTGTTTTCACGATCTTCGAGGTAAATAATTCTCACTTCAATCGTTTTTTAGCCTAGAAGAAATTAGGACTAAAGTCCTTACTACAAACCTAAAATTATATGTTAGTTGCGTAAGTGCTAAGTTAATTATTAATTAAAACAACTAACCACTAACAACTAACCACTAACCCATTAATTAAGCATCATTCAATGCTGCAATACCGGGCAAAGTCTTACCTTCGAGTAATTCCAAGCTGGCACCACCACCAGTGGAAATATGGCTCATTTGGTCGGCTAAACCAACTTTTTCCACGGCTGCAACGGAGTCACCACCACCAATAATGGTAGTAGCACCTTTCTTGCTCAAGTCTGCTAAAGTATGAGCGATCGCCTCAGTACCCACAGCGAATTTATCAAATTCAAATACGCCCATAGGACCGTTCCAAATCACTGATTTACACTCACCAAGGGCTTCTTGGAACTTTTTAACGGAATCGGGACCGATATCTAAACCCATCCAACCATCGGGAATATTTTCGATGCTGACGGTTTGAGAATTAGCATCGGCAGCAAAGTTATCTGCTACAACTACATCTGTAGGTAATAATAAATCTACGCCTTTTTCTTTGGCTTTAGCTTCCAAAGTTTTCGCTAATTCTAATTTGTCTTCTTCTACTAAAGATTTACCAACGTTCAAACCACGAGCTTTGTAGAATGTGAAAATCATTCCACCACCGATGATTAGTTTGTCGCATTTATCGAGTAAAGTTTCAATTACACCGATTTTGCTGGAAACCTTAGAACCACCGATAATTGCCGCTAAAGGACGCTGAGGATTTTCAATAGCGTTTTGTAAATACTCTAATTCCTTCTCAATCAAATATCCAGCAATGGAAGGAGTGAGATAGTGAGTTACACCTTCAGTAGAAGCATGGGCGCGGTGGGCAGTACCGAAAGCATCATTTACGTATAAATCGGCATTTGACGCGAGTTTTTTCGCAAATTCGGCATCATTTTTTTCCTCTTCACTATGAAAACGGACGTTTTCTAATAAAAGTACGTCACCGTTTTGCATTCCCCCAACTTTATTTGTGACTTCATCACCAATACAGTCATCGCATTTGACAACTTCTTTGCCTAACAACTCAGAAAGCCTTTTAGCAACTGGAGTTAAGCGTAATTTATCTTTGACTTCACCTTTTGGTCTGCCAAAGTGGCTGGCTAGAATTACTTTAGCGTTTTTGCTAATCAAATCTTGAATTGTAGGTAATGCTGCTCGGATGCGCGTATCATCTGTGATATTGCCTGCATCATCCAGAGGGACGTTGAAATCCGCTCTTACCAAAGCGCGTTTACCTTCCAAGTCGCTTTTAGATAAATTTGCTAAAGTTTTTTTGGACATAATTAGACTCTCCCGATCGCCTTTTTGTTAATGTGATTGAAAATAGGACTATCAAGATTTTACCAAAAATACTGAGTTTAAAGCCCCGTCCTTTTAGGACGGCTTTGATTTATCTTATTCTTTATTTATACTCAATGTGGTAGTATAAGTCAGGAGATAAATCTATGTTAGTTTTTGAGTTTAAGGCATACGGAAAAGTTAGTCAGTTCCAAGCAGTAAGTGAGGCAATTCGTACCGCTCAATTTGTCAGAAATAGTTGCATTCGTTTATGGATGGACAATAAAGGAACGGGTAAAAACGACTTGCAAAAATACTGCGCGGTTCTGGCTAAACAATTTTCATTCGCAAGTGAACTCAACTCTATGGCAAGACAAGCTAGTGCTGAGAGAGCATGGTCATCTATCAACCGTTTTTATGTTAGCGCAGCGTGTCGCGATAGCGATATAAACTGTAAAAAAGGATTTCCAAAATTTCAGAAAAATTGCCGTTCTGTTGAATATAAAACATCGGGATGGAAGTTATCAGACGATAGAAAGTCGATAACTTTCACAGATAAAAAGCGTGTTGGCAGGTTGCGTTTAAAAGGCACTCGCGATTTGCATTGTTATCAAATTAACCAGATTAAAAGAGTTAGATTGGTAAAACGTGCAGACGGCGTGTATGTTCAGTTTTGTATTGATATCGAGCGCCGTGAAGATATCACGCCAACTGGCAATACAGTCGGTTTAGATGTTGGATTAAAAGAATACTATACCGATTCAAACGGTGAAGTAATCAAGAATCCAACATTCCTCCGCAAAGGCGAAAAAGTGCTTAAGCGCGCTCAACGTCGTGTTTCTAAAAAGATAAAAGGTTCAATCAATAGAAAAAAAGCTAGACAGATTTTAAGTAAACGCCACCTTAAAATAAGTAGGCAACGTAAAGACCATGCTGTGAAATTGGCACGGTGCGTAGTTCAGTCTAACGACTTGATAGCTTATGAAGATTTGAGGATTAAAAATATGGTGAAAAATCACTGTTTAGCTAAATCGATAAACGATGCATCTTGGTATCAATTTCGTGTTTGGATTGAGTACTTTGGTAAAGTATTCAAACGAGTCACGATTGCGGTGAACCCGCAATATACTAGCCAAAATTGTTCTAGTTGCTCAGAAGTTGTCAAGAAAACGCTATCTACAAGAACTCATACCTGTAAGTGTGGTTGTATGTTAGATAGAGATGAGAATGCCGCAATTAACATTTTGCATCGTGGTCTTAGTACGGTAGGGCATACCGGAGCTACTGCGTTAAACGTAGAAAACGCTTGGAGAGATGAAACCTCTATTCAGCTAGGCGCAAGCCTGGTTGAGTAAGTTATGTCGCTGAACCAAGAATCCTCGCGCCCGTATTGTCGAGGAGTGTCAAAGAGTTTAGGGGTCACAAGGGAATCCGATGTTCAAAACAATTCTTTTTCCGGTAGATCAAAGCCGCGAAGCACGGGAAGCAGCAGAGTTTGTCGCCAAACTAGTACAAAAGCATCAAAGCAATCTCATATTACTGAGTGTAGTAGAAGAGACTACTCCTTCCGAATCATCCAACGATGATGTGATGAAGTCAGCAAAAAAGGTTGAACAGTTGCTCAAAGATGCTCAAGCTTTCTTTTCCAGCCAGGGAATAGAAGCAGAAATCTTAGAAAAACAAGGGCAACCTGCTTTTGTGATTTGCGATGTTGCCGATGAAATTAAAGCAAATTTAATCGTTATGGGCTGTCGCGGATTGGGCTTAACTGATGAAGGTTCCCACGATAGCGTTAGCAACCGCGTTATTAATCTTACTCCTTGTCCGGTTTTGATTGTGCCGTAAGTAAGTTAGGAGTTGGGAGTTGGGAGTTGAAAGTTAAGAGTTAGGAGTTAGGAGTTAGGAGTTATAAATTACAGCAATCCTATATGAGTTGTAAAAAATTGAGACTAAGAAACCCGGTTTTTTGGAAAAACCGGGTTTCTAAATTTTAACTTCAGGTAATGAATTGCTATTCTTAATGAAATTAAACAATACAAATTAAGAGTTACCAATCTACTTTCAAATAATGTTATTCTTTACGTTCTCGTACAAGGATTTATTGCTCGAATTATTAGAAATATTCGATTCAGACGGACTATCTTTAAGGACGGGTTTGTTTATATTTTGTAGTAGTAAATAGTTTAAAACGGTGCGAATGACAATAATTACAGCTAATCTTCCTATGTCTTCCCAGCTAGGAGTTATGGTAGTTCTAAGAATACTTCCTCCAACCAAAAAGTTTAATCCTAAAGAAAACGAGTAGCCCATTTGTAGACGGCTTTCTTGGAACATTTTAGCTGAGTTTGTAAAAGATAAGGCATTTCGTAAAAATATAATTAAACCTTTGACTAGTCCGATTGAAATTACGAAAAGGGCTAATAGTTGACAGGTACTAATTGCGATATCGATCAGATTTTTTACAAAGGGTTCCATTATTTGTTCGATTTTAGATTTTAGATTTTGGATTTAACATTTAGCTTCTTAACTATACAAAGAATAATAATTTTTTGTTCCCCGTTCCCTATTCCCTGTTCCCCACTCCCTACTCCCTATTTCCTTATCATTATTAAAGTTTCTCAAACAACTCTGCTAACACTACGTTAGAAAACAAAAACCCATCGGGATCGAGCAGTTGCAATCTTTCATCTACCACTTGCACCCAACCTTTCTCTAAATAAGGTTGCAATACTTGTAATACTTCTTCAATTTTCTTTTCACCGAATTGTGCTGCTAATATTTGCAAATTCACACCTTCCGCCAAACGTAAACCTAACATTAAGGTTTCTAATAAAACTTCATGAGAAGTTGTGATTTCGCAATCAATTATACTTCCATCATTCACCCAAGCGTAATATTCTTTGGTTTTGCGGGGACGGTTGAAGCGTTTCCCTTGATAATAACTTGCTGCTCCCATTCCGAAACCGTAATAATCGCGATTTTCCCAATAAACTCGATTGTGGCGACATTGATATCCTGGTTTAGCATAATTGGAAATTTCATAATGTTCGTAACCTGCATTGGTAAGAATTTCCTGTGCCATACGGTACATTTTTACGGTTGTTTCATCTGTCGGAAGAGGGCGATCGCCTGGTTGATAATAACGTCCGAAAGCGGTACCGGGTTCTATTGTCAAGTCATATATAGATATATGCATGGGCGTAATTTTGATTGCTTGCTCTAGAGATTGTTGCCATATATCTAAAGTTTGATGTGGTAAACCGGAAATTAAGTCTATGCTAAAGTTAGAAATCTGTGCAGCTTGAAGTAAATCAATAGCGGTAAAAATATCCGAAACTGAGTGAAAGCGTCCGCAAGCTTGCAATAATTCTTCTTGAAAAGCCTGTACTCCCAGACTGATGCGATTTACACCTGCATTTACATATCCTTGCAAATGCTGTTGATCAAAAGTACCTGGATCGATTTCCATCGAAATCTCTGCAAATTTGTCAATGCCAAATTTCCCATCTAAAACTTCCAATATTCCTTGTAATTGTTGTGTTGAAAGTAATGAAGGAGTACCGCCACCAAAAAAAATTGTTTCTAAAGGTTTATTATTAGTTTGTACAGTAACAATTTCTTGACATAAAACTTCAACGTAATCAGAAATTGCGCCGGATGTTTCGCCACGTTTGGTGTTTCCTACCACATAGATGGGAAAATCACAATAAAAGCAGCGTCGTCTACAGAAAGGAATGTGTATGTAGACAGCACTTGCGGAGCCTGAAGTCATTGAATTAACTAATTTATCGGACATTATGAGAAACAATTTAATTTAGATTAAGAATGAATTAGAAATAGTAAAAATCAATGAGAAATCTACATTTTTGTATGGTTTCATGACAATACCAGCAGAATAAAAAAGCTGAGAATATTTGGTTATAATGATTGCAGATGGTTTATGAACAAGCCTGTAGGTTCACTGCAAATATTTATCTCTATTTTTAACCCGATTACATACAAAGTGACTTGAGTTGATTGGGTAATGCAGTTGCAGGAAAACAAACAAAATCAAATCATGTTTGACGCTATTATAATTTTTTCATTCGTCCTAGCAGCAACGGGAATAGGTTATTACAGCACCGATTTACTACCGATTGGTACGTTAGATAGTGTAAGTAACTTAGAAGCTTTGCGCTTAGTTATTGCGGCTTTTGCAGCCATTCTTGGCGGTGCGATCGGGCTGCGAGTCCAAACCGGATATCGCCGTTTGGAAGCCCAAGTCCGAGATTTGCCACTGGAAGTTATTCTGACACGTTCAATTGGTTTAGTAATTGGATTGTTGGTAGCTAACTTAATGTTAGCGCCACTATTCTTGCTACCGATCCCCGATGACTTCAGCTTCATCAAGCCATTAGTAGCCGTTGTAGGTAGTATCACTCTGTCTTATACTGGCATGAATTTAGCTGATACCCACGGACGCGGATTATTACGATTGATTAATCCTAATACAGTAGAAACGATGCTGGCCGAAGGAACTTTAAAACCTGCTGCTACCAAAGTTTTAGATACAAGCTGCATTATTGACGGGCGTATTGAAACGCTGTTAGATACCGGCTTTTTAGAAGGACAAATTATCGTACCGCAATTTATTCTGTTGGAGTTACAGCAAGTCGCTGATGCTAGCAAAGATCAAAAGCGGGTACGAGGAAGACGGGGATTAGAGATTCTCAACCGGATTAAGAAGTCTTATTCCGAACGCATTGTAATTAACTCGCTTGATTACGAAGAAATTGCCACGGTAGATGCAAAGTTGGTTCGGTTTGCTCAAGAAATCAACGCGACTTTGTTAACCAACGATTACAATTTATCGAAAGTTGCCAGCGTGCAGAAAGTCCCCGTTTTGAATGTTAACGATTTGGTAAATGCGGTACGTCCGAATTATTTACCAGGTGATAACATCGATTTGAAAATCCTCAAAGAAGGCAAAGAACCCAGTCAAGGTATCGGCTATTTAGATGACGGTACTATGGTGGTAGTTGAGGAAGGAAGTCCTTTTGTCGGTGGTGAAGTACGAGTAGTTGTTACTAGTTCATTGCAGACTTCTGCCGGTAGAATGATTTTTGCTAAACCCCAAGCTTCTGCATTTGCTTAAATGTTTGAAGTCTACTTTAACAATTCCATTAATTTAGATATCGATGCGGTTTAACTGCATCGATTGTTTTTTGATTAAGGGAGCAGGGAACGGCGAGCAGGGAACAGGAATAAATATTTTATATTTTATGATTAAATATTCTCTTAATTGATAATTGATAATTAATAATTGAAACAAATGGCGCGTCCATCACGTAGAAAACTTTGCTCCCTATGCAGTCAATCTGCACCAATTCTTTACCGAGTAAAATATCTTGAAGATGGCGATTGGGTTTTTTTATGTCCCCAATGTTGGGAAAAGGTTAGTCAAAATAACCCATTTTATGTTTATGGTGGAACTTGGAAAGCAAAGAAAAAGTAATTTTAATTAGTTAGGAGTTATAACTTTAACCTTTAACCTCATTGAATCATGAACAACAATGAATTTGATATTCCCAAAAAAATAAAATCGCTTTCCCAAGATTTAGTATGGATGAGCGAATCCGATTATCCTTTTGATACTTTTACATGGTCAAATCAAGAGGTTAAAGAAGTCAATACGCAGAATATATTACAAAAAACTCATCATTCCCTCGATGCTCCTGTCAAAGTAATAGATGTGGAAAAGTTTTTTCAACGAGCTACAGATGAAAAAGACTGGTACGACTCGCAAGAAATGGAAATAGCGAAAAAATATCAAGCTCTTGTAGAAACTTTAAAGCAAAACCTAGACAATATCCAAGTTTACAAGATTGGTGACGTTGAAATCGATGTTTACATTGTCGGACAATTAAAATCGGGGGATTGGGTTGGTTTGTCAACAAAAGCTGTGGAAACTTAACAATAGTTGTTAGTTGTTAGTTGTTAATTCCCAATTCCCAATTCCCAATGCCCAATTCTCTATTATTTTCTATCAACTTCACTTTCAATTACTTGCTGAATAGATTCTGGTACTTTAGTCAAAAAGTTGTAACCAGTTTTGGCTTCAATTTGATCGACTGAGACTATATATCTTTTCCAGTCATCGCCGGTATTTTGACGATTGGCTACGTTTACGGCGATAACTCTTGTATTTTCAGATATTCCTTGCAAACCTTGTCCGGGATTATCCAAAACTACAATCACTTTCCAAGTATATGCAGGTGCGGTAACTTCTTTTTTTCTACCAATTTTTTTAGAGCCACCATCAACACCAGCAATAATATAAAGTTCTTTGCCCTGCTTTACTAAATAACGGCAATATTCTTCTAATTCTCGCCACGCACCCCGATTATTGTCGGGAGTTTGCGGGACAATATTAGTCATTAAGAAAGTGGCTGAATTATCTTGTACAGTCGCAGTGCGATCGGCAGAAGGAACCATATGTCCTCGGTCGTAACCGCTACCAGTGTAATCGTTTGGTTTGACGCGATACAAATCTGATGGTAGCGAATCATCAGGACGAAAATCGTCTTGACGTTCGGCATTACCCAACCAGCTTTGATTGAGTTGCCAAGCTACCCAATTTGGCGTGCCTCGTTCCCGACTGTATGATAAAGCATATTGTGGTTTTATCATCAGGTAGTTATTCGGATTTTCCCCCGCATTACTAGGATTACCCATTGCTAAATGAGGACTAACTGGTTGTTGCAACAGCAGTTGACAGCCAGCAATCAAAGCAAATAGGAATACAAAAATAACAAAAACTAATTTTCGTTTCACAATGGTTTTTAGAAGTTTCCGTTTAGAAGTATTCCATTCTGGGGTAGTTTTTGCAAAGGGGGGAGCGCTACGAAATCAGTACAATCAAAAATTCATCCACCGCTTTATTTGTTATTCATCACGGCAAGATGAACCAGCATTAATTGCTTATCGTCTTTAAGTGTCTTCAGCAAAGGACTTTTAATAGCTTTTTTTGCGATCAGAATTTGTGCTTCTAATGGCAAATTCTCAAAGTCTATTTCTTGCTTGCGATGACTGTCTTTCTCCGGACAGTGCCATTCATATTTTAATAATTAAATATGTGACGCACCTACATCGATTCAAAGAATACGATGTAGGCTTCTCAGCGACTCGTCTTAGACGACATAAACTGAGCTTTTTTAAACAGGTCGTGCGCCCCACGATTCCTAATATTTATCGCTGCGTTCAAGTCCCTGCAAATATGGGTATGGCAGACGGGACAATTATGCATTCTTACTGACAGCGACTTTTTGACTTTATGACTACAATTAGAGCAGATTTGGCTTGTACCGTTGGGATTCACAGCTATTACTTTTAAACATTGCTTTAAGTTGTAAATTTCTAATGGTAAATTATCGGGATCTTTGAAAAAAGTAAATCGCTTGCCAGTAATTTGATCAATTCTAATATCTTCCACCGCTACACCTTTTGATTTTAGCTCAAACCGGAGAAGCCCCACACCCGACCCGAAGGGCGGTGTGGGATGAATCCGAGGATAAAAGGCTCGCGTCCTGAAATGCAATGTTAATTTATTGACGAGTTTTTTGGGGCAGCGAGCCTTTTATCAATCTCTTCGGATGGCAACGAGTCAATTAAATCTTCAAGAATTGCAGTCATGGTTTTATCTTTGCTTACCGCATATAGTTTTAACTTATTTAATCTACGTTCACTCATTCTTACGTCTAATCTTTTTTTACCCATATGTCTGTACGATGGCTGTATGTTGGTGTTACTATATTTATAGGTCGAAACAAGGAATAAATCAATGAGAACTTCTTGCCAGTACAAAATAAAGCCAACAAAAGAACAAGTAACAAAGATTGATAACACACTCAATATGTTGCGTCATCAATACAATTTTTTGTTGGCTCAAAGATTCAACTGGTATGAACAAAATCGTTGTTCTATTGATAGATGTTCTTTGATATGCCAGTTGCCCGAATTAACGGAACAACCTAATTATTACAATCAAAAAGCATCTCTAACGCAACTTAAAAAGGAACGTCCTTGGTACAAAGAAATTTACTCTCAAGTATTACAGGAAGTTCCGAAAAGAGTAGAGAAAGCGATGAACAGATGGTTAAAAGGTGATATTAATGGTAAAAGGTCAGGTAGACCTAGATTTAAAGGTGAAGGTCAGTACAGGACTTTTACTTATCAGCAATTTAAACAACATCATTTTTCAAATGAAGTTATAAAGCTTTCAAAAATAGGTGATGTAAAAGTAATTGTTCATCGTCCTATTCCGGGCGGGTTCACAATCAAAACTGTATCTGTCACCAAGAAAGCGGATGGTTATTATGTTACTTTGAGTCTTGATGATAAGACCGTACCAACAGTTAAACCTGACTTTGATACAGACAAAATCGTTGGTATCGACTTAGGATTGATAGACTTTTTCGTTACATCTGATAACGAACGTGTTGCAGCCCCAAAACATTTACGGAAAGCAGAGCGTAAATTACGTAAGGCTCAAAAACGTGTTTCTCGTCGCAAAAAGGGTTCTACCCGACGTAAAAAAGCTATTCATAAACTAGGTCAACAGCATAAAAAAGTTGCTGATACCCGCAAAGATTTTCACTTTAAAACAGCAAATAAATTGCTATCTAAATATGATGTAGTAGCAGTTGAAAAGCTAAATATAAAAGGTCTAGCTAGGACTAGACTTGCAAAAAGTATTCATGATGCAGGCTGGGGACAATTTATCTCAATACTTACAAACAAAGCCGAAAATGCTGGTTTGTTGGTAATACCAGTAAAGCCTCATGGGACTTCTCAAGAATGCTCAAATTGTGGTCATAAAGTAAAGAAACCGTTGTCGCAGAGAGTTCATAATTGCCCGGTTTGTAATACTTCTTTGTGTCGTGACCACAACGCATCAATTAACATCAGGAATCGTGGGGCGCACGACCTGTATAATCAAGCTCAGTTTATGTCTAGGGTTGCCTAGAGTCTCTGAGAAGCCCACACTCACCCGAAGGGGAGTGTGTGGAGTACGTCACACAGCGAACGGTTTCTTTTATATCATCCACTTCAAAGCAAAGATGTCTTAAACCGCAAGCTTCTGGGTTGCTGGATCTTTCTGGTGGATTAGGAAAGGAAAACAGTTCAATTTGGTCGTTTTCTCCAACTTTTAAATCTAATTTGTAAGAATTTCTCGAATCACGGAAGGTTTCTTGAATAATAGAAAAACCTAAAACTTCTGTATAGAATTTTTTTGAAACTTCGTAATTCGAGCAAATAATCGCTATATGGTGGATTCTATTGACTTTCATCTTTGGTTAGGGATTAGGAGTTAGGAGTTAAGAATTAGGAGTTATTTCTACCCCCTCTCCCCACTCTACCCCTTCTCCCCCCTCCCCTTTTTCCCGTGCCCAATTCCCAATTACCTATTACGAATCTTGCAATGTGGTTTTAGAAACGATTCTGGTTTTCTTCTTGTCAGCTTCTGAAAGTTCTTCTCCAGATTGCAAGCGAGTTGCAGAGGTTTGTAAAACGGTTGCTGCGCTGTTATCTCCCATTTGTAAAGCTGTTTTGGCTGCGGTTTGCAACATCGTAGCAGCACCGGCTCTATCTCCTTGTTGCAGTTTGGCTTCTGCTAGCTGAGTTTGCCGATATTTTGCTAATGCTAAAACATGAGGCTGAACTTGTGGACTAGCTACGGGTTGGTATGAAGAGGTTGCATTAATTTCTATGGGAATAGTATCTGAGAGCAATCCCGCCATATTGCTCGTTGGGTCGTCGTAACGAACTTGTAGTTGAGCTACTGTATGATTACCTTGGGCAAATTGTCCTAAATAAATATTTGCTAAAACTGTTCTTTTACTATCTTTCATTAAGTCACCCAAACGCACTGCAAAACGTCCGTCTGCTTCTTGTTGCACTGGCAATTCGATGGTATCGGGAAATACCTGGGCAACGGGTTTAAGTTCAGCTAACCGAACCTTGGGCATTAAAGAAAATAGCAGATAGGCATTGGTTAAACCAACAGTTTGAATGCGGCTGAATAATTGATTAAATTTATTTTCGGCTTCCTCTGGTTGTGCAATATGCGACAAACTACCACCGCCAGCATCAGCAATTTCTTCGAGAACATCTTGGTTCCAATTGTCGCCAAATCCAAGAGAATTTAAGGTCAAACTATAGTCAACTGCTAAGTTAGCGAACTTTATACAGCGTTTGTTATCGCCATGTTCGTTTTCACCATCAGTTAATAAAAAAGCTTGAGAAATAGCTTCATTTTTGCCCTTAGCTAATTCCTCTATACCTAAACGCAAACCTTCATCAATAGAAGTACCGCCATCGGCACTGAGACGGTTTATCTGTTGTTTTATACCTTCTCTGTCTTCAATTACCTGGTTGGGAATAAGTACCTTAGCCCGGTGATCGAAAACTACAATACTAAGGCGATCGCCATTTTTGAGTCGATCGACAATGCGGTTTGCGGCTTTTTTAACAGTTTCTAGCGGACGACCATTCATGGAACCGCTATGGTCTAAAATCAAGCATAAATTAAGGGGAACGCTACGGTCGAGGTTTTCTACCTTAGCGGTTAGAGAAACTGCCAACTGACGTTGAGAACTTGATTGATTTACGTCCAGATTGCTATCATTGAGTTCGGGCAACAAGCTTACTTTCATATTAGTTGCGGTTCCTTACACGGACTATATTATATATAAATAACTCCAGGAGGCAGCCAACTCGCTACGGAAAACTCCTGGTGTGGTTCAATTCTTAAATGATATTCATAATCGTGCTTGCTCAATAATAAAATTGCTCAGAATAAATTTTTTTCAGAGGGGGGAGATGGGGAGATGGGGGGACAAGGGGACAAGGGGACAAGGTAAATATAAGACAACTAACTACTAACAACTAACTACTAGTACAAGTCGGCGTAAATAAGGCAACCATTAAAAATAGCTGAAAAGCCTAGAAAATCAAACTTCTTACTTCTTACTTCTTACTTCCGCGAAGCGGTACTAGCTACTAACTACTAACTACTAAATTTGTAAAAAGCGAGAAATCCACACCTCCATTGTGGTTATCCGTTGCGTTAGGATGTTCTACAGTTAATAGCGTTAATTCAGGCAACGGTTGGAAAATGGAACATTCACCCATCAAGGCTATGCAAGCGCCTTATTCGGGCGACAATCTTTATCGCACACCACCCCCAGATTTACCTTCACTATTGTTGAAGGAGCGTATCGTGTACCTGGGAGCGGCACTGGTGCCAGAAGTTACTAAATTAATTATTGCCGAATTGCTTTATTTGCAGTCGGAAGATCCAGACAAGCCAATAAAAATTTATATTAACTCTGTTGGTACAAGTTTCGGCGACCAGCCTATTGCTTTTGAAACGGAAGCTTTTGCTATATACGATACAATGAGGTACATCAAGCCTCCCATTCATACTATTTGTATCGGTCAGGCTATGGGTATGGCAGCAATGTTACTTAGTGCTGGAACAAAAGGCTTTAGGGCAGCTTTACCCCATGCTTCAATTGTTCTCAAACAGCCCATTAGCGGTACAAGAGGACAAGCAACTGACATTCAAATCATGGCGAAAGAAGTGTTTGTCAATAAAGAAGCAATGATTGATATCTTTGCTCTCAACACCGGACAAGACAAGGCAAAGGTTAAAAAAGATATGGATCGCTTATTCTATATACCGCCAGAGCAGGCAGTAGAATATGGCTTGATCGATAGAGTTTTTGAAAGTAGGGCACAATTAGACTCCGAATCTGCCGCACCAGCTGGAGTTTTATAAACAAGCAAGTAGAGATTAAATAATGAGGATGAAATTTATTTAATTGTTCATCCTTTAACAAATTTCTCGCTGCAAGAATTTGGAGTTAATCGCCTATAGCGAGGGTAGGAATCAATTATTGCTATATGATAATTATTTCCACCTGCGGTATAGCTTCCACAATAAAGATTTTCATCCTCAATTAATTACAAACGGAGTCGAAATATGCCGATAGGCTATCCAAGCGTTCCTTATAAACTACCAGGGGAACAGTATACTCAGTGGGTTAATATTTATACTCGCCTCGCTCGCGATCGCATTATCTTTTTAGGTGATGAGGTAAACGACCAGATAGCCAACGAAATCATTGCTATCATGTTATACCTTGATTCCGAAGACCCAGGCAAAGATATTTTTCTGTACATAAATTCACCAGGTGGCGTTGTAACATCCGGCTTGGCAATTTACGATACCATGCAGCACATCAAGTCAGACGTGGTAACAATATGTCTTGGTTTAGCAGCTTCAATGGGTTCATTCCTGCTGGGTGGTGGAACTAAAGGTAAGCGATTGGCATTACCTCATTCGCGGATTATGATTCACCAACCTTCCGGTGGTACTCGCGGGCAGGCAACCGACATCGAAATCGAAGCCAGAGAAATTATCCGGATTCGCCATCAGCTAAACGGCATTTACGCCAACAATACTGGTCAATCAATCGAAAAAATCGAAAAAGACATGGATCGTGACTTTTTCATGTCTTCTGAAGAAGCCAAAGAATATGGCTTGATTGACAAAGTGATTGAAGAACGACCAGTTTAGAAGAGATGGGGGGATGGGGATAGGGCATAGGGAATAGGGCATAGGGAATAGGGCATGGATAATTTAGGAATTTTAAACTGAAATTTTAAAGCTACTTATCCAATTACGAATTACCAATTCCTAATTCCTAATTCCCCATGCTCCATGCCCCATTCCCATTCCTTGTAAACTTGTCCGTGATGAACTTTAAATTATAAATTTAGTCTTTATCATTAGTGGCTTCAGCAATTAGCTGAAAATGTAATATAATCAGTCACTTACTTTAATAATTACAATAATTAGGTAAGCTGATAGCTGTTAAAAGTGCTTCTGATAGCTCAAAATGGATCTTTTAGATTGCTACCGTTTATTGGGTTTAAGGTCGGGAGCTTCTTTTCCCGATATCAAATCGTCTTATCGCCGACTTGCACAGCAATATCATCCCGATATTAACCCGGATGATGACAGAGCTAAGGAAAAGTTTATTGCTCTGACTGAGGCATACAAATTGCTGTTGCAAGTTATACCGCCGACCGCCGACAATTCTTATCAAAACGTGTCGCAAGCTGTAGAAACGCCGCAAAAACAACCGACTCAGGTTAAGGAGACACGGCAGCAAAAAGCACAGGAAGTACCTAAGCAGCCGCCACAGCAGCCACAACCGAAACCTCCTCATGTTGCAGAAATTGAGCGACGCTTGAAGTGGAAGACTTACGAACAGCTACAAACATTTCTCAAGGAAAGACGTTTCCCGCAAGCCATTGCATTAGCAGAAGCTTTAGTGGAACGTTTGCCCCATGATGCTGAAGTACGGCAGTGGTTAGCTATATCATATCAGCTTTGGGGAAGAGCGTTAATTGCTGAAAAACAGTTACTTAAAGCGAGAATATTTCTTAAAAAGGCTTTAAAAACCGATCCTAAGAATAAGTCTTTGATTAACGAGGTGCAGCGCGATTTTAAAAAGTTGGAGCAGGTTTTTTAAAGGAATAGGGAACAGGGAGTAGAAAGTAAAAGACAGTCGTTTATCGTATCTTGATTTTTTTAGTTGAATTTACGTAATTTTGATGAAGCTAATCGGCAAGCTTAAGTAATATTACTTGGTTAATGATATTCTTCTCTCAGCGAAGATAATTAAACTAGTCCCGTATGCTTAATCGTATAGCTTCAGCTTTTTTTTTGACAACGGTATTTACCGCTATTTTCTCAAATCAAATTACGTTAGCCGAAAGCGTGAATGTTTACTTTAGCGGCACAGTTGAACCTCGTGCTAGTTTCAGTAGCTATACCCCCGGCAAGATAGAATCAATTATTTCTGGCAAAGACGCTAAAAGCACGAACGGGTTTACTAATATAACTCCTGCGAAAATTAACGTCCAAACCAGCACCCCTACAACAATTAGCGTTTCTTCTCCCCAACTTTCTGGTACCAATATAGTTGATACAGAACATACTGCGACTTTAAAAGTTGATTCCCAGGGAGTTAGCGGTAAAAATATTACTTTGCCAGCGGGTAAAAACACTGTAGAAATAGATATGCCATTAAAGCAAAATCCTGTGCTTGCTCCAGGAACTTATACTTATGACGTTACTTTAACTATGGTGAATCCATAGAAGTTAAGTAATATTGCCGAAGTGGTTAATAAGGATAAATAGCTACAAAAGAATGCGTAGATTAACCGAGCTATTTATAATGTTATACCGTTTGGCGATCGCCTTTGGCGTAGCGAAGCTTTTCGCTTCAGGATTATTACTCACAAGTTTTACTAATTTTGCTCCAACTGCGTTAGCTGAGGTGAAATTCAGCAATGTCAATCCCGGTGTTATTGAGACGGGAGGGAATATGAAGGTATTAGAGTCAGTAGTACCCGCAAATATTAATGTAAACGTTCCCCCTGATACGACTGCTCAAATTACAGTTTTATCACCCAACTTGATATCCGCTCCTTCGGAAGATCCAGGTGGTACAAAAAGGATCGGATTTTTAAAATTCGGCTCAAATAACCTCAGCAGCGACGGGAATAATGCTACAGCAACTTTACCTGCTGGAGATACAAATTTAGAAGCAGGATTGCGGGTAGAACGTCCGGTTTCATTTACCCCAGGAACTTATAATTATGCTGTGAATCTCAGCGTTACGATTACACCGCAATAGAAAACCTCACCCTCGCTTTACAAATAGGTAAATCTCTCCCTCTCCTTAACAAAGAGAGGGTTGGGGTGAGGTTGTATTTATTGTGAATTGAATTGTAGTAGTTAAAGTAGGTTGGGTTAGACACGAGCGGGCAATTCAATTTATAACCCAATATTTATAATCCTCGTGTCGTAACCCAACAACAGCATTTTGAATCTCTACCGGAACCGCGCACAGTGCCCCTAATTTTTAATTATGGGGGTGTAGTGCGCCCTTGGAATTTATTCGCCAGTCTCATTGGACTTTACGATATATTGATTAAAGCGGTAAAGCGCACATTTAAAAAGCCTAGTAGGTAAGCGCGGACAGACCCCGATCCGGAACCCTGGGGGCAATAAGCCCAAAATCTTGTACGCCACTTGCTTTATGCCGGGAAACCCGTCCACCGCAGTGGCTCACAAATATGGGAGTCAAAGCAAAAAATTCAATAAACCATTCCAAACGCGGTCGGGCAGTCCGTGTAAGCTTGTGGACGTATCCTTTCCGGGGAGATTTAAATACTTGTATTTAGATTTCTAGGGCGGACGGATGAAGCAAGAATCCCCTTCAATTTATTGATGGGGAGTGTCAAAAACAAGATGTTGGGTTACGGCGCGATCTTAATTTTAGTTAAAAAGCATCATACCGGAGTGCGCCTAACCCAACCTACAAAACTCTATACCTTTTTAAAAGATAAAAATTCATGCAAAAAATGCGTTGGTGTTCGAGATAATGCCCTCTCCCCTTTCCCCTCTGCCCTTCTCCTGGAGAGGGGTGCCCTTCAGGGCGGGGTGAGGGAGAAAGATTATGGTTGTTACCAGCATAAAAATTGTATGAACAAAAAGATTATCTCGCAGGAATCGTCACTTTAACGTTAAAAGGAATCCGCTCTTTCTTATTTACTCCCCATCCCAATTCACCAGTTAACTGATATTCTCCCGGTGTTAATTTGGGTTGATTTTTATTGAGAGATTTCGCGGTAAGATAACGCTCTGCTTCTGCTAAGACGGTTGTATCGGAAATATTTCCTTTCTGAATTACTTCTTTCCCTTTCTTTAGTTGCCAATCTCCGGCTACTATTGCCGATGCTTTACCTTTGTTGCTAACTAATAGCTGAATTTGATTATTTGGATTAACTCTAGCGCTAGCGAAACTTAAATTTGGTGAAATATCGCCTTTACGAACGTACAAAGCAACGCCGATACGAGGGATAATATTAGTTTGTAAAGTGACGTTGGTTTTAGAATCGGTTTCTGTTATCGTTCCTCTTTTCAAGTTTTCGGTAAAAATCATTGTCCGATATTCGCCATCGGGTAAGCTGGGGGGAAAGCGGACGATAAAACGAATATTCCGCTTTCTGGATGCTCCTACCTGTAACTCTCTGGGAGAAAATTGGAGGTAAGGAGCTAAATCTGTGGGGCTTTTAGATAAGGTTTTGAATCCGGTTTCTTTATCGTAGGTGAAGGGTGAAGTGTAAACGCGAGCGCGGAAGTCTTTAGAATCTGTGTTAGTAACGCTAAATCTACCTTGTGCTTGTCCGCGTTTGGCTTCAGTCTCAACTACCATCGGGGAAATTGAAATATTGGCTTTAGCGATTCCCGACAATAAAAAGCTAGATAGCAAGACGCTAGCTAGCGGTAATGTAAATCTTCGGATAGAAGCGAAATTCATCGATAGTTTAAATAAGTGACGAGTAATTTTACACAAGCGAAAAAAATATTAAAGTATATCGGCATATACTGAGTAAATCGGTTGGAAGCTTGCAGGCTCTACCAACCGATTTAGTAAAAATTAAATTCGATTTTCTGAGGGAACCTTTATCTTGTTTTAATAGGTTCCTTCTTTGTTTGGAAGGATTAAACTAAAAACTAAACCTCTTAGTTAGGAGAAGCAGTTACGGTTACATTGTATTCATAACGACCTTCAGGTAAAGGTGTAGTGCTTTCAACTCGCAGATCTACATCAACAGGAACATCAGTGTTAGAAGAAGTGAGTGAAGCTTCGCTAGGCGTATTACTTGTAAATCCAGCATTAGCTGAGGAAAGTGTTGCTGCCAAAGTTGAAGTGGTAACATCAAAGTCTTCAGGTACTTCTGGGTTTTCGTCTACAACAGCAGATATTATGCTATTACTATTACAGTTAACTGTAATGCTACCTGACATACCACCACTAGGATCACTATCAGGTACATTTGAATCAAGAGTATTAACATCCACAAGTCCAAGGGTACCAGGTTGAGGATTGCTTAATGTACAAACAGAACCAACAGTACCTGTAAATGGAACAGGTTCAGTATCCGCAACCTGAGCGTGTGCATTAGGTGCAAAAGCTACAGCACCAAGAAGAGCGAAACCAGCAGTTAAAGCTAAACGACGAATCATAGGAAATATCTCCGGTAAGTGAATATTGATTGATTGAAACTGAGAAAAAATCAGCTTAAATGTTGCTTCATTAATTTAGGAAAAATCAAAATTAAATTTTGAGAGAGCAAAAACGTTCAAAATCAGTAATAGCGTTCTGAAAATCACGAAAATTTGCTATTTCTCCATAAATTATTATCTTAAGCAAAGATAAATCCCAATTTTAATTAAGGAAACTTTTTCTTCTCAATCACGACGGCAATAAACCGCTCGTTATTAGAAATGATGGCTTTGATAAGTTAATTTTGTCTTCAGCGATATTACGCAAACAAATTTTGATTAAAAACCTATTGAAACCCTTGATTTTCTGTAGCTAAACTGCATAATTGTGGATTCCACGGTTATCATCCGATTGTAAAGTTGCTATAAATGATTCGCTGAGATTACTGGAAATATTAGTAATTATGTTTCTGTAAAATTACAGCTACTTAAATGGATTTACCATCGTAGCTTTAAATTGCAACAGTTAAAAAACTGTTAATCTTTATCGTTTCAAACATCAATTCTTCTTAGAGGATGTAAGAATGCGTCTAAATGTTTACTAAGAACCTCTCTCTAAATCTCTCTCCTACTAGGAGAGAGACTTTGAAACCCTTATTTTTCTGTTCCCCTTCCCTAGCAGGGAAGGGGTTAGGGGTTAGGTTTTTATGGTTTTGATGTTAAATATGCCGACTTTTCAAACAACCTCTTACTGCCGTTTTTAATCAATTAATTTAAGCTTTCAATGCAAAAACTATATTGGCTGTTAGCGCTTGTTTCGATTGCCGTTTTTAAACATACTCCGAAAGCTATTGCTCAAACAACAGTTAATCTTTCAGAATTAAGCGATATTAAGTTAGATGATTACGAAGCAGATGAAACTGCTGATGACTTAATTAAAAGATTAAAGCAAAGTAAAGCTGAAAAAATTATAAATTTACGTAATTCGCTATTAAAAGAAGAAAATAAAACAGAAAAACCTTTAAATTCCCCCAATACTTCAATAAATATCGCTTCAGCTAACTTTAGTACGTTTCCCGTGGGCTTAAATATCGGTAAGCGCAATGTGAAAGCGGGTGTTTTGGTAAGGGGAAATGAAGATGGTGCCGAAGCAGTTGATTTTCAAAACTGGCTTTTACCTTACGATGCGGTAATTTCAGCGTTGAACTTGAACGTAACAACTTTACCAGATGGACAATTAGAAGTTCGCTCTCCGGGAATTGTCACTCGCATCAATCCCGAACAGCTTCGCAATGATTCGGAATTAGGGCTTGTTTTTTCCATAGCAGACTTACAAAGATTATTTGGAATCAGTGCAAAGTTTGATATTGATGATTATGCAATTGTCTTCGATGTACCCTGGCTGAATAAAACGAATAATAGAATCGGACAAGCTGAAATTCCAGTCATACTAGACGGATTACCGCGCTTTCAACCGGGAAATTTCAATATTGCAGCAGTCGAACAAAGGATAGATGCTAGCGGTAGCGGAAATGGTTCGACAAATTTTAGAGGTGATTTTCAAGCTGTGGGTACGGCTTTTGATGGTTCGTGGTTTGTGCGTGCGAATCAGCCAGATTTATGGGATGGAGGAAGCTGGAAGATATCGGAAGCGCAGTATTTACGACAAACTGATAAAACCGATTATTTTGTGGGTTCTCAACCTAGTTTTTGGCAACGATTGGGAACTGGTGGAGAATATTGGGGTTTAACTTTTATTCAGCGTCAGGGATTCAATCCACCGCAAACTTTTGGTGGCGGTACTTCCGATCCTCGTCAACGGTTGCAAGCGGATCAAATCGGACGTACTGTAACTGGTAGAGCGGAACCCGGTACTTTGGTTAGGCTGGTGCAAGGTTTCGGTAATAACGTTATTGCCGAAGTTTTGGTTGATTCTTCCGGGATTTACCGCTTTGAAAATATCACCACTCAAAGAGGATATGCTAACTACCGGGTTTTTCTTTATCCCCAAGGAAGATTAACAGCACAACCAGAAATTCGCGAAGCTGCTTTTACCACGGTACCCGGACAAATTCCTGCTGGTGCTTCGGCTTGGGTTGTATCTGGTGGTTTGCAAAGAGATTTTTCGGGAAATGATAGTTTATTAGGGAATTTCTCTGAATTTCGCGGGGGAATTGCCAGACGTTTGGGTGTGTCGGAAACTCTAACGCTAGGGTTTGGGGGAGTTTACGATGAATCGTTGAGAGGTTTGGCAGAATTATTTTATCGCCCTAAAAATATTCCTTTACAGGTAGCGGTTTCAGCTTTAGCGGGTGATGGGATAGATGTGATTTCAGATATTCGCTTCCAGCCATCAAATAACTTAATTGCATCATTTACTAGCGATCGCCTTTCCAATCGTTTTAATGTTAACTGGAGAGTATCTTCGGGCTTGAGTTTATTCGCTAATACTTCTAGCCGCAATGCAACAGAGGGGGGATTGCAATTTAATTTCAGCGGTAAAAACTTCTATACATTTGCTCGCGCTAGCTTGGATACCGACAGCAATTTACGATGGAATTTGCTGCAACGTCTTGGAAAGCTGGGATTAAATCTTCAAGGAAATGAAATCGGCACCTCTTCCGAACTTGCTTATAACTTTTCTAATGCTAGATATTCCAACACCGGAAGCTCATTACTTTTAAATTACGACACCCGCAGCAATAATAATATCAGCGATAACTTACTTACTCTCGGCTGGCGGTATCGTTCGCCACAACGCGCTTTTGACGGTAATTATGTATGGCAAGCTGAGTTAGGTTACGGTATGGGTTCCCAAGGTAACGGCATAGTAGCAACTTTAGGAACTACAGTTTTACCTGGAATTATGTTGCAGGGAAGATATCAGGGAGTATCTTTAACTAGAAATGATTCTAGCTTTAGTATAAATTTAGTTTCTGGATTGAACTTGCAGCAGGGAATTCGCCCAGGAGATAGACGTTCAAAATATTTTCGTACTCAAGGCGGTTTAACGATTAAGCCGTTCTTAGACAGTAATAATAACGGTAAACGGGACTCTGGAGAGAAAATTTATACAGAGAATTCAGATTTGCTGTTAATGGTGAATAATAAATCAATTAAAAGTTGGCGATCGCACGTCCAAAACGACCGCATAACGGTACGTCTCCCACCAGGAAGTTATCGTCTGGACTTAGATCCAGCAGGTTTTCCGTTAGATTGGCATACTAGTACAAATGCTTTAGCAGTAGATGTTGTAGCGGGTAGCTATACTCCGATAATGATACCCTTGACTCGTTCCTATACCCGTACCGGAGTTGTTACCGATAGCACCGGAGAAGCAGTTGCAGGTACAAGAGTAGAAGCTATTGGAAAAGATATACGAAAATTTTCCGTTACCAACGGTGCGGGAGTTTATTATTTAGAAGGATTGCAGGAAGGGGAATATGAATTGCAGATTAATGGGAAATCGGCGGGTGAGTTGAAATTGCAGGAATCAGATGAAGCGTTTGGGGAGTTGAATTTAAAATATTAATGGGGATTGGTAATTGGTAATTAGTTTGAGTAGGTTGGGTTAGACACGAGCAGGCAATTCAATTTATAACCCAATATTTATAATTCTCGTGTCGTAACCCAACAGCCGCATTTTGAATAACTTAAGATATTATTGAATCTTCACAAACTACAAATCTCTTAAATCCTCAAATTAACTTCCTGCATAGTTTCCGAATTCCCATCAATCAGAATCTCTGCCGGTTTTGAACTTTGATCGTTAACTCTAAACCCTGCACAAGCAGCATTTTCGCGAGTATTACCGCTAGCGCGAAAGCTCACACCCCGGAAAGCACGGTAGTTTGCGCGGAATCTTTGGGAAAGCTTGTCACTATTTAAGTTTAAATCAAAATCGTTTGATGGACGAAAGCGAATATCGGCATTATATTCTAAACCTTCATCGGTTCCCAACAACCCAGAAAATGCAACTTCTAAAGGGAAACCAGAAGGTTGATAGAATAATTCTCCCAAACCCAGCATTGATTTATCGTAAATAACACCCGTACCTAAAGTTAAATCTTCGGTGACACCAAGACGATAAGCAACACCACCGCGAAAATCGTTAAAGTTACCAAGTAGAGAATTTGAGGTATTTTCTCGTTTCCATGCTCTGCGTGGAAATACTTTTTTGTGGGCTGCTGTCTCTAGCTACAGACGAGGCAGAGCCTCTTGAGGGGCATTCCAAGGTTCTACCTTGGAACGAGAATAGAACAATGCCCTTCGGCCCAATTCCCCATGCTCACTCTCTGCAAAAACGCGCAAAATGTGCTAGAATTGTACCAAATAATGGCGATTATTCAAGCATCATTTGGAATAATTTGGCTTTTTTTCTAATTTAAGCCCTAAAATTTGCGATTTTTGGAGTTTTTTAGGTTATGACAACCTCTCAGGAGCGGATAATCCCGACGGATCTGCGAAACGAGATGTCCAGGTCTTATCTGGAATATGCGATGAGCGTGATTGTCGGTCGCGCTTTGCCAGATGCCAGGGATGGTCTGAAACCTGTGCATCGTCGCATTCTTTACGCTATGCACGAGTTGGGGTTGACGGCAGACCGTCCTTTCCGTAAGTGCGCCCGTGTTGTAGGGGAGGTATTAGGTAAGTACCACCCCCACGGGGATACGGCTGTTTACGATGCTTTGGTGCGGATGGCTCAAAGTTTTTCGATGAGGTCGCCTTTAATTAATGGGCATGGTAATTTCGGAAGTGTTGATAACGACCCTCCGGCGGCTATGCGTTACACTGAATGCCGCCTGCAATCTTTAACTAGCGACGCTTTACTGCAAGATATCGAATCGGAAACTGTCGATTTTGCTGACAACTTCGATGGTTCGCAGCAGGAACCTACGGTTTTACCAGCAAGGCTACCGCAGCTATTGTTAAATGGTTCTTCTGGTATTGCGGTAGGGATGGCGACTAATATCCCTCCCCATAATTTGGGAGAATTGATTGACGGGTTGGTAGCGTTAATTCATAATCCGGAAATTACGGATATGGAATTAAGTACCCAGTATATCCACGGTCCCGATTTTCCTACAGGCGGTCAAATTCTCGGTACTTCCGGGATTAAGGAAGCTTATACTACCGGGCGCGGTTCGATTACCATGCGTGGGGTAGCTAATATTGAGACTCTCCAGCAGCGTGGAAGACCGGAAAAAGAAGCAATAATTATCACCGAGCTACCTTATCAAACTAATAAGGCAGCCTTAATTGAGAAAATTGCCGAACTGGTTAACGACAAGCGCATTGACGGTATTTCCGACATTCGCGACGAAAGCGATCGCGATGGGATGCGGGTAGTGATCGAACTCAAGCGAGATGCTTATCCCCGCGTAGTCCTAAATAATTTATACAAGTTAACTCCGCTGCAAGCTAATTTTGGCGCGAATATGCTTGCGTTGGTAAATGCAGAACCCATCTTACTAACTTTAAAGCGGTTTTTACAGGTTTTCTTGGATTTCCGCATTGAATCTATTACCAGACGCACCCGCTATGAATTGCGGAAGGCTGAGGAAAGAGATCATATCTTACAAGGTTTGTTAATCGCGCAGTCCCATTTAGATGAAATTATTGCTTTAATTCGTCATGCTGCGGATGCACCGACGGCGAAGGGAGAATTAATTAGTAATTATGGATTGTCGGAAGCGCAAGCGGATGCAATTTTGCAGATGCAGTTGCGACGTTTAACGGCTTTAGAAGCAGATAAAATTCGTTTGGAACACGACCAGTTACAGGTTCAAATCACCGATTTAGAAGATATTCTGGCTCGTAGAGAACGAATATTAGAAATTATTGAAACCGAAGTTAGCCAATTAAGAGAAAAACACGCAACACCCCGTCGTACAGTAATTACCCTCAAGGAAGGGGAATTAGATGATATAGACTTAATTGCTAATGAAAAAGTTATAATTTTGCTTACCCAGCAAGGCTATATCAAGAGAATGCCGGTTAATACCTTTGAAGCGCAAAGCCGTGCTACCAGAGGGAAAGCAGCAGCGAAGGTAAAAGATGATGACAATATCGAGCATTTCTTAACTTGTTGCGATCATGATAGCGTTCTATTCTTTAGCGAGCGCGGTGTAGTTTACTGTATGAGGGCTTATCAATTGCCTCTCGGTTCCCGCACCAGTAGAGGTACGCCCATCGTACAAATGCTACCGATTCCCAGAGAGGAAAAAATTACCTCGATTGTACCCGTAAGCGAATTTAGCCAAGATGAATATTTGGTAATGCTTACTAAAGGTGGCTATATCAAGAAAACTGCATTAGCAGCATTTAGCAGTATTCGCGCCAACGGTTTGATTGCAATTTCCTTAGAAGAAGGAGACGAATTACGTTGGGTACGTCGAGCCAGAGCCGAAGATAGCGTAATTATTGGTTCTCGGATGGGTATGGCGATTCATTTCCGCTGCACTCACTCACAATTACGTCCTTTGGGTAGAGCAACTCGTGGGGTAAAAGCCATGAAATTGCGTAAAGGTGGTGACGAATTGGTAGGAATGGACATTCTTCCTGCCGATATTTTGAATCACATAACGCCACCAGATACGGGATCTGAAGCTGAAGCTGAAGTTGAAGCCGAAGCAGTTGAAGCCGAAGCAGTTGAAGCCGAAGTAGTTGAAGCCGAAGTAGTTGAAACCGAAGATACAGAGAATGCGGAAACTGTAGAAGTACAGGATGAAAACAATGCTGGACTTTGGGTATTAGTTATTACTACCGGAGGATACGGAAAACGGGTACCAGTCGGGCAATTCCGCTTGCAAAACCGTGCTGGACAAGGTTTAATGGCAACCAAATTCAAAAACCTCAAGACTCAAGATTCATTAGCAAGTTTACATATTGTTAGTGAAGACAACGAGATTATGATGGTGACGAATCGCGGTATCATTATCCGGCAGGCAGTAAACGCCATTTCCATCCAATCGCGTTCCGCCACTGGAGTACGGGTACAGCGTCTCGATCAAGAAGATTTTCTTAATGGAGTAGCAATAGTTCCCGGTGATAGTGGTGAAGAATCAGATGAGTCATTGGATGAAGATGATGTTGAAGTAGAAGCAGCAGATGATGCTGTGGAAACAACAGAAACAATTGTTATAGAAACGGCAGATGATGCTGTAGAAACAGAAGATGATGCTGTAGAAACAGAAGAATAAAATCAAATTTTGGTAATGTATTAACCAATAATGTAGAGACGTTGCAATGCAACGTCTTTATGTATTTTGGTTTGTAATAACGAAAAAGTTTTTATTACATTTATTACAAACGTTAAAATCGCCCCAACCCCCCTTAAAAACTGCGGTGTACACACATTTCGGCTCTATCCCCCTAAATCCCCCGCTAAATTGGGGGACTTTAACTCCGATTCCCGCTTTGCAAAGGGGGGCTAGGGGGGATCAAAACGTTATGAAACAAACTTGGAAGACTTGTGTGTACACTGTAGTTCTTAAAAAAGGGGGGCTTTATGTAAGTAATTATGAAGTCAAATATTTTTACCAAACTGATAACTCGTAACTCAAAACCGATAATCGCTTTAGCTAGCGGAATCACAATGGGTTTAACCGTTGCTCCCGTTGGTGCTTGGTTTTTAGCCTGGTTTGCAATGATTCCCCTATGGCTAATAGTTGTAAATTACCCAAAATATCCAAAACAAAAAAATAAATTTCTCTTCCCCTCCCTCCTATGGGCTTTGGGTTATCACGGAACAGCATTGTATTGGATTACCGGGCTTCATCCATTAACTTGGTTGGGTGTACCTTGGTTGGGAAGTATTGCGATCGCACTGTTTGCTTGGTTCTTTATCTCCTTTTGGGGAGGCATATTAGTTATGCTCTGGGCTAAGTTAATGGGGATATTTTCAACTCAAAATCCTTTAAGTCGCGTGCTTATTGGTACGGCTATTTGGTGTGCTTTAGAAAGAATTTGGAGCGCCGGTCCCTTGTGGTGGAGTTCGCTTTCTTACACCCAGTCACCGCATAATTCGGTAATTTTACATTTAGGTCAAATTTCGGGGCCTACAGCAGTAACGGCGATAATAGTTGCTGTTAATGGGTTATTAGCTGAAGCTTTAAATACAACCCTTGTCACGCGGATGCAATCCAAATTTGACCTCACCCTCTTTCCCTCTCCTTACCAAGGAGAGGGATGTCCGCAAGGACAGGGTGAGGTTTTACCAAGTTCTCAAGGATTGGTAATAATTGCAATTATATTATTTATTTGTTGTCATTTAATTGGTTTCGGCTTGTATTCTCGTCCCCTTTCCCAACCCTCGGAAAATGCTTTAAAAGTGGGAATTATACAGGGAAATATCCCCAACAGACTAAAATTTAAACCTGAAGGCAAGCAACGCATCAGACAAAATTATACACGGGGTTATTTGAATTTAGTTGATCGAGGTGTAGAAGCAGTTTTAACCCCAGAAGGTGCATTACCGTTTTTTGAAGATGAAATTGTTCAAAGCCCGTTAATCGCAGCAGTGCGAGAAAAAGGCGTTTTGGCTTGGGTTGGAGGTTATAAGCGTCAGGGTGAAGGTAGGTATACCAATAGTTTGCTAACTTTTACAGGTAATGGTGAAGTTTTTAGTCATTACGACAAAGAGAAACTAGTACCTTTGGGAGAATATATTCCCTTTGAAAATATTTTAGGCGGTATTATTAATAGATTATCTCCCGTAAAAGCAAGACAAATACCGGGAAAATCAAATCAAATTGTCAAAACACCTTTCGGTAATGCTGTAGTTGGCATATGTTACGGTTCAGCCTTCGCCGAACAATTTCGCAATCAAACCTTCTCAGGTGGAGAGTTTATTCTTACAGCTTCCAACAATGACCCCTACAGTGCAGCCATGCAATTTCAGCATCACGCTCAGGATATCATGCGAGCGATTGAAAACGATAGATGGGCAGTAAGAGCAACAAATACCGGATATTCAGCATTTGTAAATCCCCACGGTAAAACATTGTGGATATCGGGACACGACACCTACGAAACCCATGCCGAAACTATTTATCGACGACAAACGCAAACTTTATATGTGCGTTGGGGCGATTGGTTATGTTGGGTTTTCTTGGGATTGGGCTTTGGGCTTTGGGGATGGGGGAGAGTGAGGAGGGGATAATATGTTGGCAACGGATGAAATAACTTCAACGGATAGATTGTCTATAATCACAACCATTTATTTTTTGTTGAGAATACCATCTTCATCCGTTGCCAACCCCCCATCCGCTGCCAACCACCCATCCGTTGCCAACCACCCATCCGCTGCCAACCACCCATCCGTTGCCAACCCCCCATCCGCTGCCAACCACCCATCCGTTGCCAACCCCCCATCCGTTGCCAACCACCCATCCGCTGCCAACCACCCATCCGCTGCCAACCACCCATCCGTTGCCAACCCCCCATCCGTTGCCAACCCCCCATCCGTTGCCAACCCCCCATCCGTTGCCAACCACCCATCCGTTGCCAACCATTACCTCTTATAAAATGCTATACCTAAATAACAAAGTATTTAATACAACATTTTATTAAAATATTTACCGATGAATAATAGCAATATTCCTCACCAAGACATTACGTACAGAATCATTGGTGCAGCAATGAGAGTACATAATAGAGTGCCACGAGGATTAAAAGAAAAACACTACCAGCGAGCATTACAAGCAGAAATGATAAAAGATGGCTTGTATACTCAGATGGAATATCACTTAGAAATTTATGATGGTGATGTCTGGCTAGGAAGACTTTATCTCGACCATTGGGTAAACGAATGCGTAGTAGTAGAAGATAAAGCCGTTTCCCGTACAATGGGAAATAAAGAACTAGCGCAAGTTATTACCTACCTAGCAGCTACACAATCCAAAGTTGGTTTATTACTTAACTTTGGAACACAGCGTTTAGAATATCATCGTATCCTTCCACCCAAAACTGTAGACGATTGGAAAACAAAAATTCAACCTTACTTGTGGCAACCACCCGATCAAAAAAATAACGTAAACCCTACAAAATAATCCAATAACTAACCATCACCCCTATCAATCAGCAACTCCAACCCGTTACCAACCCCTCATCCGTTAGCAACTTACTCTTCAACTCTTACGCATGGTGTTTCTCCGAAATTCGGGGGGTCTTCAAACACTGCTAAAGTATTATATTCGGGACTACCTTCTTGATAAAGTACTCGGAATGCGTAGAGTCTTTTTTTACCATTCCCTTCTGTAATTACCGTTAGAAGCGTGTTGTCAGTATTGGGAAGTCCGGGTATATCGAGTTTTTCGATTCTTCTGAGGTGGATGACGTTGGCTGCGGAGTCTTCGCAATCTCCAGTATCGGCGCTTTCTTCACCAAATTGCATACACATCGGGCCATCAAAATCTAAAGTAACTTGTGATGGATCATCTAACCAAACTTTTTTTATAGTTTCTCCTGCGGGAATAAAACTTAAATTTGTACCTTGTTCGTACCACACTTTAATAGTAGGAATTGCACCTCCCAAACCTTGAGCTTGACAGGAAAATATTGAGCGCAAAACGGCGTTATTCGCGAAAACAGCACCCGCCATTAAGATACTTGTTGCGGAGAAAATTAAGGAAGTGAGAGGGAGGAGGTTGAGGGGTTTTTTCATGGAAAGAGAAGAGAGGGAGAGAGGGGGTAGAGGGGGGAGAGGGGGGGACAAGGGGACAAGGGGACAAGGAGAAAATAATTACTCTTTACTTACTACCTACTACTCTTAACTCCTCACCTTTAACCTTTAACCTTTGACCTTAAATTCGCGTTTCTTGATTGACAAATACTTCAACTTCTTTCCCTTCGGGTAGATACCAAATGTTTGTTTTACGGGACATTTCAGATGCGGCGCGTTGATTGCGACGGGTTATTTGCGGTACTACTGTTTTTATTCCGCCTTCTAATATACCCGCAGCCAAGCTTGGGTCACGGTTGACATTGGTAACGGCTATTGTTCCATTTTCGCCAGTAACAACTTCTGATTCAGTACGATTAATTAATTCTGCTGCTTTACCAACTCCCCCTAAAGCAAATGATAAGGCATCATTACGGGCTATTGATGAACCGTTATTGCGATATTGTTTGGCTATTAATGGTTTACCTTGTTTACCGCGAATCATTAATGCGTTTTGAGGTACGGTTTTTTCGACGATTTCGCCGTTTTCTCGTGTTTTTATTTTGACTATTTCTAACTGCATTAATCCATTTTCGGAAATAGAATCTATTTTGGCGTATATCTGACTTCCTGTGGGTAATGCTGCGGTACCATCTGCGGCTTTTAAGGATTGTTTTAAACTGACTACGTAAACGTTGTTGTCTTCATTTTCTTCTCTTCGGGATCTGCTAGTTTCACCGTATATAGGTGTAGCTAATTCTGCTTTAGCGCTGCTACCCATAGGTATTGTTTTAGAGTTTCTTCTTGTTGATTCGCGGGCTGTACGAGTTGGTTTTTTTGTCTCTGGCTTTGCTTGAGGTTCTTTCTGTTCTACTTTTCTAGCTACTTCGACTCTTTGAGGGGATGTTCGATTGCTAACACTTCCATTTTCACCAAAAGAAACCTGTCCGTAACTACCTAATTTTGCTAATCTTGCCCATTCTTGCATGGGATTGGGTTCGGGTGGTGGCGCGATTTCTACTAATGGTTGTTGAGGTATGAATGCGGGTGGTTCTGGTCGTGGTACGATTTGAGGTAATACTGGTATTGGTTTTGGTTTTTGTACGACTGGTTTTGAAACTTTTTTTGGCTGTGGTTTGGATTGCGGTACGTTAACAACGCGATCGACTTGGACTATTTTTGGTACTTCAACAATGCGTATTTGTGGTGGTTGAGGTTGGGGACGAATCCTTGATATAGATATGTCACGAGGAATTGTTCTCGGCTTTGCTTCGGAAGTTGGTTTCGCTGCAATGGGTGGTGTTGACGGTGTTGGTTTAGTCATTCTCAGCTCTTGCTGTGCAGCTTTTACCGCATCAAGTTGTTCGGAAAGTGCGAGTTTGGTTTTTAATCCCTCGACTTCTTCTTGCAATTGTTCGACACGGGGTTTTGTTTGCGGTTTTGGTGGAGTTTGGCTGCGGATGGTATTCTGTGCGAGATTTGGCTTATCGTTGCTCATCATTTGAGATAAAAATCCGCCAGCAAACATAACTACAGCTAAAGTACCTGCACCAACTAAACCTGCTTTAGCAAAGGGATTGGCTGACAATGGTTGTTGGGTTGCGCTGTTATTCGGCTCGTCAGGTTGCGATCGCGCATTTGAATCTGTGAGAGATTCATTTTCCATATCTGCGGGAGTGGATTCATCCAAACCCACCAGCTTAGCCATCCGGGTTTCCCATTCGGTAAGCCCTGTTTCGTTATCTCTCAATGATGTTGAATTTTTAGTCATGATATTAAATTAGGGAGTAGGGAATAGGGAATAGGGAACAGTAAAGCTACTAAATATTTTTTTAAATTTATTGTTCTTAATCACTTCTCTTTATTTATACAGCCTTTAAGTATATTTGTTTAGGCAATTAAGTTAAACATCAGTTTTGAAAATCATAGTATTTCTTCATTATTTATAACTATTGTTAAGCCGATCAAATCGCATTATTTATTAGTATTATCATTTCCTCTGTTCCCCGTTCCCTATGACACTTTTATTTTCAGAACAACTTTTATCTTCTAGATCGCATATATTATAAATTTGCATTCTTGCTTCTCCTAATCGATAGGCTGCTAAGTTTAAAGGAGTTGAAAAGCGCGGTAAAGAAGTTATTTCATCTTTGGTTTCAACTAAAATTTGTTTATTAAAAGGAACCGATCTTCCCAAATTGTCGCCGCGACTGAAAATTAAACGATGAGCTAATAATTCAACTTTCCATTTTCCATCTGCAATAATTTCCGGTTGAGAAATCCTTTGAATTACTAAAACATTTTGTTCGGGGCTTTCTAACTCAAAGTTATTGAATTTTTGGGCAAATTCGCGTTTAAAATCATTTCTTAATAGATCGGAACTAATATCCCATACTACTGTAGAAGACTGTTTCTCAGACCAAGTAAACATCAAAGTCATCGTTTCACCGACAAAACGGCGAATCGTTTGTTGATTCCGCTCCCAACTACTTTTAGCATCAGCGGTGATAACTCGTCCATCTTCTAACTGTACCAGAGTTTGGGGTACCGATTTACGCTTAACTTGCTGCAACATTCCACCGTGAAACATCAGCAAAAGCAAAGTTAATAAATGCAACCCAAATGTCCCAATGGCGAACAAAGGAATGATATTAGTTTGATTTTTATCAGTGTTGAAGGTTTGCATTTATATTTTGGGGAATTAGGAAATTAGGGAATGGGTAATTGGTAAAAAATTAAAATATGTTTCTTTTATATATAAGTTAATTTCAAAAACTATTGGATCATCACCGATTTTGACAGCGATTAAATCCATCTGTAGCTAGATTATCGTATTTATCAGTTAAACATAATTCTCGGATTTCGTAAATTTCTAATTTATCGCTACGAGTGGCATAAATTGCTTTTTGTAAGTCGGTAAGATTTTGTGTGATGGGGTAGTCAAAAGTATCTACAGCTTGTACAAAAATATCTTTATTAAAAGGTGTAATTATTTTGTTTTCACCACCGCGTTTTTGAAGCAAATTTGCAACTATTCCTACTTTCCATTTACCGGGTTCAATTTGTTGCGGGGGATAAATTCTAGTAATATTCAGTTCTGCTGATATGGCTTGTTTAGAATTACTTGAAAATACTTCTGGTGGCGTTAATTCTGCTACCGCACTTAAAAAACCCTTGCGAAAATCTTCCGATAAAGCAAAGCTAGATATCCAACTACTTGTAGTAACTTTTTTACTACCCCCAGATGTTCTAATTGATATTCCTAAATCTTTTTCTGGTAAAGAGGCTTGATTTACATTTTGTGCCGGTAGTTTCCCAGACCAGTTAAACATTGATATCATTGTTTTACTAACGAATCCCTCAATAGCTTCCGGTTTCCGCTGCAATTCATCTATGTTATTTACAGGTTTTCCATCAACCAACTGCACAAAAGTAGGAGGTTTTTGTAAACTTAATTGACGAATTGTCAACCCTTGAATGATTAATAATAGTAAAGTTAATAAATGTAAACCAAAAGTAGCAACAGCTAAGGTAACAAACAGATTTCCTTTTCGTTTTCGTTTTTCAAGTAAACGTACCATGAGCGGGATTTTAGATTTTAGATTTTAACAACGGATGCTTTTGTTTTGAATTGAGAGGTAAGAATTAGGGGTTGGAAGTTATAAATTCACAACTACTCACTGCTCACTGCTCACTGTTAACTGCTCGCTGATTTCACCCAGGAAGCGGTATTGCTAATAGCGCTAAATACTGCAAAACCTCCTGCTCCTGCTGTGATTAAGGATAAAATTGGGGCTAGAATTCCTAGAAAGATGATAAACCACATTAAGTCTGGGTTGGTGTTGGGATTTTGGGCTGGGCCATTGACGATTACTGCTGCTGTTAATATGGCAATAATATTGAAGGATATTTTGGCAATTCCTAACGAGAAAAAGCCTGTCAACCATGCAAAAATTGGTTTACCTGCTACTGGTAATAATGAACCACCTACCGCTAATGGTCCTAAAGCTGCTATCAGTAACATTGTAGCTTCTATCAAGTTCTGAAATGCTGATTGTAGAGAAATTAAAAAGTTTTTGATCGTAATTTGAGCAGTGGAACCAATTAAGGAATTAAACGCTTCCTCCGATAATACACCAGTTCCTAAAGTAACTTGATTTACCTGGTTTTCTAATCTTGTTATCCAAGGGCGATCGCCATATAAGTTTCGATATTCTTCCCATAGAATATCAATTTTTTCTGTAGCTTTAACAAAACACTGTCTTTGTTGTTCTCCATTCAGAGATTGACAGGGACGTAATAAAGAACCTACCACATCTTCAGCAATACTCATATTAATTGCCTGCTGGTAAGTTCGATCTACATCTGCTGATTCTACAACTTGTTCGTTGATGCTATTAACAAAATTTCGTACCCCTAAAGTTAAATTGGATAATACAGTTCCACTTCCGGTATTGGTTAAAAATAGTACTACAATAAAAGGCCAAATTAAACCCGATATCGGACGAGAATAATCATCATTTATAGTATCTTTTAACCATTGCATCATAAAAATTAATAAGGTACCGACGGCAAAAAAGACACCAAGATTTGTTAACGCTCCATATAAATTATTGTCGGTGTTATTTTGCAACAAATCTACCCATTGTCTATCCCAACCTTCAGCAATACTTTGGGCTGTTGTTGCACCATCATTTAAAATTTCGTTGATACCAAGTTGTGCTAATAGCATTTCACCATTTTAGATTATAAAAGATTGTTAGGTAAAAACAGAAAGCTTTGATTAAACCTTTTTATTCCTTTGCGTGAACCTCAGCGTCCCTTTGCGTTTATTATTTCTAGTAAGATAGTTCCTAGATAGTTAAAAATTATGCGATTATTTTTCATCCGCTTAGGGTTGCAAACCCCAAGCTAAGAGCAAAAGTCCATTGAAATGGACTAAGAGAACAACTCATAACACCTAACTCCTAACTACTTCTTCCTGCCAATTAAATCAACTTGAGAAGTTGTTCTTAAAAGTCTTGCTGCTTCTGCTGATGCGTTGACTCTTCGGGAACGATTTGATTCTTCCATCTCTTGGGAAATATTGGCTAAATTCAAGTTAGAATATTGCAGGGTTTGATGTAGCTGCATTGTTTGAGCTAAGTTTTCTCCTATCAGTTTTGATTGTTCGCTTTCTATTTGAATACTTTGTAATTGAAGTTTAATTAACTCTGATTGGCTTTGATTAAGTATTGGTGATAATGGATTAGCAACACCACCAGCAACTTCTGCAATCCCGCCTAATATATTTTCAGAACTTTCCCGCGCTTCTTGAGCTATTTTTGAAGTATTATCTATAGAACTATCGATACTTTCTAGTTTATTTCTCGAACGTATTTGGGCTTCTTCTCCTAAAATCGCTACTGCCACACCACGAGTCAACTGTCTATCAATTTCATTCCCTACCGATTTAGCGTTGACTGCTGGATTATTCTCAAAATTACTCGATAGCGAGTTAATTGTTATATCATCATTTAAACTTCTTCTCACAGCAACCGGATTGGGGATATTTAATTCTCCGTTAAAACTGTTAATAGCCGTTTGAGTTTCCGATTCTACTGGTTGCAAGGTATCTGAGATATTATCTATTAAATAATTTTGTAAATCGCTAGCATAATTTTGAAAATCAACCCAGACATTACCTACCTGAGCTATTGCTGGTAATGCTGCTAATAACGTAATTGAAATCGTTATAAAAATTGTTTTTTTCATTGATAATTGATAATTGGTAATTGGTAAGTAAGTTGGCACAAATAAAACCAACTATGTAACGAAGTGTAAAAGAATCGAAACGGTTGCGTTTGCTTCCTCGTGCCTCGTCGCAATGACAAAATGCAGTTACATTTAATTACGCTCACCTACTTAATTGTTAACTGCTGACTGCTCACTGATTTTTAAGTGACGCTACTAATTGACGTGCAAAGGCGGAAATTGCTTCATATTTATCTTCATGAGTTTGCATAAATTGATTTCTGGCTGCTTGCTCGTTGGGATTATTGGCTACTACTGCTAATTGCTCGTAACCGGGATAGTAACGACAAAAGCTGTAAATTCCGTTGTCGTCTAATAACCATTGACTGTAAACTCCTTCTTTACGAGGGAAGAAACTTTCTGATGCATTTCTACTAATTATGTCCCGAGGATATTTTAAAATGCTTTCAAAACTATCTACTGCTACTGGCTGAATTCTTCCTATTAATCTAGTAGTTAAATTTTGTAAAATCTTTGATGCTGCTTTGGATTTGGCTATGGTATCTGGGTCTTGAGCTGATAAAATAACTCTTATTCCAGCTTTGGCTCCATTCGCGCAAATTCTGCCGACTAAATCGGCAATTTGGTCAAATTCAAATAAAATCGGCGCTTCATCGATGAAAAATATCGATGCTGGGCTACTCAATGCCCTTCTCAATGCTGCCGAATATGCACTCAAAGATAATACCGCAGCATCTTCACTATCTGATAAATTTCTTAATGCAAATACTAAAAGTTGTGCGTCGGTGGGAAAACTTGATGGCGCGGATATTGCTTGCCCAACCCGACTCGATAACCAAAATCTCAACCGCAAATCAATTTGACTCAAGGCATCTTCTATTCTTCCACCCTGAGTTTCTAAATTCAAATGCTCTGGCGCACAAAATGTGAGAAAATCTTTTAAGGTGGGAGTTTTCTGCCAAGCTACGGAACCAAATCCGTCATTTATTGCATTCTCATATCTCTTCCTAATTCCTTCGTCGCTGAAGAATGCATTTAAGGCTAAGTTAATTACAGAGCGCACTGTCTGAGTTAACAGTTGACTTTCCCCAGAAGAACCTAATATCATCGTCATCAAAGCTGATTCTAAGAAAGCAACGTAATCCCCAAATCTATCTTTCTGCTCCTCATAACTCAAAGCGCGTAAATCTGGCTGCTCAAATAAATTGTTCGATTGTTTGGAAATATCGAAGTATGCTCCCCAATCTTCCATGAATTCTGTGTAGTCGGTAAAGGTAGAAGTACCATCTGGCTTGGGGAAATCCAAGGCAATTACAGGAATATTGTGAGCTAAAGCTTGAGTTAAGATTCCCGAAACCAACACCGATTTACCGGCGCGAGTTGTGGCGAATAAAGCTAAATTTTTATGCTGGTTGAATAAATCCAACTGTATCGGTGTTCCCCCTTCTTCGGCAATTAATTCAAAACCTCTTCCGTCACCTTCCCTGGTTTTTACCAAGGGAATCAAACCGGGTACCTCGTTAGTTAAATAAAGGTGACGACGATTAAAAGGTTTTGCGAGTAAACCTTCCCAGACAATTGGTAGAGTTTGCAGCCAAATCTTCCAAGCGTATTCTGTTTCTCGAATTACTTGGGCTGGGCGTTGAAAACTGTTTTCAATATATCTGGCAGCTTCATCTAATTTTTCAATGCTGTCGCGATGCACCAACATCACAACACTCGTATATATTGGTACAGCACCTTCATATATCTGCTCTTGAGCCGCCACCGATTTTCTCAACTTCAACTGAGCGCCGACATCAATGGTTTTACTCTTCTCTTCGGCTAACCTTGCCGTCATGTTAGATTGCTTCAAAACCCGTTGCAGAGTGGTTTTTACTATCGCCGGATTTGCCGCAGTTAACTGACAAAATATTTCTGTATCGACAACAGTTTCCCTGGCAAGCAATTCCCAAAGGTAGCGTAGCTGAGAAGATTTATTCTGCCAGCCTCCGGGTTTTTCCAGAAATGTTAATGCACCTACGTATCGATTGTTAACGTTAACCCAGCTTCTGTCGGCGCATGGTACTTCTTTTTCCATCAACAAAGTTGTGCTGTGGAGATTGTCTATTAATAACTTAGTACTGGCTAAATCTGAGTAAACCTCTTCGTGCAATCCATTTTCATCCAAAGTTACTAATTGAGGAATATCTATTGGTTGAGTATCGTTAAACCTGCGCCAAACTTCACCCCAAAGTTGATTTGCATTCATGGGCTTGATATCCAAACCCATTTTATTAGATAAAATCTGTTCCCAACGACGAAAACCTTGTTTGTAAGCGCTTCTAACTACAGTTTCGATCCGCTGATGCTGCGAACTGGATAAATCGCCTTTAAAGTTATACCACCATTTTTCACCTTTAGCTAATAGCCTTTCGATCCAATCTTCGGTATTGGTGCTATCAGGTTCAACGGTATAGGTAACGTAAATTTTTAAAAATTTTGGCTTGCGAATACCGCTTTGAGTTAATTCTTTAACCCTAGCACGTTCCGCCATCAATAAATATTTGATATTTGGGGAAGCAGCTGATTTAACTAAACTTGCTAATTCCTGCTGTCGTCTGGTTTCGTCGGTAAAAGAACCAAGATGAAAAGTTAGTTTTTCACCACCGGGAATATCTTTTAATCCAGCTTCAATATTATTGCATATAGTATCAATTTGTTCCGGTCTTAAAGTCGTATGAATACCCCGACAATCGAAACCGAAAACAAAACAAAAGCTGTCTTTTTTCGACGCTTTATTTAAAATATAGCCGCCGACATCCCTACCATCAAGAGATATCCTCAACATCGTTGCCAGATGTAAAGCATCCTCAAAAGGAGTTAATCGAACCGAACTACCCGCGACGTTTGCGACGCTTTTTTTGCCGATTTTTGGCTTCATAGTTTACTGACAAAAAGCTTTGATAACGTGCAATTCCCCTTGTCCATCTGGGAACACCAATAAACTTGCTTAAAAAGCGCCAACTTCTACCACCTGTTAATATCCACCAAGTCCCCATTCCCCAACCAGCAATTAAAACTGTCCACAACCACTTTTGAAAATCATCTTCAAAAAGACTACCAAAAATTCCATTAACAATAAAATAAGCAGCCAAAGCAATTACCGTCCAAGGAAATATTTGGTCTGCTGGAAGTGGCCCTAATGAAGGTTGAGTTCCTAAAATTTGGTTTACTGGTCGAAAGTCTTTATCCATTATCAGTGAGCAGTGAGCAGTGAGCAGTTATCAGTTATCAGTTAGCCATTCCTCATTAATCATTGTTCGCTATTAGCTGTTCTCTATTCCCTGTTTCCTTATCTTTATTTTAAAGTTATCAGTATTGTTCATTTATAATTCTTCATTGATCGCTGTTCACTGTTCACTGTTCACTGCTCGCTGATTCAACTGCCAATAATAAAACCAGTTAATACATCGGCAACTATGACGGCGATAACTACTAATAAAGGAGTTCTCACAATACTTTGCCAATCTTCATCTTTACGAACTGCATTCACTACACTAATTAAAGAAATCGCAATGTAAAGTAGAAAAAGCGCCCGTAAAACGTTAAATACTAAACTGACAGCGGTATTAGTACCCGAATCATTGGCACCTTCAGTTAAAGTATTCTTGAAAAAATCTTCAGCTTTACCAAAAAACTGCGCTTGTGCTGGTGCGGCGAAATAATCCAACCAAAATACAGTTAGAAGAAGTGCGATCGCCAAAATTTGCAGCCCGATCATTTGACGCTTTGGTAAATTAAACCGCCACGAAATTTGCTGCATTACTACTGCGATTAAACTACCGAACAGCAAGCAAAACAATAATATCGGACTGTGTAAACTAATAACGCCTAAAAAAACCGCACAGGCAATTAAAAATGGCACGGATTCTGTTAAAACAGCGCGGCAATTTTTAACTAGTTCAAACAGCTTATAAGACGGTTTTACCATATTGCCAACTAAAAGTTTGAAAAAACGTTTTTGGAGAAAAATTTTTGCCCCCATTTGCCCCCATTTGGTTTATTTCCTACCAACATTTAACACATTTATCTTCAGCTGCATTCAGCAAAGCTTTAATTCATCGCTATCCCAATTTAGCACCAATCTGCCCAATTTTTCGGCATCAACTTTAAAATGCTTATGCCTTAAAGTTCTGATTTTTCATAAGGAAATCTCGGTAGTTTGGAAACTCACCCTTTTTAAAGCTGAGAGGAAAAACGCCCCGTGTGGTTTTAACCACAGTGGCGTTTTTCCGATGGATGGTTAGTCCGCAATTAAGTAATGTTAGCCTCGACAATGTTTAGAGTCGGCATATCTGAAAAACACTGGCTTAACTGGCGCTACACCTGTTTAATTTTCCAGTTATAGTGCTTGAAACTGGCTACGCATTTCAAGGTACGATTTTTAGCACTTACTCTAAACGTAGGAATTTAATCCTTAATCTGGTCAACTAAGAGCTTCAAGGCAATGCCTGAAGCTCAGTGGCTTTAGCCCTGAGTTGTTGACAGAAGCATTGAAAGTACTGCTATGCAAATAAATTCAGATATTTAATCAAATTATACTACAAACTTTTTAAACCGGATTTATAAAAAGGAATTTAATTAGAACTAAAGCATTGACAGAAAGTTTATTCTATGTATTGAAATCCTCTGATTGTTTGAGGCGTTAAGAAAGTTTATAGATTTTCTTCAACAACAACTGGTTCGATTTTGAAAACTTCTGCACTCTTAGGATCGACAGTCACACGAATCCAATTAACTTCATCAGCCCCAAAAGTTTGAACGCGAGTAAAGTTGCTGACACCAGGTAATGGTCGATCTAGCAAATAAAAGTGAAAATCTCCATGAGCCAAAATTACAGGTCGTCCAAATACTTGGATTTTTTCTTCTAGTAACTTCAGAAAACGATTGAAACCTGCCCGTTCTGGATCGTCTTGTGCTAAATCGAATCTAGGATTGGCATGAATCATAATAAAAATGCCAGGACTGTCAGCTTTCTCGGCGGCATCAAAAGTTGCTTCTAACCAGTTCACGGCAGCAGCTAAACGGTTGACAAATTCACCAGTACGTTGCTCGCAGAGGATATACAGAAATAGAAAATAGAGATAGCTATTACAGAAAAACTTTCTGAATGTAAGCCATCCCAATATTGTAATTACGCTCTTGCCAATTACTTTCTTCTCACTCTCAAATTACCTGTATTCTCTGCCTCTGTACGGTTTTTTTCCTCGGGAATCTTCCGCCGGAAACGAGTCATTAAAACCTGCCTTCAAGTAAATCGGACGGTAATCTGTACGCCAGATGCAATAGGTAATACCTCTACCTTGAGAGTTGACATACATGAATTTAGCGTCTTGAGAGAAGCAAGCACCAGCAAATTCACTCGTGTTACCAGGAATAATGTTTTTGGCGAAATCAAACAGACCACCGCTAGCATCTACACCCACAACCCGCTGGCTGTAGTTGGGTGCGCCAATCTCTCCACTACTACCATCTTCACAGAGATAAATGGTGCCATCACGAGCAACAGTCATGTTATCCGGACCATCAAGCAAGTCTTCATCGGTAGACTCTACAATCATTGTGGCGGTCTCTGTTTTCGGGTCGTAGCACCAAACTTGACCTTCTCCAGCATCACCTGCACCACTACAAACCCAGTAGTGTTTGCCTCGATCGTACCAAGCACCCTCACCGCGCCAAAACACAGCAGCTCCCTTGGCTTGAGCTTCCAAGCGTAGGGTATCTTCTTCGGGATCGACATCCTCTAACTTCACCCATTTAACTTTGAGAGGCTGACCGAGGAAAGGCAACATACTCCCAGGGGCCTCGCGATCCAAGCCGCGAGTATCAACTACTTCAGTACCCTCGAAGGTATTGGTAGGCAGAAGCTCACCCGTACACTTAGAACGCTGACCGGGTTCGATAATCATGGCATAGAGGTCGCCCCCTTTTTGGAGATCGCCAAAACCATTAGGCTTCTTCTTCGGTACAAATTTGTAGTAAGCGCTGTCACCCCGGTCTTCTGTTTCATATACGTAACCGCTCTGGGGATCGACTGAAACAGCTTCGTGATTCATCCGACCCATAGCTACTAAAGGAATCGGATCGACAGCTTCACCTAGTAGAGAAGGTACTTCAAAGTTGTAACCATGCTTCTTAGTAGCAACGTTATCCGGGTCGGTCGGATCGGGAACAGTTACGTTTTCTTCACAGCTAATCCAAGAACCCCAGTAAGCAGGACCTCCAGCACAATTGCGGATAGTACCAGCCAGAGAAATATAATCTTCGACTAATCTACCGTTGCGATCGACTACAACTGTAGATGTACCACCACCTGGAAACGAATCATATTGCTTGCCATTAGGGGCGTTAAAAGGAAATTTACCTTCTTCGTTAGGATTCAGTTCATGGTTACGCACCAGAATATAGTTACCTCTACGTCCTTGAAAACACGCCATTCCATCGTGGTCTCCGGGAACGGTTAGACCATCTGACATCTTTTGTCCCTTGATCGAAATAGCAGTGTAGGCAAAATTGTCGGGCAGTTCCAGGAGAGCGGTATTTCGGAGGTCATCCGGAAGTTCCAAGGTGTTTTCAGGTAGTTTGGCACTTATTGGTCCAAAGCCATCTACACTAAAGCTTGCTGTATTACAATTAGCTCCACTGCCTTTAGCCATTGCTTTCCGTGCTTGCAATAAACCCATTGGAGCCATTGCTGTGCCAGCTGCTGCTGTTGACATGAGCATGACAAACTGTCGGCGAGATATATTTGACATCAATATCTACTCCTTAATTTGGTAAATGCATACACAATTACGGTTCTTGTATTGTTGATATTCCTGAGACTACATAAGTAACTCGGTAGAAATAAACATAATTATGGAACAAAACTTAAAACTTAAATTGAATTGAAAGCCTTACCCCAGATGCCTACAGAACCATGATCATTACTATTTTCAAGGCTAACTTTCTTCTCAAAATCAGCCAGCAATCTTGATATACCAATACAACTTTATGTTGTGTATGTCACATCTCACACTCAAGACTATCAGTTCAAGTTTAATTATTTATTCAGTAAAGATTAAGAAAAGAATAAAGAGTATAGTTATAAGCTTTGATAAGAGTAAGCAGCTAACGAACAACCATATGTTATGCGTAAGTTAAAATTTTGATTGGGAGCTAAGGATATAACCGATATTTTGCACCCTAGCTGTAACAATCTTTTATTAATCTTGCGTGGTGATTTCCAAGCCAATCAGCGAGATTAAAAATGCGCTGATGGAATTTTGACAGCAGACGATAGTGTGAAACAAGCGTCTTTAAGTCAAGATAGTTTACTGTCTCCTGCATTCTCTACCAGCGACGATAACGAAGAAAGCGGAACCGTCAAACTCGATGCAGATTCGATCATAGTTTCCGTATTTATCCCTTATGTTAGGTTAGCTCAAGCACTCAGCGGTGCAGGGGCAACGCATCTTGTCATTAAGAAAGCCATATTTTCAACAAAGCCTCAGATTGTGGCATTAAGTGATACTTATTGACTTGTCACTGAGTTCTTTTTTTTGACTCTGCTTTCGTAAGTAGATAAGACACTCTCGACGATAAACATTATTTTCTCGTTCGATACATATTTAAGTTATTTCGTCAATACCATATGCTCTAAATTTAGATGTGTTTGCCCTGCTCAGCGGTGAAGCAGAAGTTTACTTCCTATTTAACAATTGCCGGATTAAATTCTGGTCGGACAATAACTTTCTTACCAACCCAAATTAATTGTTTTTGAGTACCTTTGACAATACTATCAATCATATAAAACTTATAAATATGTCAAGTTAGATATCAATCAGAAGTTTAGAGATAAACTAATAAAAGGTTAACATAACATTATCAATTACAAAATAATAGGGTTTTCAAAGATTTCAATAAATCATTTGTTTTACAAAAATTAATTTACAGTATTTGGGTAAAATGAGACTTTTATAAAAACTTAATATCAACCGTAAAATAAGTGGAATAAAAAATTGATTTAGTAGTAATGTAATAAACATCTAAAACAAAAAATCTTTGTTTTAAGAGAAGATTAAGAACAAGTTAAATTAATAATTTTGACCACAAATAACTTCGGAGAGTCCTGTACGGAATAGGGAAAAATTATGCATTTATCGCGACGGAAATTTTTTACCTTGGCAGCTACCAGTGCTGCTGGAACGGCGTTATTGTCGCCTTTAGAAGCTTTTTATGCTAGAGCGGCTCGCGGACAATCGGTTAAAGCAAAAGGTTATGGTTCACTGCAACCTCAATTACCGCAGAACGTCAGAGAATTGCCAGGAGAATATCAAAAGCCTTTGATTGCGCTTCCTCCACAATTTCAGTACACCGCTTTTTCGATTACAGGTCAGCCAATGACTGACGGCAATCCAGTTCCCGGAGATCATGACGGGATGGCAGCTTTTCCCGCACCTGGAGGACTGGTTTATTTAGTCCGCAACCACGAACTTAGTCCTGATGAAGACGAGTTTCCCGTAAAAGTACCCCCAGGATATGCTTACGATCCTTTTGCTAACGGCGGTACTACAACCTTAGTTATCGGACGCGATCGCCGACTTATCAAAGATATGGTTTCTTTGGGTGGTACCTATCGTAACTGTTCTGGCGGACCTACCCCCTGGAATACATATATTACTTGCGAAGAAAATACCTCTAAGCCAGGGGATGTAGAAGTAGTGGCCGATCCGGAGGGTGGAGAGCCCGATGATCCGCAGGAGAGACGCAGTGTCAGACTTCCCAACCAAGATGTAGTTTCTGTCGCTCACGGTTACAACTTTGAAGTAGACCCGAAAAAAGGTTTAGTTAAAGCCGAAGCAATCAAAGCGATGGGTCGTTTTAACCACGAGGCGATCGCCGTTGATTCTAGAACTGGTATCGTTTATCAGACTGAAGATAGAGGTGATAGCGTCTTTTACCGCTATGTTCCCAATGAGCCTGGTAACTTACTTGCTGGTGGTTCTCTGGAAGCTCTGGGAATTCAAGGACAGCCGGGAATTGAGACCGCAGTTGGTTTTCCTCTAAAAACTCCATTCCCCGCAGTATGGATTCCGCTTGAGGACGTAGAATCTCCCGAAGACAATCTTCGCCAACAAGCTGCCGACAAAGGAGCAGCAATATTTACTCGTGGAGAAGGAATGGCTTTCGATCCTCAAAGTGGCGAAGTATTTTTCTGCTGTACGGATGGTGGTGAAAAAGAACTCGGTCAGATTTGGCGTTATGTGCCTGACGTAACCAACGGAACTGGAGGTACCATCGAACTTTTCGTTGAACCCAACGACCAAGAAGTGTTAGATGCGCCCGATAACATTACGGTGTCTCCTTTCGGAGATTTATTCACCTGCGAAGATGGCTCAGGAACAGACCGGCTCGTTGGTATTACTCCCGACGGGTTGCTCTACGAATTTATTCAGAACAACATAAACGATAATGAGCTTGCTGGTGTAACTTTCTCTCCAGACGGTCAGACAATGTTTTTCAATATCCAAGACCCTGGTATTACCTTTGCTGTTTGGGGCCCGTGGCAAAATGTAGCTAAACTAAGTCGCACACGAGCTAGGCTTGGTTAATTTTTAAATCTTTTCGATGTCTCAAGTCGGGATAATCTTTCAATTAACGCGCCCTTATGTGGGTTGTGGAATTTTATTCCCCTGTTTTTTGATCTCAAAAGCGATACTCCTATAGGGAGTCGCCGCAGGCTATTGCATTAATTTTGTAAGGATACAATTATGGATTTCATGGATTTTTGGAATGATTTCGTCGCTTATATCAGGAACTCTTTTAACGATGCCTTAGACAATTATCAACAGACTATAGACAATCAAATGGATGATGTCGGGGATAGCGAAAGCACAGAAAGCACCGACGAACTCATGGCTGACTCGGGAGATACTGTTAATAGCGACGACAATCAAATGGATAATGTCGGCGATAGCGAAAGCACAGAAAGCACCGACCTTATAGGTGGTTTGGGAGACGACTTGCTTGAAGGTGACGAAGGTGACAATTTCCTCGACGGTAGTATTGGCAACGATGTCCTTAATGGCGGTGATGGTGACGATTTCCTTCTCGGTGGATCTGGCTTTGGCGGTGACGGTAACGACAACCTAAATGGCGGTAATGGAGATGACGAACTTTTAGGTGAAGCCGGTAATGACGTTCTCAACGGTGACGGCGGAGAAGACATCCTCAACGGAGGTGCGGGTAACGATAACCTCAATGGTGGTTCCAACGACGACCAACTCAACGGCGTATTTGGGGATGATATCCTCAATGGCGACGGTGGAGCAGATTTACTACAAGGTGGTGAAGGCGACGATATCCTCAATGGTGGTGAGGGTGCCGATAACCTCCTTGGTGACGCGGGTAATGATATTTTAAATGGTCAAGAAGGTGATGACATAATCGCCGGTGGCTTAGGTACCGATATCTTGAGTGGTGGTGAAGGAAGCGATCGCTTTATCATCTCAACTGAAGAAGGAACTGACACCATTCTTGATTTTGTCAAAGGTGAAGATTCTTTGGTTTTAACTCAATTTATCGAAACTTTTGAATTTGACCAACTTGAAATTACCAGTTCGGGTAGTGGTAGTACGATCGCAATTACCAGCACTGGCGAACAGTTAGCTTCTCTTATTGGTGTTGAAGCCAGCGAACTCGAAGTAGGAGATTTTGAGATTACAAATCAAGTTTCTCTGGGTTGATTTGTTTGAAGCTAAAACTTTTGTAGGATGTCTAGGATGTTGACTCTGTACCTTTTTAAAAGATAAAAATTCATACAAAAAGTGCGTTGGTATTCAAGATAATGCCCTCTCCCCCTCCCCTCTCCCAAGTTTGGGAGAGGGGTGCCCTTTAGGGCGGGGTGAGGGCGGGAACTGACTGGTGTGGCATAAAATTTATAACCGTACTATTCCTACTTCTATTAATGCTTGTGTGGTGATTCCTAAACCAATCAGTGAGATTAAAAATGCGCTGAGTGCGGGCAAAATTCTTAACAAACGCTGTGGTTTTGGTAGCTGTAGTTTCTCAAATCGCTGTTTGGCGTAAATTAGCAATAATCCTAACGCTGTTAATACGAATGCTAGTCCCAAACTAAATGCTACAACCAAGCTTAGTCCAAAACCCACACGTCCGATCGCGATCGCACTTAATAATAATACTAAAGCTGAAGGACAAGGTACAAGTCCACCAGAAATGCCTAAGAAGAGTAAATTTCGCCAAGTTACAGGGGTTTTTGCTTTTATGTGATGGTGGTGGTGATGATGTTCGTGTTCGTGGTGATGATGATGATGTTCGTGGTGATGATGATGATGGTGTTCGCGAGATTGACGCAGACGGCTAATAAATAAATTTAAACCGATTGCCAGCACTGTCAAACCAGAGAGAATGCTTAACCAAGGTAATACCCGTTCTGGTAAGATAAATTGCGAAGCAAATAGAGTTGCCAATCCCAAGATAAACACGCCGATAGTATGGGTGAGAGTCGTTGTTAGTCCCAAAAACAGAGCGTGTTGAGCGGTGACTTCCGAACCAACCAGATAAGCACCAACTATGGTTTTACCATGTCCGGGTGACATCGCGTGCATTGCACCCCAGAAAAAAGCACCTATCAGCGCGACGATAAGACTACCACCAAATTGCCACTTTGCAGTAGAAATTAGCCAAAAATCCCGGTTTTGGCGGTTAAAAATAAAATTTTGGACTTTTCCTTGGTGAAAGATTGTTGCTAGACAATGGGCTGCGGGTGCTTCAGCGAGAAACAAATCATAATGCATTTTCAGGTTTTTTACTGGCTGTAGCCCTGAATAATTTAGTTGCAAAGTACTGTGGGTACTAGCGTTAACTTTCATTGCTTGCAAGTTGGTGTCCACAGGTGCGATCGCCATAGTACCTTTTTTACCTTGCTGGTTAGCTAAAAAGATGCGATCGCCTAAAAACTTTTCCAGTTCTGTTTTATGGGTTGTAGTTTCTTCTGGGGAAAGTTGTCCATCCCGGTTATCATCGCTAAAAGCTACTAAGCCAGTCGGAAAAGTCAGTGTCATTGCGGTTTCTATTTCGCCTACCGTAATTTCCGCAACTGACAAATCTGCCCAATGTGCAAGGCTAGGAGTACTAAAGCCAATTGATAGCAGCAGCGAGAGAAGAAAGGAAATTATACTAATTTTACGCCAGTGGTTTTTCATCTTTTTGATTTCTAAAATTCAAAATTCTCTAATCCCAGCCCTGATGTACGTCGCGCTTGTTTGTCAAAAGTCGGATCGATTTGTTGAGATAATTTTTGATAAGTTAAAGCTTGGCGATCGTTTCCCAATGCTTTTTCGATGGTGGCTGCACGGTAGAATATAGCAGCATCTTTTGTACCCATTTGCAAGGCTTCTTGGATAACTTGTTGAGCTTCTTTAAAACGTCCAGAGTCAGATAAAGCCCAAGCAAGAGTATCTAGAGTTTGAGCATCGCGACGAATTTTGATTTCTGCTTGCATCAAGGATAAAGCTTCAGCTGTATCTTGAGGACGATTCTTTTCTAATAACAACCGCGCTAGCTCTCGCTGATGTCCAAAGGAACCGTTACCATGTCCTGTAGCGTTTTCTTGTCTGAGCAAGGTTTCGGCTTCAGTTAATAATTTTACTGCTTGTTGTCGATCGCCTTGCAATTGTTTGAGTCTAGCTTTGCCGCGAAAAACAGCATGATCGTAAGTTGTCGATGATTTCTGGGAGTTGGGTAAAACTTGAGCGTAAAGGCTTTCTGCTGTTTTGTAGTCTCCTTGTCTGGTTTTTAGTTCTGCTAAATGAAGTAAAGCTAAGGGATATCTCGGTATAATTCGTAGGGCTTCTTTATACAAGCCTTCTGCTAGTTCTAGTTCACCGTGTTTGTAATGAAACTGACCGAGTAATACCCGCGTGTAGGCAGAAGTACCAGTTTCCCCGGCTTCTTCCATTGATAGAGCCGATTTAAAAGTATTAATTGCCGCTTCTTGTCCTTGTGCTGTTAATACCAAGGCTTGTAAAGTTAAGTTTGCTTGGGTAGGATTTTTATTAACTAAAGTATCAGCAGCGGTTTTTGCCTGTTGTAATTTACCCATTGCTAACTTAGATGTTGCCAAGATAGCGAGGGCATTTTGATTGCTCGGTTGAATTTTTAATACTTCTTGGGATAAGCGTATGGCTTCGGTAAAATCATGTCTAGCTTGAGCAACACGAGCCAAAACGATCGCCGCACCTTGGTTATTAAAAGGTAAATTAGAGAGAGAGCGTTTAGCTGCTTGTTCTGCGAGTAAATACCAGCTACTTTCACCAGTTGCCTTTGCCATTTGCAAATATGCTTGAGCTAAGGAAGCTAAATTTAAGCCACTTTCCGGATTCTGACGGAGTTTTTCGCGGTAAAAGTTGATTTCTTGGAGAACGGTAGCTCGACGATTATTGATACCTGGTAAAGAGCGAGAAACAGAGTAACGGTAAGACTTTGGAAGTCGGGAAGATTGAGAATTAAAGTATAAGACTACAAGGCTAGTTGCGATCGGGATTGTTAAAAGTAACAGCCATTTAGGCTGGAATTTGTGCTTGTAAATAGCTTTTGTCATTGCCATTATTCCTGTTCTTGTTTGAACCAGACAGAGAAAAGCATTTGTTAAGCCCGGCGGGGACTGCAAGTCCCCGTCTAATAGCTTAAGTCCTATAAATAGGACTGAAATAAAAGCCATTAAAACGGCTGGAAAAGGACTACTAGCACTCTGCCACATTAATAGTGCGGGGTATTACCTTAGTCCTCTTTAGAGGACTTTTGCTATGAGACAGGGACTTGCAGTCCCTGGCGGATTGGATACACACCCATCAAAACTAATGGGACAGAGTACTAGCCTTATTTATGTGCCTTTAATTCGGTAGTGCTAGGTAAGGAAAATCTGTTACTAACGGCTTATGACCTTGAGAAGGATTACCCGGAGTACCTTCGTAGGAAACGTTATCGGCGGTAACTGCACCGTTCGTAAGTACGCTTAAGGTTGTATCAATCACATCATCTTCGAGCAAACGTCCTCTGATGGGGCTACCTTTGGCGTTGAGAGCTAAACCGTAACCGCTTGGTTGGGTGGTATCAATTCGCATCACGTCAGGAAGGAATGCACTTAGTAAAGTGTTAGCTCGTGCTTCGTCATTTCCCAAAGCGAGGAGGGTAGCTTTTGCTTCCGCTCCCACGGGTGCAGCAGCATCACTTAAGTCAGCAGTAGGGGGAATACTGTTAAAGGCATTCAGAAAATCGTTAGTAACAATTAAGCCTTCGTTAATAGCTGGTCGTCCGAGACGTTCAAACTGTTGGAATCTATTACCACCGCGTTGGGCACGAAAGTCTGGGTTGCGGACGGAGATAGTTTCCCACACGTCGAAGGTTGTATTGGAAGTAGATCCTTGCAATAAAGAGCGGGGTACTCTGGCAACGATGGTATTAACGTTATATCCTGCGGCAAAGTCAATGGCTTCTTCTGGTGGAAGAAAACCAACTGCTGGTCCGATACCTAAAGCTCCTGCACGAACTCGGAAAAACTGTTCCACATCGAAGAAAAATGGATCTTCCCGCAATCCTGCAAATACGCTAACGTTGCCATTCCCTAAATTTAATTGGTTGATAGTTGGGCTATTCTCTGAACTTAAGGGAGTAGTTGTGCCTTCATCAGCACCAATTATTGTACCGTCCGCGATCGCAGTTAGTTTAAATGTTTGCTGCCCTTGGCTGTTGGGTTTTCCAAATTGAAACTGCAAAACCACATCTTCTTTACCCGTGGGGGTTGCATCTTTATCGGCAACGCGGGTAATTTTAAATTCATAAAGGGCATTGTTGCTGAAATAATACTGCTGACGAGCCACCGATCGCGGATTGGTATTCATCACGAATATCAAGTCATCTGCACTGGCGCTGGCGTTTTGGTCTTGTTCGCGGAACACGTATAAATCGGTTAGATTCCGGTTGCGACCTTTTGTATCCACTTCACCATCATCATGGTCGGAAGCATTAACGAATATTGGGATAGCTGTTATTGTGCCAACTGCTAAACCCAAGCCGATTATAGTTGCTCCAATAATTTTGTTCAAATTCAGATTTTTGATACCCAAACGGTGCGACGATTTTTTTGCGGAAATTTTTGTTGTATCTGTCATTTTATTTATAAAAAAATATTGTCCGGAACTTAACTCTATCAGTAAAAAATATTAATTGAGAACAAAAAAATAATCTTTATATTTCAATTTATTTGGAAGTTAACTGTTCGACATAGTACCTAAAATTTAGTAAAAATTGTTAACTGATTACTAGCTATTGACAAACTTATCTTAGTCATGTTATCAAGTGAAGTCAATAAAGCAATCAAGTTGTATTTGAGCTACAACTATCCGGTTTTATTTGTGTTTATTTTTTTAAAATTTACAAAATACGTACTACTATGCGACAAAAACTACTATTAATGGTTAAAAAACAAAAATATGTTTGTTTTTTAATGCAAAAAACAGATTATATTAATAACAATAAAAAAATAGTTTTATAGATGTTTATTCATCATGTTTTAATACATAAATATGTCAGATAAAGAGTAATAGGATTATCCTATTTATCAGATTTTACTTGATATTGGTTCTTGTTTTTTATCCACAGATCAATGCTATCTTTTTTTTATTAAGCTCAAAGTTACTACTTTAAAAAAATTGCTTTTTCTCTAAAAGTTAACTACAAATTAATTTTTTGTTAAATCAAATTATTTAGTATCTAATGGCAAATATCAAAAGTGACATTTATTTGCGGTATTTATCAGCATACCATAAATATACTGAGTGGTAATTACTTAGGGTTAAGTAATATTTTAACTTATGATAGAGCTTTATCTTATCGTTTTTTAGTTTTTTACGGAGATACTGCGTTTTAGCTGAGTCGTTATAAATACTGAGATATTAGAATAATACTTTACACTAAACATAGCGTAAGTCTTGACTCAGAATTTTTTGCCCATTTTGTATAACTATTAACCAGGAGACTTTTATCAATGGTATTAATTAGCGAGATTCAAGGTGCCAATCATAAATCACCACTCAACGGTCAAGTTGTAACGACTACAGGTATCGTAACAGCAGTAGATCGGGATGGCTTCTATCTTCAAGACGTTACAGGAGATGGAAACAATGCAACTTCCGAGGCTATTTTTGTTTCCAGTCCACTTACTCTCACAGTGGCAGTTGGAGATAGTTTAGAAGTTACAGGTACGGTTAGCGAATTCTTTCTCTTTCCTGAAGGTGAGAGCAGCGGTAATCTTTCCACAACTCAAATTAGTAGCGAGAATATAACCGTAATATCTAGCGGTAATCCTCTCCCCGCAGCAACAATAATTGGTAGTGGTGGTAGAGTACCTCCTAATAAAAATATCGATGATGATGCTTTCACAAGTTTCGATCCTGACACCGACGGTATAGACTTCTTCGAGTCTTTGGAAGGAATGCTGGTAACTGCCAAAGATGCAGTAGCTGTTGCTCCGATTAATCAATTTGGGGAAATCTTCGCGGTTGTAGATAGCGGTAATAACGCTACAGGTTTAAGTGAAAGGGGTACGCTGAATATCAGCCCTGATGACTTTAATCCCGAAAGAGTTCAAATTAATGCAAATTTTGACATTTTCCCTCTTCTTGATATTCCAGACGTAAATGTTGGAGCAAAGCTAGGAGATGTCACAGGGGTTGTTGGCTATAGTTTTGGTAACTTTGAAATTAATCCCACACAACAGTTCACCGTCACTCCCTCAACCATCCAACCAGAAACCACCAGCTTAGAAGGTGGTGCAAAGAAACTGACGGTTGCTAGCTACAACGTGCTGAACTTAGATCCTAATGATGACGATGATGATACAGATGTAGCAGACGGCAGATTTAGCACGATCGCATCTCAAATTGTCACTAACTTAAAAACTCCAGACATCATTGGCTTGCAGGAAATTCAAGATAATGATGGTACTGGCTTTTCAGAGGTTGCCGCTAATCAAACTTTGCAAAGGTTAATTGATGAAATTGCCGCGAATGGAGGGCCAACATACAGTTTCATTGATAATACATTTATCGGCGATGATACCAACGGCGGCGAATTCAATGGTAATATTCGCACTGCATTTCTTTACAATCCCAATCGTGTAAGTTTTGTTGATGGTTCTTTGAGTGCAATTACTGACGCTAATGCTCAACAAACTGATTTAACCAATCCTTTCTTTGACAGTCGCTTACCGCTAGCTGCTAAATTTACTTTTAACGGCGAAGAAGTTACCGTTGTTAATAATCATTTTTCTGACAAAAGTGGTAGCGCTCCGATTTTCGGTGTAGAGCAACCTTTTGCAGAGCGACAGGAAGACTCGACTGTTAATGGAAATCTTGATAAGCGCCAAGCCCAAGCCCAAGCTGTCAAAGGTTACGTTGATGGAATTTTAGCAGCAGACGATAACGCTAATGTTGTGGTTTTGGGTGACTTCAACGAGTTTGAATTTGTCTCCCCAGTTAAAACCTTGGCAGAGAGTTTGACAAATTTAACAGAAACCGTATCGGAAGATGAGCGTTACAGTTTTATCTTTGAAGGTAACTCGCAATCTTTAGATCATATTTTGGTTAGCGATAATTTAGCTAATGATGCGGAGTTCGATATCGTACACACAAACTCCGAGTTTGCCGATACTCCTCAGAGAGCTAGCGACCACGATCCGATACTTGCGAGTTTGGAAATTCTCACAAAATTAGAAAATCAAATCGTCACACAGGAAGTTAACGGAACTACCATCGAATCAATTGACTTAAGCGATTTTACAGGTCAAGTAACGGTAGATTTCACCATTAGTAGAGAAGCTGATTTCAATAACGAAGTTTACTTTTACGCCGTCGATGATATTACTGGTATTGTTAATGGTTTAGCACCTGACGCTGATGGTTATTTAGAAGCGGCTTTAAATAATCTTGTGTCTCCCAAATTTTCCACCACCGACGATAACGAAGAAAGCGGAACCGTCAAATTTGATGCAGGTTCTATTATTGTTCCGTTAATTATCGCCGATGGTACATTAGCCCAAGCACTCAATGGAGAAGCAGAAGTTTACTTCCCATACTTAGGTGCGAACACCGATTTGCGTAACTTCGATCACATCAAATTGCTTGATGAGAATACCTTTGCTTTTGAAGATTTACCCAACGGTGGTGATCGCGATTTCGACGATATCCAGATTCAGTTTGATAACTTTAGAGCGTAACGGCACAAAGTATACCAGAGGATGAAGATCGCAAATTCTGAAATTCTACTCTGGTTCGCAATAAATAGGTAGGCTTAATTAAATGTAAAACGTCATTGCGAGGAACGAAGCAATCCCAGTCCTCAGCGATTGCTTCGTCGTTCCTCCTCGCAATGACGGAGCGTATTATATTTATTTGTACCCGTCTAGTTAACTGCACAGAAGTAACAAAAGTACCTATTTTGGCTTGATTAATTGTTTAAATCCCGATTGGAATATTATCTAAATTTTAAAATGATATTTTTGCATATAATTCCTAACTTTATTTACCAATTACCAATTACCAATTAAATTTTGATAACTGATAATTGATAACTGTTAACTGAAACTATCTTCCCAAATAACGGCTAGCCATTCCCATCGCATCGGAAATATCTACATCACCATCACCATCAGCATCGAGGAAACTGCTGAGAACAGAATTTCCACCAGACTGGGGATTTTGGGCATGAGTACCCGACTGCAAAAACTTCAGCACCAAAGGAACTAACATCGGTAACATTTGCATAGCCATATTTGCATCCAAGCCAGTACGTTGTGAAATCGCTTGGGCTACCTGCTGCTGCATAGCTCCAGAGAATAAACTATTAACAGCTTGAGAATTAGGGGAAGTACCGCTAAATTGGTCTACTATAGATTCAGCTTGGCGATCGCCTTCATTAACTCGCTTTTCTTGTAAAGAAGAACGAACAAAATTACCCACAACACCCATAGCGGATTGCATTGTGGAAGAATTCGTACCCGAATTACCGCTCAACTGCTGCACGGTATTGAGGATACCGCCAATATCGTCCATACTGCCTCGCGTTTGTGGGTTGTTCACCGCATTAAGAACTTGATCGAATAATCCCATAGCTTAATATCTCCTGATAAGATGTCCTATTAAAAAATAATGGCAAACCGAAAGCCATATTTACGTTTATATTAGAAAAAATATTTAATTTAGGTCAAAGGTCAAAGGTCAAAGGTTAAAAGTGAGGAATTAAGAGTGAGGAGTTAGGAATTAAGAGTTAAGAATTATTTATTCTTCCCCCTCTCCCCCTCTCCCCCTCTCCCCCTCTCCCCTTCCCCAAATTTCCCTATGCCCAAAATACCTGTATCCCGCTTAGTTACGTTAATTGTCGGTTTAATTGTCATCCTCGGGGTTGGCTTGTGGTTTCTAGATTCTCTAAACCGACTTTCTTGGACATTGTCCTATTATTCTCCGATTTTAGTTAATTTACTGCTGTTTTTGCTGGTTATTTTAATTGCAGCGCTGATTGCAGCTTTTGTTTACTATGCTTTAAAAATACAGTCTGGGGAACAGCGCAGTCGTAGCCGCAAACGTCCCAATATTAAGCTTCCTGAGAAAAAAACAGAAACTGCTTCCACGACTTTATCAGCGGTGCGCCAACAGGTTTCGCAGATTCAAGATGAAGTTTCTCGCCAAGCTTTACTCAGTAAATCCCGCGAGATTGAAGCAAATTTATCACGCGGTGAAATTCAAGTAGTGGTATTTGGTACGGGAAGCGCGGGTAAAACTTCTTTGGTAAATGCGGTTATGGGGCGGATGGTTGGTAATGTTGATGCGCCGATGGGGACTACTACCGTAGGGGAAACTTATTGTTTGCGTCTCAAAGGGATGGAGCGCAGAATTTTAATTACCGATACGCCGGGTATTTTGGAAGCGGGGGTTGCGGGAACTGAAAGGGAACAGTTAGCCAGGGAATTGGCGACGAGTGCCGATTTATTATTATTTGTAGTAGATAACGATTTACGACGCTCCGAATACGAACCTTTAAAAGCATTAGCAGAAATTGGTAAACGTTCGCTGGTGGTTTTAAACAAAACCGATTTGTATGCAGAAGAAGACACTCAAGCGATTTTAGCTAAATTGCGGGAGCGAGTGCGGGGCTTTATTCCTACAAACGATGTCGTGGCGATCGCCGCTAATCCGCAGGAGGTAGAGTTGGAAAACGGCGATATTTTCCGTTCGGAGCCGGAAATTGTACCTTTGTTACGAAGGATGGCAGCAATTTTACGGGCAGAAGGTGAAGATTTAGTGGCTGATAATATTCTTTTACAATCAATAAGATTGGGAGAAGAAGCCCGAAAACTGATCGATACTCAACGTCGTCGGCAAGCGAACAAAATTGTAGATCGGTTTCAGTGGATTGGTGCGGGTGTAGTTTCGGTAACACCTTTACCGATGGTGGATTTGCTGGCAACTGCTGCCGTAAACGCTCAAATGGTAGTAGAAATTGGCAGAGTTTACGGTTGTGAATTGAATATGGAAAGGGGAAGGGAATTAGCGCTTTCCTTAGCGAAAACCTTGGCGAGTTTGGGCATAGTTAAAGGTGCTTTGCAGTTAGTTTCTACAGCGCTACAGTTAAACGTTGCAACTTTTGTAATTGGTAGAGCAATTCAGGGAGTAACGGCAGCTTATTTAACTAGAATTGCCGGTAAAAGCTTTATCGAATATTTCCGTCACGATCAAGATTGGGGTGATGGGGGAATGACAGAAGTTGTACAAAGGCAGTTTCAATTAAATCGTCGGGATGAGTTTGTGAAAGCTTTTATTTCGGAAGCTATAGCTAAGGTTGTGAAGCCGTTGACGGATAGGAAGGAAGTTGTGGAAGAGATGGAGGAATAGGGGATTGGGGATGGGGGATTGGGCATTGGGGAATAATCATTTATCCGGCGGTTGAAACCGCTTCTACACAAGCGAAACCCACCTGCGTGGGTTAATTGTGGGAATTTTCCTATTATTTTCCTCAGTCCATTTCAATGGACTTTTGCTATTAGACTCTTAATTATATTCCCTGGCGGGTTTGAACGAAGCTGAGAAACGGTAATTGTTTTAACTTTAACTAGTAGCAATATTTCAAAATGGTGCGTTATAACGATAGATATGATTATCTTTTCCTATCATATCTACAATGCAATAAGATATCTTAATTCAAAGACTAATTCCTGGCAATAACGCTGATTAGATAAATGATTATAATTAACTTTACTAATAAGTCTAAAAATATAATTTTAACCCAGCTATAACGTATATCAGTAGCGCGACCAAAACGAGCAATTAACCCTGTGATTGTTGATGCTAAAATAAACATTACTATAGATAGAAAAAAACCTGTAGACATCAACCAATTTTTATTATAAACAAGACCATAAGGAAGCATAACTAAAGTTTTAAAAAGAAGCCAAATTCCTCCGACAGTAAAGGCTTTTAAAAACGGTGTATCTTTCTTACGTATCGCATTGCGATTTTCTAATGCTTCTTGAAAATCAGGTTTGATTGTTAATGCTTTATTATATGTAAAAATCGCTTCGGTATATTTTCTTCTCTTGCTAAGAGTTAAAGCACGATTAAACCAGGCTTGATAGTCATCAGGTTTAATTTCAATAGCTTCATCAAATGAGACGATAGCTTCGTTATACTCTCGCAATTTCATTAAAGCTAAACCGCGACTGTACCAAATATCTGAATCATCACTTTTAATTTTAATCGCTCTGTCAAACGATGCGAAAGCTGTTCTATATTTGCCTAACTGATACGATACAGAACCACGATTATACCAAGCCTCTAAATCATCAGTTTTAATTTCAATTGCCCTATCGAAGAATTCAAGGGCTTCCTCATATCTGCCTAATTCTTGTAATAAGTAAGCACAATTGTATAAAGCTGGATAGGAATCAGGTTGAATTTTTATTGATTCCTCGAAAGATATAATTGCTTCAGAATATTTGTCTAATTCTTCTAACGCTAATCCCCGATAATACCAAGTTTTAAAATCATTTTTTTCAATGTCTATAGCTCGGTCAAATGATTTAACAGCTTCGCTATATCTTTTCAGTTGAAATAATCCCCAGGCATGACTGTACCAAATTTCAAAACAATCATTTTGTAATTCTATTGCTTTTTCAAATGATGTAATTGCTTCAGTATAGTTTGCCAATTTATTATGAGCTAGTCCTTTAAATTTCCAGGCTAAATAATATTCCGGTTGAATTTCAAGAGCTTGCTTAAAAGCTACAATTGCTTCAGTATATCGCTGCAATCGATATAAATTTTCTCCCTTGTTGTACCAATCGGATGCAGTAAGCGATAAATTTTTGAGAGCTTCTAAGGCTTCACCTGCTGACTGATAACGTTCAACAAAGTCAAATCTTACCATCCGATCTAAAACATCTGCGAATCTCTTATTTACCTCTACTTTGTCGCGCCAGATGGGTTGAAAAGTTGTACTATCAGTTGGTACATTAGCAGGGTCATAACCTGTTAAAGCTTGAATAGCTAGCATTCCGACGGCATAGACATCACTACAAAGTTGAGCATTATTGTCAAATTGTTCTTGAGGAGTATAACCAGGTGTACCAATAACACCAGTCAAGAGTGTAGAACCTGTTTGAGTTTTAACTTGTTTGACTCCGCCAAAGTCAATCAGCACTATTTTGTTATCTTGGTTCCGCCGCATAATGTTTGCTGGCTTGATATCGCGATGGATAACTTTGTTTTCATGCACAAACTCAAGAATTTTCAAGATATCCTTTAATAACTTGATTACCCGAGTTTCTTTCCAAGGTTCTCCGTCTATTATTTCTTTAGTAAGATCGTGCCCATCAATAAACTCTTGCACCAGATAAATTTCTTGCTCTTGCTGAAAATGCGCCAAAAGTTGGGGAATTTGGTCATGACTGCCTAAAAGAGTCAAACTCTTTGCCTCTCCCTTGAACAACTTGAGTATAGTGGGATTAATTAAATCGGGTTTAAGTCGCTTAACTACACACCGATTATCCCCTTCTTGCCATCCATCTTGAGCAAGATAGGTTTCTCCAAATCCACCTTCTCCTAACTTTTGGATTATGTGATATCGCTTATTAAGAATATTGCCAAGCATTAGTTTTGTACAGTATTTGGACGCTACACGCTAATAACTAAAGTCTTAACCATCGCAAAAACCAAACTTTTCGCACTTTTTTCTCTGGTAATTTGCGGTTTTTTATTGCCAATTCATAGCCAGGATTTATAGCCAATACCTTATCAAAAGATTCCAGCGACTCTTGATATCGACCAAAGTAGTAAAGTACTTCACCACGAACGTACCAAGTAAAAAAGTCATCCTGTTTTATTTGAATTGATTTTTCCAGACTTTTAAGTGCATCTTCGTACTCTTTCAACTTTTTTAGTACAACAGCACGACCAGTCCATGCTTGATACATATCTTGTTTAATTTGAATTGCTTTATCAAATGCGGCGATCGCCTCTTCATTCCTTTCCAAATTTTTTAGCGCCCAACCGCGACCATTCCAAGCTTCAGAAGATGCCTGTCTAATTTGAATTGCTTTATCAAATGATGTAATAGCATCATAAAATTTCTCTAATTTATTGAGCGCTGCACCACGACTAATCCAAGCTTGCTGATAATTCGGCGTAATTTGAACGGCTCTGTCAAAGGATTGAAACGCATCATCATACTTGCCAGAATTATTAAACACTAATCCGCGATAATACCAAGCTTGATGATAGTCTGGCTTAATTTCAATTGCTCGGTCAAAAGAAGAGATTGCCTCTTGATTCCTATCTAATTCATCTAGTACTAAGCCGCGACTGTACCAAGCTTGATAGTCATCTGGTTTAATTTTAATTACTTGGTCGTAGGATGCAATCGCCTTTTCGTACTTTTTCAACTGACGTAGTGCGATACCGCGATGATACCAAGCCCGAGAGTAATTCGGATTAATATTTATTGCTTGGTCGTAGGCTGTAATCGCTTCCTGATAATCTTTTAACTCTATCAATTTATCGCCGCGCCCAAACCAGTATGATGCTGTGAGTGATAAATTTTGTACAGCTTCCAAAGCTTCATCTGCTAACTGATAGCGCTCTGCAAAGTGAAACCGCACCATCTTATCTACGACATTTGCCAATCCCTCGCTCACCTTGGCTTTATCCTGCCAAAGCAGTTGTCCGGTTTTCGCATCTCTTAAAAGTTGGATCGGCTGCAATCCCGTCAATGCTTGAACAGCTACCATTCCCACAGCATAGATATCGCTGCACAGTTGAGCGCGATTTTTGAACTGTTCATCTGGCATATAACCCTGCGTTCCAACAACAGGAGTATACATTGTAGAATTTGTCTGGACTTTAACTTGTTTAACTCCACCAAAGTCAATTAATACGATTTTGTTATCTTTGTGCCGACGCATGATATTTGCTGGCTTGATATCGCGGTGGATAATTTTGTTCTTATGTACAAACTTGAGGATTTTTAAAATTTCTTCTAATAGATACATCACATCGCTTTCATCCCAGTGTTTACCTGGGGTTATCTCTTGCACCAAGTCATGTCCTTCGACAAACTCTTGTACTAAATAAAAATTATCATCTTGCTGAAAATGAGCTAAAAGTTGAGGAATTTGGTCGTGAACGCCTAATTTAGTCAAAAATTGAGCTTCTCTCTCAAACAATCGCACCGTCACCGGACTCATAGTATCCGGTTTAAGTTGCTTTACAACACATCTCTCATCCTCCAACCAGCGATCGCAAGCAAGAAATGTTTCTCCAAACCCACCACCCCCCAATTTTTTGATGATGTGGTAGCGACTATTTAATGTTGTGTCAAGCATGAAAATAACAATAAAATGTAAAAATTTGATAAATTCTTTCTTGAAAGTATTACTTACTCAGTATTTCTATCAATTTTACTATTTATATCCCAGTGCGCGATCTAACCAAACACAATTCTATAACCATCTAAAGCTGCTAGATAGAGTGCGTTAAAGTGTATAGCTTGATTTATCCCGTATATCTATAGTTAGGAATTCAAAATTCTTAAGCGGTAAATAATCCGGCGAAATTATATCGCGTTCGCAAATCAATAAGTTAGACTGATACTAATACGAATTTAGTCCGCGCTATTTAATCGAAAAGCCCTAATTGATAACTAATATACTTAAATTGAGCTTGTGGAGCCAACAGTCGAACAAATGCGCTCTTTTTACGGTTTATGCGTAAGAATGAGTAATTTACTGCAAACAATTGAACTAACTAGATACGATACTAGAACGCAAAGAATAGTTGTCCTTATAGGAGAAACAATTCAGGTAGAAATATTAACCAATGGAGAGCAAATTATACAATGAATGATTTAGATTATCGTCAATTAAATGAAGCGGATTTACGAAATTACGTCAAATCACACCCTCAAGATGAAGATGCGTTTCAACATTACCTTTCTATTATGAGAGCAAAGCCTAATAGAGTGGTTGTTAGTACAGGAGAACAGTTAGAAGCGGAAGTAAGAAAAAGATTAGAGAAAAAAACCTCAACCGAGTAATTATTTAGACAGTAGGGTGCGTTACAGATTTAGCGATTACGCACCATCTTAAAATGACGAATTATCTTGGTTAACAAGTTGTTCTCGCAATCATTCGGTTAGGAAATAACCCAAACCAAGAAAATGCTTCTTTGAAAAACAAAGCGCTTTTATTAACAACATTTTCCCAAAGAAAGTTTGCCAACCATACACCTATACTTTGTCCAATAAAAGCACCAATGGCACCACCAATAGCTCCACCGATAAATCCGCCAATTGGACCACCGATAGCCGTTCCAGCTATAGCACCAATAGCCGAGCCTGCTGCAAAGCCTACCTCTGTTGCAAGCTTACAAGATTGCTCTAAAAAAGCCATCTTATCTTCTTCTGATTCAAATTTGAAAACAGCCTTTTTACCACTGTTTATTTTGTTGACAACTTTTGTTTGTAGAATTGTGTCTTCTTTTAGCCTTTCTGCTTTTATTGCTAGCATGGTATATCCGTATTTTGTCTTTTTTTAGTAAATCAATATACTAAGTGTAGAAAGTTATTTTTATATCGTCAAGGAATTATAGAATTTTTGTGGGATAGTTAGTAGGTTGGGTTAGACAGGTTTAGCAAATTTTACTTGTAACAAGAATCTTTATTCCGTGCATTGTCGTAACTCAATATAATGATTATGGATAAATATTGACAAGAAGAATGTTGGGTTACGGTTCAAATATAAATTATTTGTTCCAAACCATATAT
>NZ_CAWUDI010000033.1:0-103483 GCF_963920925.1 Calothrix sp. CCY 0018 | reverse complement strand
AAAGAAATGCACACAACTTCCCACTTGATTTGGCTGCTGGTGAAACTGCTCCTGTAGCAATCAGCGCTCCCGCAATCAACGGTTAAAATTTAATATTGATATTGTAGAGATGTAACATTTTACATCTCCACAAAATATAAAAAACGCCTTCCGAGCAATCGGGAGGCGTTTTTTATTGGTTTATTTTTCTGGATCTTCAGTACTTACTATGCTAAAAACACTCGCATAAACATTGTAAATGTTGCCATGTAATAGATTTAGACTTTTTAACTAACATTTTTACCTTTTTTACAGTTTTGAGCTTCAAACCCAGGTTAAAAAACAATATTTTAGTTTTTAACTAATAATTTGGCATACTAGGTACTGAAGAACCATTTTTCTTCTGATTAAAATACAAGTAGTTAGCTTTTGACACGGAATTAGTTTACAAGAGTGTAGTATTTAAAGATTCCGAATTAAATTAGCTGAGTATACGTTCAAAATTTTAATTTTAACTTTACTGTTAACATCACAATATAACTAAATAAAAAAAATAATCATGGTCGTAATTCCGAATTATCAATATATAACACCCCAGGAATATCTAGACTGGGAAGAACAACAACCGCTTAAATACGAATATATTAACGGTGAAGTTTTCGCTATGACAGGGGGAACTGTCAATCATGGAACTATTGGTGCTAATTGTTTTCATCAATTAAAAACTCACCTTCGAGGGGGTTCATGTCGTCCGTTTGTCTTCGATGTAAAACTAGGTGTATCAGAAAATGGCCCCTTCCACTATCCCGACGTGATGGTAAGTTGTGACGAAAGGGATAAACTCGCCACAAAAGTTATTCATCATCCTTGTTTAATTGTAGAAGTTCTTTCACCCAGTACCGAAGGAATTGATAGAGGAAAAAAATTTCAAAACTATCGACAAATATCAACTTTAAAAGAATATGTTTTAATTAGCGCAGAACAAATAATGGTGGAATGTTTCCGACTCAATGATAAAGGTTTGTGGGAACTTCAAACCTATAATCAAGGTGATGAAATTGATTTTACAAGCGTTGATTTTAAATTTTCCATCCAATTACTTTATGAGGATGTGGTATTTGAAAATTCAGAAGAATAAAGGTTAAAAACTTCTAGCTCCTAACTCCTAATTCCTAACTCCCATTCCCAATTTCCAGTAAAATAACGACCATATGACTTAAATTTACGGGAAATAATAATGGCACAGGCTCAAATTGGGGTTATCGGCGGCAGTGGTTTATACAAGATGGATGCGCTCAAGGATATTCAAGAAGTTCAAGTAAAAACACCATTTGGTAAACCTTCCGATGCTTTAATTGTTGGTAAATTAGAAGGTACATCAGTTGCTTTTTTACCCAGACATAACCGCAATCATACGCTTTTACCTTCGGAATTACCCTTCCGCGCTAATATCTACGCGATGAAGCAGTTGGGTGTGGAGTATATTATTTCAGCTTCTGCGGTGGGTTCATTGAAGGAAGAAGTTAAACCGCTTGATATGGTGGTACCAAACCAATTTATTGACAGAACAAAAAATCGAGTTTCTACGTTTTTCGGTGAAGGAATAATTGCTCACATTGCTTTTGGCGACCCAATTTGCAATAATTTAGCTGAGATTTTAGCAAGTGCGATCGCCTCTCTGAATCTTCCAGATGTTACTTTACATCGCGGCGGTACTTATGTATGTATGGAAGGGCCAGCTTTTTCTACAAAAGCGGAATCTCACCTCTACCGCAGTTGGGATGCAACCGTTATCGGCATGACTAATTTAACAGAAGCTAAGTTAGCAAGAGAAGCGGAGATTGCTTATACAACTTTGGCTTTAGCAACAGATTATGATTGCTGGCATCCCGACCATGATAGTGTAACTGTAGAAATGGTAGTTGGTAATTTACAAAAAAATGCCGTTAACGCCCAAAAGGTAATTCAAGAAACAGTAAAACGTGTAAGTCAAAATCCACCCGAAAGCGATGCACATTCGGCTTTGAAATATGCAATTTTGACACCTTTAGATAAAGCACCAGCTAAAACAAAGGAAAAATTAAAGCTGTTGTTGCAGAAGTATTTGTAAAAAGAGGGAATAGGTAATTGGTAATGGAGAGAGTGGGAAGAGGGGGTAGAATTTTCAACTCATAACTCCTAATTCCTAACTGCCAATGCCCGATGCCCAATTACCAATTACCAATTCCCATTTGTTTGCTTTAATACATTTGCTATGAATTTTTAAGCAATCAAACTACTTGAAATACGAAGTTAAAACTTGCCCAATGATTAACATTCCATACCCAATCAGCAGGTGGATTTTGTGTTTCATCTTTTTGAATGCTGGCTTGATTCAAGTCTTGTAAAAGCGCTTGTGCAACTTCAAAAGGATTTAACAACGGTGAAATGCGGTGAGTTTCTTTTGAAGAATGTTTGCCTTCTTCTAAAGCAATCAAGGTTTTAGTGAAAGGTGAGGTGCTAAAAATCATCTGGGTTTCACACCAAAAATCTGGCCCTGACATTACCCATTCAAAACCAGCAGTAGTTTTTGGTATTACTAACGATTCTCCGGGAGGAATAACTACTTGTTCAAGTTCGGGTTTGCTGGAATTTTCTTCAGAGTCTTGATCTTTATACCAGGGATAAAGAGCGATGGGATTCTTATGATTATTTAATCCCAGCAACATTAGATACAGCTGTCTATCTCCAGTATTTTCTACCCGGTAGCGTATTTTACTGCCTGTAGATACTGTAGAAATTCCTGGGGAAGATACACTATCTGCTTTCTGGCTAGATGTTTCCAACAAGAATGTTAGTCTTGTTTGACGCTGCATTAAAGTAAGCGGCAATTTCTTATCGATCGCTTCTAAAGTTACTTTGACACTCAAACCGGAAGAAGCTTCGTTTTGCGTCAGCTTCCATAATTTAGCAGCTAAAAGAGTTTTGAGTTTAGGAGCTAACCGATTAACTGCCACTTTTAATGCTTCTCCTTCTTCTCCCAAAGTTTCGGGAATTAAATCACCTCCCAAAGTAAATAAGCCATAGCGACTTGAAGACGACATAGCCATTGCATTATTTACTTTTGCGTCGGGAGCTTCGGTTTCTGGTAGCTTCGCAAATAAATAATCGGCTGGTTGCTCTCCAGCAATTACGCTACCTACGCGCTCAATAGAAGCAAAAGCACTTGTCGCGTCAACTCGTTCGATTCTTTCTAAACTAACGTCATCAAGGGCAATTTTTAATTTAATATCTTTGGGTAAAACTCGTACTGTCTCCCTAACAAGCTGCCCAACTTCGGGAGTTATTTGTTGCTTTGATTGGTTGAATGTAGCTTTTGCTTTCAAACCATTGCGACTGCGTAACACCAAGGGTGTAGTTGAAGGTGATGCTGCCGAATAAAAGGTAAATCGCGAATTGACTCCATAATATTCCAGCACTTGCGGCGGTATTCCTCCCAACCACAAATGAACGGTTTTACCATCATCTTCTATATCTGTTACACTTCCTTGCGCTCCTGCAATCAGCTTTGATTGTACGTTAGCAGCAATCAAACCGAAGCTTTGATTGTTATTTTCAAGTAAAACTGGTTCTTGTTTACTACCCAAAGACAGCATGGTACTTCCGACACGAGATAAACTTATTTGAATCGTTTTCGCAGTCGTTGTTTCCCAAAGATATTGCGTCAAAGCGTAGGTAAATAACCCAGCACTAAAATCAGAAAATACAATTTCCTTAGCCAAATCTTTTGAGTTCGAGTTAGATGCAAGCAACACGCTTAACTTATCGGCAGCAGTTTTCTTTGTTAGCTGCTTTTGAAACTCTACTTCTTCAGCTAAAAATAATCCTTCTGAAGGAGCTTTCCAACAACGATATCTTAATCCCGTAGGTTGGGAAATGCTGGGTTTGTAATAACTAGTGTCTAATATTGCCGTTGCCCGCTCGGTAGCTAACGACTGCATCATCAGCAATAAAGTGTCTTCTAATAAATAGTTAGCAATTGTCTCTGAATTTTCTATAACTTGGTTTCCATCGACGGGAATCAAAGCATTTTCCATCCCGCCAAGTAGACTTTTCGTTTTAATCCGATTACCATAACCGCTGAAATGAAAGACAACCACGTCACCGGGTTTTGCCTGGTTAACAAGATGCTCAACAAAGGCATTTTCAATACCTTGTCTGGTAGCTTGCTTGTTTGTCAAAGATAAAATATCTGACGGTTGGAAACCAAAGCGATGAATCAAAAGTTCCCTTTGCAGTTCCACATCCGTCAGACAGCCTTTAAGTACGGGAATCTTTGGGTATTGATTAATACCTACCAATAACGCTAACTTGCGTGGAGTAGTATCGGCTAGCGCCTGTTGTAGACTGCTAGCCTTCGTCCACCACTCGGACTCGGTAACTCCCAATACCGCCAAAATAGACCCAATTCGTTGTAAAAAGATTCGCCGCTTCATAAGTTCACCCCTCAACCCTCAATTCATTAGCTATCAGATTAAAGGGCTGAATTCGATTATGTAAAGCTATAGCTTATACGGTTTTTCAAGCAAAATATGTATTATGCCCGAATTAAGCTTTAATAGGAACTCGCATGGCACGCACTAACTCTGCTGCTACCTCCGGACGAGAAAATTCTGCTGGGGGTGATTCTCCCCGACGTAACATTTCTCGTACCTTGGTTCCAGAAAGGTGAATGCGTTCTTCTTTCTTGCTAGGACTTGTTTTTGCAGTCGCCATCTGCTTAGTGCGAGTGCAGTAAAAAGCGTGTTCAAACTTCATCGGGATAATGCCCAATTCACCCGGTTCAAACTCATCAAAGATGTGCTGTGCGTCGTAAGTACCGTAGTAGTCACCCACACCAGCATGATCTCGTCCAACAATAAAGTGAGTACAGCCATAGTTCTTACGAACCAAAGCATGAAAAATTGCCTCGCGAGGGCCAGCATAACGCATTGCAGCCGGATTGATAGCCAAAATAACTCTATCATCTGGATAATAGTTTTCTAATAAAATTTCGTAACAACGCATCCGCACGTCGGCAGGAATGTCATCTGATTTTGTTGCTCCTACCAAAGGATGTAAAAACAAACCATCAACAGTTTCTAAAGCGCATTTTTGAATATATTCGTGGGCGCGGTGGATGGGATTGCGAGTTTGAAAACCAACAACTGTTTTCCAACCTTTTTCCCTAAACATCTTTCTTGATTCGGCTGGATCGATTTGGTATTTAGGAAATAGTGCATTTTCCTTACGTTCCAATAACCACACATCACCAGCTATATTTACAGAGCCTTGATTGTAAACCACCTGTACGCCGGGATGCTTATCCTCCGAAGTACGATAAACATTGATTGCTTCTTGTTTTTTATCGTAATTATATTTTTCAGTGAATTCTAATACCCCAATAAATTCACCGTTTTGATTATCCAAACGAATTAAATCGCCTTTCTTAAAAGAATTTGCGACTTCTTCTGTCACCGAAAGCGTAATTGGAATCGCCCAGGCAACTCCATTCGCCAACCGCATTTCCGCAACAACCCGTTTATAGTCCGACTCATTCATAAAACCAGTCAACGGACTAAAACCACCGATCGCAATCATTTCCAAATCGGAAACAGCCCGTTCGTCAAGTTCTACTCTGGGTAAACTATCAGCTTTTGACAAAAATTCTTGTTTTTGTTCGGGTGAAGCGATGCGATTTATCAACTTTCCGCCGTGTGCGGCAATAGCATCGAGATTATTACTCAACGTATCTCCTTTATATCCTTAACTGCAACTTTTTCTCGCTATGAATAATTTACCAAGAAACGGGTATATCTACGCGCTTTTTGGGAAAAGGCATGGGGAGATGGGGTAGTTAGGAGTTAGGAGTAGTGGGAGCATCTTGCTCCTTGATAGTTATAACTGGTAATTGATAACTGTTCATTGTTCATTGTTCACTGTTCACTGTTCCCTGTCGTCGATATCGCATCATTTTGCGTACTTTTTTGCGAGACATTCCAAGTTCGGCACCGATTGCGGCTTCTACGAAGGGTATATCTGTAGTTTTTAAAAACATTTTAGATTCTGTATATGTTCTACTTAACTTTTTTATTTTTACTATGGAAATACCTTTTTTAGGATAAATTTCTACTTTTATTGATGCTATTCCATACTGGTATTCTGGCTGGCTTGCTTGCAATTTAACAGCATCATTATTGTACGAACTTAAAGTTTTCTGGGTTAACCATCCCCCAACAAACCAAAAACTTAACGCTAAAAGTGGTAACGGTAGCCAGAATTCTATTCCTAATGATTTCAGAAATTTTAGCCATTGAGGAGAAAGTTTTTTCATAGCAGTTATCAGTTATCAGTTAACAGTGAGCAGTTATCAATTACCAATTACCAGTTACTAGCTTTTTGCTGAAGCATTTCAACCTAATACTTGCACTTCATAACTGTTCGCTGTTCACTGTTAACTGTTAACTGATAACTGTAATTATGGTAATTCTACTTGTAGAAGATGATGCGAGACAGTTGGAGCCTTTGCACGCGGCTTTGTCGGCAGTGGGACATATTGTTGATGCTGTTGAAGATGGCGATACGGCACAGTGGCTGATTACTCAGAAAGAATATGACTTATTAATTTTAGATTGGATGTTACCAAATGTAACAGGTGTCGCATTATGCCATCAGTATAGACGAGCGGGAAAAACCTCTCCCGTATTAATGCTGACTGCTAAAGATACTACTGACGATAAAGTTACTGGTTTAGATGCCGGTGCCGATGACTACTTAGTAAAACCAGTTGACGTGATGGAATTGTTAGCTAGAGTAAGAGCATTAGGAAGGCGATCGCCACTTTGGCAAGGTGATATTCTCAAGCTGGAAGATTTAGAATTACATCTAAATACTTTGACTTTAACGCGAGGAGAAGCAAAAACTAAATTATCAACTCGCGAATTCCAATTAATGGAATATTTAATGCGTCATCCCAATCAAGTTTTATCACGCGAACAAATTGAAGATACCCTTTGGGAATGGGGAACTCAACCAGAAAGTAACGCTGTCACTACTTTGGTACGAAGAGTAAGACAACGTTTAGAATCAGTCGGTGCAAAGGATTGCTTGGAAACAATATACGGTATGGGTTATCGATTAAATGCACCGAAGTGAGGGGATGGGGAGATGGGGTAGAGGGGGTAGAGGGGGTAGAGGGGGAGAGGGGGGAGAAGGGGGGATGGGGAGATGGGAAGACAAGGGGACAAGGGGACAAGGGGACAAGGGGACAAGGGGACAAGGGGACAAGGAGAGGGGGTAGAGGGGGTAGAGGGGGAGATGGGGAGACTAGAAAATAATCTAAAATCCAAAATCCAAAATCCAAAATCCAAAATTCATAACTGGTAACTGATAACTGATAACTGATAACTGATAACTGATAACTGATAACTGATAACTGATGCTAACTCGTAGTCGTCGCCGTTTGGCTTATTTATTCACTCTCGCTATGGGTGGGATTTTAGTTACTTTCGCTTTTGTAGTTTATTACTTTTTGGTTAGAGAAAGGCTGCGGGGTTTTGACCTAACTTTAAAAAATGAAACTCAAAGTTATGTTTCTGAATTTAAGTATCCTTTAGAAAAAGGAGAAGGACAATATCGAGTCGAGTTTGGAGGTACACCGCTTACATCTTCTTCGGATATGCTGAAGGGATTTGAATTTGCTTGCTGGTATAATACCAATAAAAGTCCTTTAAAAATTAACGATAATATTTGTCCTGCACAAGATTTAGTTAAACCAGGCTTTCAAACCATTCAATTTAATGGGTATCCCGCTAATTATCAACAACCACTGTTCCGTCAAATAACCTCTTCAATTCAAAATGGTAACAATAAAATTGGCTACATAATTGTTGCTAAATCCTTGGAACCAGTTCAAGAAAAACTAGCAAATTTACGATTTTATTTATCTATGGGAGTACCGACTACTTTAGGTATAGTCGGAATCGTTGGTTGGTTTTTAGGTGGAGTGGCAATGAAGCCGACAAAGCGCTCTTACGAACAGTTACAGCGGTTTACTGCCGATGCTTCTCACGAATTACGTGCGCCGGTTGCGGCAATTTTAAGTAATGCTCAAGTTGGTTTGCTGGCTCCTGTTGATAATAGCGAACTACCTCGTCAACGCTTGGAAAACATTGTTGATATTTCCAAATCAATGAGCGCTCTAATCGGTAATTTATTGTTTTTAGCTAGACATGAAGGACGTTTAAATACTAAAGATTTACGAAGTGTTGAAATTATTGGTTTACTAAAAAATTTATCCGATGAATATCAATTAATTGCAAAAGAAAAAGAATTAAATATTATTGCCGAAGTTCCATCTCAAGAAATAACATTATTAGCCGACCAAGATTTATTACAGCAAGCAATTAAAAACTTATTAGATAACGCTTGTAAATATACTCCAGAAGGCGGTACGGTAAAGCTGAAAGCGTTTTCTCAAATGAGACGAATTTCGATTCAAATAATTGATAGCGGAATTGGTATCCCTGCTGAGGATTTACCCAATATTTTCGAGCGTTTTTATCGTGTAGATAGCTCGCGAACTCGTTCATCTGGTGGTTTTGGTTTGGGGTTGGCGATCGCTCAACAAATAGTTAAAGCTCATGGCGGGGAAATTACTGTAGATAGTATTGTTGGTGAAGGTACGACTTTTCAAGTTTGTTTGCCGTTGAGGAAGGTAAGCAATCAAACATAATTAATTACACAATGTCCGAAGCCGAGTGGAACAAAGTTAAACGAAGCATATGTCCTATCGGACACGCCCTCGCCGCACGCAATACCTACGGGACGCTTCGCTAGCCGCGTGTTCAGCTTGCTGACTCGTTAGAGTAACGCGCTTCGCAAGGGCTGGGATTGCTATCTCCCTATGTCAATGAAAAAGCAGAAGACGAAAAGTAACAGGCCTGCATAAAAATATCAAATTTTACTAATCTATAAGATTAAGAAGCTTTGAAGGTTTGTGAGACCAACCAGAGAATTGTAAATCTTCATAAGAAAGACGAGCAAGACCATTTGCCCATTGAAGAGGAGCAGGAAGCCGACTAGGTTGGTAAGAGAGAGTCGCAGAATGACACAGAGTCGTAAGCAGCAAAGCTAAATTTCCCAAGCTGTAGTCTTGAGGATTAATTAGCGCGCGAAATTTAACTGGCGTTGTAAGTACATTACGTTGCGGTGAAACACAGGGATACAAAGCAGCAAAGCTAGATCCTTCAGGTAAAATCGTTGTTCCCGGTTCAGGCTCAAAAGGGGTACAGTGAATTAGTGGGGAACCAGATTTGGAGTACTCAATTAAAGTAAAATCATAACCAGACAAAGATTCTCGATAAAAATCTAATGATTCATGATGCGGTCTAAGCCCGTCACGAATGAGATACAGATGCCGTCGCTTATCCAAAGATTCAGCTTTAGAAGCAATCCATAACAAACCCTCCCGAAGAATTTTTAGAGAAAGAGTCTCATCCTCGTTCTTCACTGCTCGCCAATAAGCCTGTAACGTACCATCTGGGCTAGTTAGCGTCATCACGACAATTTTGCCTTTGCTAAATCCGCCTCTGCCCAAATCTAACCCAACGAACCAACTTCGGTAGAAATTTGGAAAATTATTAGGTTTTGTAATAAAGATACTTCCATTTGCCTTTGCAAGAATAGCGATGGCAAGCCCATGTCTTGTATAACGAGGGTCGGATTCAGTAGAACAAAGTTGAAAAGCTGCTTTCTGTGAATTAAGGTATTTTAACCAATTAATAGACTCAGCAGGAGGGCGATCGCCTTTTTTGCCCTCAAGTGGTACTAACACAATTGGTTGTCCACGTGAAGTATCCGACAAGAAGGATTCAATTCCATCTCCATTCTTAATATCTTCAAGATTAGCTGAACATTGCCAATCATCAAGAACATTAACTATTTCCCGCCCAATTTGCAGCGCTTTATAAGCATTTACACTAGCCGAAAGTACACCAAGCTTCACGGAACCTGGAACAATAGCTTTATTTGATCTCACAGCACTAAGCAAATTTTTAGACAATCCTGAATTCTGTACAATTTCATCTAATGATTTAAAACAGTTACCAAAGTGATAAACTACATTCCTAGCTTGATTAACCACTTTATAATCTTTGTACAGTTCAAGTTTTTTCCCAACGAGAGATTGATTAATAAATTCAATTAGTGTTTGAATACCAGCAATCATAGGCTGATGTCGTAGAACTTCAGGGTATTTACCTTTAGAAAAAAGTTCATCAGTCGCATATGGAGTTGGAAATTTTGATCCTTGCTCAAATACTAATCTAGTAAGAGCTATGCCAATAAGAGTTTCGTCTTTATTCAGCCCGAAAGAAACTCTTTGAAGCTCGTAGCCATTGCGACAGGTCAAATTGGAACCTGGAACAATTATTTCCCGTTCAAATGGATTCCAAACTCGTAATGATGTATTACGAATATCATAGCGATAGGGGCAGCTATCTCTTTCAAGACTCCGCTCAAGCACTTTTCTCCACTCATCAGGTTTTGAGCTTCCGGGTAATCGGTAACATTCCCAAATGGGATTATGTTTAATCATTCTCTCCCTCCTCTTCCATCACAACCTTTGGCCAAACCAATGCAAGATTCATTAAGTAAAGAATTGATCGGCTCCATTCTTCCCACTGATCAAAATCTGGATGTCCGAAACAATTTCGATGTTCATTTAATGAAAAAAGAATTGAGATAGGTCTGTCTGCTGGATTATTATCATCACGATAAATTAAATTTTCATCTCTTGCTTTAACAATAAGAGTATAGAATTTTGTATGAGGGCTTTCATCTTCGACAAGCTTTCCTAATTGTTTTTTCAAAAACTCATGAGTTTTTATGACAAAACCCGATGGTTCTCTTAAAGGTTTATATTTATTTACCCATTTATGAAATTTATGCCCTTTAGCCATACGGCAAGCAATCAGTATAAGTGTTCTTTCAAGTAGTTCAATCTCTTTCTGCTTAGTTAAATCTAAATACTCAGGAAGGATTTCAACTATCTTAGGTTTAGCAGCTTGTTGAGTAGACGATTCAAACTGAACGAGAGCCTTCTTCGTCTCTTCTTGAGTTCCGCGCATCTCTTCAATTACACGGCTTTGGTTTACTGCTACATCTTTAAGAGATCCAAGCATTTCTCGAATTTGTTCGAGTTCGTCATACATCTTTTCCTGACTTTCGCCAATATCTTCAATGGCGCGAGTATCATCAAGAAGCTGATAGTCATCATCATTATCTAGCTCTTCAATAAGCGGTTTTATTCCGGGAGGTCGCTTTGTTTTTGGTTGTCGAATGTCGAAGCTATCAGCATCCTTCCGAAACTCTTCAACTAAGGCTTCGTAGGTTGGTAGATTTTTGGGGTAAACCCACGCTTTCCGATCTCCGTCCCATTGTCTACCAACAATTTTCTTTGCGCGATCTCGGTTTCCCGGATGAATACGAACTAGAAAATGCGTATCATCTTCAAAAACTTCAATCTGACCCAGCTTTCCAGGGTTTAAACTTAAGGGCATGCTCATACTAAGAACAATAATATTTGATAAAGGCTTGCCTATAGAATTCCCAAATTCATGAAGATTTTTATAGTCAAGTTTAAATTTCTTAACCTTGCATAAAAGCTTTTAATCTGAACTTGCCTCGGAGCCTGTAAACAAGAGTGATAAACCTTCAAATCAAAACTTTTGCTGCGTCTTTCGGTTTTGCTCATGATTTGAGTCAAGCTAAGATTCACTAGAACTGTTAACTCAGCACTAATCCCAGCAGACATTTCTCCTTGTAACCCTAAACTTGTATCCAAGGAAAAAGAACCACCAACTGTATGTTCGGCGCTGTTTGAGGTTATAAGCTTCTTGCAGACGATAATAGCTAGCGGGGAATATCAGATGCGCTGAAGCGCTACTACGAACTAATTTCCAACCTGACATATTCTTGTCATATTTGCCTGTCATATTAAAGCTATCGGGTAAAGAAACAAGTTAGCACCCAACAGCAATATAAACGGATATCTAACTTTTCTCTGAAACCACACACACACTTGCTTCTGGTTACTAGGAATATATTCCTAGTAACTGGATTTTTTTAAACTCTGCTTTTATTAAATTCTGTATTTAATCCCGAAAAATAATAATCTGACTTACAAACATCTCGGTAAAAATTCAAAATCCAACTGACATATTCCTGTCATATTTACCTGTCAAACTAAGATTAACAACAAAAATTTCTAATTAATCTCTTAAACAACTAACTACTATCTACTAACTACTATGAGTAACAAAGTATCCTTTCCAAAATCACTAGCTTATTTATCTGTATTCTTTGCGGGTGCTGCTTTTACTTTACCCGTCACCCAATTATTGCCAACTGAAGCTTTACAAAAACAAGAGCAACAAATCGCTCAGTTACCGGGAACTACCAGCCAAGCTGTTCCTAGCAACTTTATCGCTACTGCGGTAGAAAAAACAGGTCCTGCTGTTGTCCGAATCGATTCTACTCGCACTTCTACTAGAGGAACACGTACAAGGGAGTCTAGTGGAGTAGGTTCTGGATTTATCATTGATTCCAACGGTACCATCCTTACCAACGCTCATGTAGTCAAAGGTTCTTCTAAAGTGCGAGTGACTTTAGGTGATGGGCGCAATTTAATGGGTGAAGTTGTTGGTTTAGACGATTTAACCGATGTTGCTGTAGTCAAGGTTTCCGCGAATAACTTACCCAAAGTAGAAATAGGTAATTCCGAAAATCTTAAACCAGGTGAATGGGCGATCGCCATCGGTAATCCTTTGGGATTGGACAACACTGTAACTGCTGGAATCATCAGCGGTACGGGGCGTTCAAGTGGAGTCATCGGTGCTGCTGACAAACGAGTTCGCTTTATCCAAACCGACGCAGCAATTAACCCCGGTAATTCTGGCGGTCCTTTATTAAACCAACGCGGTGAAGTTATCGGTATAAATACTGCTATCATCGGACGCGCTCAAGGTTTAGGATTTGCAATTCCTATTAATCAAGCCCAGCAGATTGCCACTCAATTGGTTGCTGGTGAAAAAGTCGCACATCCTTACTTAGGAGTTCGCATGACGACATTAACTTCAGATTTGAAAGAAGACTTAAGTCGCGAACTTGGTTTAACCTTAGCTGCTGACAAAGGTATTGTAATTGTAGACGTTGCTCGTAATTCTCCCGCAGCCAGAGCAGGTTTACGCCCTGGAGATGTAATTCAGCAAATTGATGGTCAATCAGTAAAAACCGCAGATGACGTTCAGTTAGCAGTAGAAAAAACCACAGTCGGCGGTAACGTTCAAGTAGCAGTCAATCGCGGTGGTAAAAACGTAAATATCCGCGTTCAACCAGGACAATTTCCTGTTTCTCAAGGCTAATTTCAATTTTGGATTGAGTAATTAAAAATTGTAGGGTGTGTGACGCTTTTAGATATTTAGAAAGATAAATCAATATTTTGAATAAGCGTCACGCACTAATAATAAGTTGCAACAACTAACGCAAAATCCAATATTTCACAAACAACATTCAAGGAGTATTAATTAGACATGAAACGCTTTGATGCTATAGCTATTGTTAGTACCGGCATCGTTAGCAGTTTACTGATATCATTAAGGGCTGCACCCGCATTCGGAAAAGTAGAAAACTTAATATCAAATGTTCGTCAAGAGAGAACATTACCCGTACAAAACAACAGTGAATTTCAACCCGTCATATATACAGCAGATGCTTCTTCCGACAATGCTGGTAATCAAATCGGTGACAATACCACAATATTAGGTTTAGCAGCAATTGGTGCTGGTACTGCTGGCTTAATTTGGAGCTTCAACCGACAAAATTCAACTTTAACCCCTCAATCAGCTAACCAGCACGGTAATATCTCAATAGAACAAGCAAATCCGCGATTGAGAAAAGATTTACTAAGATTAGTTGGTGGCGACTCTAGAACAGCAAATCGATTAGTCGCTGGAATCAAACAAAGCCATCCCGACAAATCAATTAACTGGACAGTAGAAAAAGTAATTTATGATTTAGAGCGAGATAGATAGTGATAAGGTTAAAGGTGAATATTTACCATTACGACTCTTTCTAAATTATTAAATAAATCTATCATCGATACATTTTTCCGTTCTAATCATGTAAATCGATTCCTTGCAGAATCAACCTTTGCTAACCGTTACTTAGCAAAGGTTTTTTATTGATTATTATTTTTTACTTATTAGTATTAATTATTATTTTAACCGTAAAGCTTAAATTTTCACCTTTAACCTATTCTGTCATATTGATGTCATATTCCGGCAGCATACTAAAAATAATCAAACTTAAAAGTGCATATTTGAGGCATTGTTTAATGAAGTCTAAATTAATGCCAATCTTGGCTGCATCTGCTATTTTTACTCTTGCTCTTCCTTTAGCTGCAAACGCTTGCGGAGATAAGAAAAATTTGACTCAAGCACAACGCACCCAGGTTGAAGAAATTAAAAAAAACGCTCGTTCTCAAGTTGAAGCCGTTTTAAAACCGCAACAACAAGGAGAATTTCAAAGCGCTGTAGAAGACGGACAAAATATGCGTTCTGCTATTACTAGCTTAAATCTTTCCCAAGAGCAACAAACTCAAATAAACGAAATAATGGAATTAGCAAAGGAGCAAAAAAGAGCAATTTATGGCTCAAATTAACTATGAGTAAAAACTAACTTTTTACAACGTTTCAACAATTTGATTTCCCTAGAAAATACTCTCAAATGTACTCGATTTCCAATAGAAATCGGGTCTTTTTTTCGGTTATCAATTATCAATTACCAGTTATCAGTTATCAATTTTTTAATAATATTATGATGCGTTTGAGAATCAAAAAACCGGATTTCTCAATAATATTAACTGCTAACTGCTCACTGTTCACTGTTAAAACCGTTCAATTATTCCACCACCGAGGACTTTTTCGCCGTCGTACCATACGGCTGCTTGCCCTGGGGTGATACTAAATTGCGCTTCGTCGAAAACTATCCTAACGCGGGAGTTTTCTAAGGGAATTACGGTAACTGGTACTGGCTGCGAACGATAGCGAACTTGTACTTCGGCACGAATTGGACTTGAAGGCTCAGCACAAGATACCCAATTTACTCGCGATACGTTACATTCTGGGTTGGTTGCTGTAGTGCGATCGCCAACTATTACTTTATTCGCACCCGCATCTAAACCAATTACATATAAAGGTTGTGGGGCTGCAATTCCCAATCCTTTACGCTGTCCGATGGTGTAGTGATGTACGCCGTCATGTTCTCCCAATACTTTACCGTCAGCGTCTACAATATCGCCTTTTTTAGGAGCCAAATATTTATCTAAAAAAGCACGCATCGAACCGTTGCTTTCCACCAAACATAAATCTTGACTTTCTGGCTTATCAGCTGTTTGTAAATTGAATTCGGCAGCAATACGACGGGTTTCCGATTTTTCTACTTCTCCTAATGGAAATATTGAACCGCTAAGTAAATCTTGCGACAAATCATACAGGAAGTATGTTTGGTCTTTATTGCGATCAAATGCACGTAGAAGTTCGTAACGTCCGCTAGCTTCGTTGTAATTAATGCGAGCGTAATGTCCTGTAGCTATTTTTTGCGAATCCAACTTTTCCCGCGCATATTCAAGCATGGGACCGAACTTTACAGTTTTATTGCACTGCGAACAAGGTAAGGGCGTAACACCAGCACTGTAACCTGTTACCAGATAATCTACAATATTGCTTTGAAAGACATCGCGGATATCAACAACGTGATGGGGAACGCCCAGTTGTTCGCAGATATGAGCCGCGTCAACCATACCCTCAGAGCAGCATTGACCTTTACCCTTCATTAACCAAAGGGTAAGACCAATAACTTCATAGCCCCGATCGTGTAAAATGGCAGCTACAGCAGAACTGTCAACGCCACCGGAAAGACCTACTACAACTTTTTCCATATCCGTAAAACTTGCTAGGCTGTTAACTCTAAGTTAACACTATCTAATTGCTACGATGGTTTGCTTAATTAATTCAGTTTCAAAATTATCCGCTCTATCAAACTTCGCTAAAGACAAGTTGAGGTTTTTCGGTAAGTAGTCAATATAATTGATACCATAATAATTTTTACCAGTAATTACGCTGGCACGACATTAATTCGTGGGAATAATCTAAAATCCAAAATTTAACAAGTGCTATTTATGTTTAATAAACTTCCCTACTTGATTCGTCCTTCTTTAATTGCCTATTCCTTACTAGGAAGCTGTTTAACCTTTATCTCAATTACACCAACAGAAGCTAAAACACCTGAAAACTCTCAAAAATTAGCACAAATAAAATACGCTCAAAGTGAATTCGATTTTAATTCTCAATTTAATCCAAATTCCGAAAGCTATTTAGTGATTGTAGATAATACTGACCCTAATTTACTTCAACAAGTACGCATTGTTGAGCCTACCGCCTTTGCAGGTGACTTTCTCGGACGTTCTGTAATCCAAGCAGGAGTATTCGGACGATTAGACAATGCACAAGAAAGAATTAGACAGCTACAAGCTTACGGTGTCGGTTCTCGCATCTACAGCCGAAATACCGGCAGAGAAATCGCTAATTCTAACGGTGGCAATTTTTCTGCTCCTGGAAATGCATCCGATCCTATTGCTAGAAATAATAATAGTACAAGGGAAAGGACTAAATATTACTATGTAGCCATTCCAGACAAACCTGACAAATTATTTCAAATTGAAAACCAAATCAAGCAAAGTGCTGGAGGAGACACCGTAGGAGTATTTGTCAGAAACGCTCCCAGAGGACCTCACGTAGCAGTTGGCCCTTTTGCAGGACGCTTACAAGCAGAACAATGGAACTACTATATACGTTCCCTCGGATTAGATAACGCTAGAGTTTATTACGGGAAGTAAAGAGATGGGGAGATGGGGGGAGGGGGAGACAAGGAGACAAGGAGACAAGGGGACAAGGTAGAATTTTAATTGGTAATTGGTAATTGGTAATTGGTAATTGATAATTGATAACTGGTAACAAGTTACCGATAACTGCTCACTGTTCACAGTTCACTGATGTTTGATAACCGAGAATTAATTTCCCAAGTCGCAGTCACCGCAGCCCAAATGCGCGATATCGAAGCGCGTATCTTTGCAGCAGGAATGCCTGTAGCTGCTTTGATGGAAAAAGTTGCAGGACTTATTACTCGTCGAATTGAAGAGATTATCGGACAAGGGGAATATTTGAAAAACATTTATTTTCCCCCCTCTACCCCCTCCCCCACTCTCCGCGTCGGCATCCTCGCAGGGCCAGGTCATAATGGTGGTGATGCTTTAGTCGTTGCTCGCGAGTTACACTTTCGCGGCTATCAAGTTAAGGTTTATTGTCCGATTTCAAAGCTGAAGGAATTAACTTCGCAGCATTTAGAATATGTCCGCAGTTTGGATATTCCTTGCTATGAATCAATTGAAAAGCTGCAAGATTGCGATTTTTTTATTGATGGTTTGTTTGGTTTTGGCTTGGAAAGAGATATTACTGAACCGATTGCAAGTGCTGTTAATAAATTAAATCAATGGCATAAACCAATTTTTAGTATTGATGTACCTTCTGGTTTACACACGGATACCGGAAGAATTCTTGGTCTAGGGGTTCGCGCTACCCATACTTTTTGTCTGGGTTTGTGGAAATTAGGTTTACTTGAAGACCAAGCTTTAGAATATATCGGTGAAGCTGAATTAATCGATTTTGATATTCAATATGCAGATGTACAAGCTGTATTGGGAGAATATCCAAAAATCAAACGCATCACCACAGCATCTGCACTTTCTACTCTTCCTTTACCCCGTCAACAAGTAACTCACAAATACAAAGAAGGTCATTTACTATTAATTTGCGGTTCTCGTCGCTATTCCGGAGGTGCAATTTTATCTGGTTTGGGAGCGCGTGCTTCTGGTGTGGGAATGCTTTCTATCGCCGTACCCCAATCTCTCGCAGCCACAATGGTTTCACATTTACCTGAAGCGTTAATTATTGGCTGCCCGGAAACTGAAAGCGGCGCTATTTCTCAATTACAATTACCAGATAATACCGATTTAGATACCTTTGATGCGATCGCTTGCGGCCCCGGTATTACCTTAGATGCTAACCCAATCCTACAAGAAATATTAGATAGTTCTAAGCCTTTACTTTTAGATGCCGATGGTTTAAATATTCTCGCAGGCATGGGAACCATACAAACACTGCTTCATCGGCAAGAATCAACCATACTTACACCCCATCCCGGCGAATTTAAACGGTTATTCCCAGATATAGAAAATGTTAACCTTTCGAGAATATTGGCAGTACAAGAAGCCGCAAAACAATCTGGTGCAACTGTTTTGTTAAAAGGTTCAAGAACTGCGATCGCAAATTCTCAAGGCTGCGTTTGGATTAATCCCCAAAGCACTCCAGCACTAGCTCGCGGAGGTAGTGGTGATGTGTTAACTGGATTGCTCGGAGGATTAATGGCGCAAGCTGTTTCACGAAATTTATCTGTAGAACAAATGGTGGCAACTGCTGCATGGTGGCACGGTAGCGCTGGTATTTTAGCTGCTCAAGAACGAACTCAATTAGGGGTAGATGCTTTCACTTTGACACAATATCTTATGTCCGTTTTAGCATTCGTAAAGAAATAATTATTAAGCCGAGTCGTGTTTAAAATCTATGATAATTATGAGTTACACACCATGCGCGACTGAGCTAAATCGCGAATCAATGGTACGCGCGAACTAATATATGAACTCATTTCGTTAATTTGTTCGCCACTAAGTAACTTCTTATTTTCTAATTGCTTGAGCAGCTGTCCAATTAAGTCTGTATCGTTCAAACTTAAAATTGTCTTTGTTTCGGTTTCTTCAATCACCGACCATACATAACGCATTGTAACTGCTCGTTCTCTAAGTCCTAACATAGCTTTATCATCCCAAATCTAAATTTGATATTCAATTCTTATCCCTAACCCACACTCGATTTTTAAGAAAATCCAGTTTTGTACCGGAATGCTTATTACCATGCAAATTAGTTTAACAACCTAAAGAAAATATTAAGCCTTAAATCTAAAGAAAATGTTAAATGTTGCATTTCTTAACTGATTCTATGAGAATCTAAACACAAGGTTACATAAATAAATTTTTGTCAGGTCAATCACTTTAACGACCTTTAAGTTTTTAAGCGGGGACAGCTTATATAAAGTCCTTGAATATATAAAAAGAAGTGCCAACCACGATTTTATGATGGTTGGCGCTTTTTGTTTATAAAAAATGTGAGAGGCTTTCATCTCTCGCCTTATAGGCGGGAGATGAAAGCGACCAGGCACGTAAACGTGCCGTCAACATTTCTATTGGAGTTGCTGATTTATGCTGTGCGTAATAGCATAAGAATGTAGTTGGCAAGGTCGAGCCATGCGAGTTGTAGAATTTAAGTTGTACGGGAAAGACAGGCAATTGAGGTGTGTTGACGAAGCAATAAGAACAAGTCAATTTGTTCGCAATAAATGTCTTAGATATTGGATTGACAATCCAGGCGAGAACATTAATAAATATGCACTAAATAAGTATTGCGCTGTATTAGCCGCCTCATTTCCATTTGCTGACAAACTAAACTCAATGGCTCGACAATCTGCGGCTGAACGTGCATGGTCTGCAATTAGTAGATTTTACGACAACTGCAAGAAGAAGATTAAAGGAAAAAAGGGATATCCAAAGTTCAAGAAAAATACTCGCTCGGTAGAGTATAAGTCTAGTGGTTGGAAGCTTTCTGAAGATAGAAAGTATTTAACCATAACTGACAAGCAAGGAATTGGAACTCTTAAATTAAAGGGAACCTATGACTTGCACTTCTACAATATCAAACAAATCAAGCGAGTTCGTTTAGTACGTCGTGCTGACGGATATTATGCTCAGTTTGCTGTTGATGTTGATATTAAAATTGAATCTCAACCGACGGGTAAAGCTATAGGTCTGGACTTAGGATTAAAATATTTCTTTGCTGACAACAATGGCAATGTTGAACCTTCGCCGTCATTTTACCGTAAGTCAGAAAAACAGCTAAATCACGCTAATCGTAAGAAATCCAAGAAGTACGTAAAAGGGAAAAAACCGCAGTCGAGCAACTATCACAAGGCTAGAAATAGATATGCTCGAAAACATTTAAGAGTAAGTAGGGAACGAGAAGAATATTGCAAGAGTAAGGCATATTCCGTCATCCAATCTAACGATTTGGTCGCCTATGAAGACTTAAAAGTTAAGAACATGGTACGTAATCGAAAGCTAGCTAAATCTATTAGTGATGCTGGCTGGTCTACTTTCCGTCAGTGGCTGGAATATTTTGGTTTAAAGTACGGCAAGATAACTATTGCTGTACCTTCCTATAATACGAGTCAAGACTGTTCCAACTGTGGCGAAAAAGTTGAAAAGTCTTTATCAACAAGAACTCACGTTTGTCCAGGGTGTGGGTTTACTGAAGACAGAGATGTCAACGCCAGCATCAATATATTAAAAAGAGGACTAAGTACCGTAGGGCATACGGGAACTTACGCTTCGGGAGAGATGCCCTCTTGGGCGGTTGGTGTAAACCTGCTGCTCGAAGGCGACTCGTTGAACGAAGAATCTGCCGCCTTATAGGCGGCGGAGTGTCAAAAGGGTTGAGTATTGATTGTATGAGATAAGTTGATTAATTTCCCAATGAGTAGCAAGTAGGGAGTAGAGAGTAGAAAGTGGAGAGTTAGAAATTAAAAAATTCCCAATTCCCAATGCCCAATTCTTAAATAGGTATATTTTCATTCATTTGTCAGATGCAATACTGCGAACAATGATAGAAATAGTTGAAACTTAGGTAATTTGCAATTTTTTTGAATGCGATATGACCGATATCAAGGATTTTCGACGTTTAAATGCTCCCGATAGAGGAATCACTCCAGCACTGACGAGTTTTCTTGAAGATTTATATTACTTTTATCAACCCCTTAATGAGGGAACGGTTGCACAAAATATACCGGAGTTGGCTAAAGCTAACCCGGATTGGTTCGGCATTTGTGCGGTTGATGTGGATGGTAGGGTTTTTGATATCGGTCATACTACGCAGGAGTTTAGTATACAGTCAATTTCTAAACCGTTTGTGTATGGATTGGCTTTGGAAGATTGGGGCAAGGATTACGTACTCGAATGTATTGGTGTGGAACCGACTGGGGAACCTTTCAACTCGATTATGGAACGGGAAGAAATATGCCGACGACGCTATAACCCAATGGTTAATGCGGGTGCGATTGTGACTACCAGTTTAATCAAAGGTTCGGATGCCGCTCAACGTTACCATCGTTTGCTGGATATGTTTCGACGCTACATTGGTAGAAATGTATCTATTGATTTGGGAGTATGTAACTCTAAGCAAACCAGCGACCATTTAAATCGGGCGATCGCCTATATTATGCTAAATTTTGGTTTAATAGAAGGCGATATTAATGACATTATTAATCTGTATTTTCAACAGTGTTCTTTAACTATTAACTGTCACGATTTAGCAGTGATGGCGGCAACTTTAGCTAATTTCGGCTTAAACCCAATGACGGGGGAGCGGGCTATAGATAAAAAGTATGTCAAAAATATATTAAGTATTATGTATACCTGCGGTCTGTACGAATTTTCAGGGCAGTGGGCTTACAAAATTGGTTTACCGGCGAAAAGTGGTTTATCGGGTGCAATTATCGGAGTTGTTCCTAACCAAATGGGAATAGCTGTATTTTCTCCTGCTCTGGATGAGCGCAAAAAAAGTTGGAGAGGAGTCAAAGTTTTTGAAGCACTCTCAGAAAGATTTAAACTGCATATTTTTACTACCGATAACAAAGAAAAAGAAATTTCCCCACAAAAACAGCCTCCAGTTCAGTCTGCTAATTCATCAAGTCCGCAAAATCCCACTCAGCCAAAGGTAGCAACCCTGGGTAATCTACCTTCCAAGTCTTTAATTGAATTTTTACGAGAATTACATAGCAAATATCTTCCTTTAAGAGATGGAACAGTTTATGTCAGCGAACCGGGTTTAGTAGAAATTAATCCCGATTGGTTTGCTATCTGCATCGCTACGCTAGACGGACAAGTTTACTGCGTAGGAGATTGGGAAGAGTCATTTTTAATTCAGTCAATATCAAAAGTTTTTGCTTACGGATTAGCGCTTGAAGACAAAGGAAGAGATTACGTCTTAACCAAAGTTGATGTCGAACCAACCGGAGACGCTTATAATTCCATTATTAAAGTAGAATCAAAATCCAAACGACCTTATAACAGTATGGTTAATACCGGAGCGATCGCCACCACCAGTTTAATAGAAGGAGCAGGCCCCGGACATAAACTCAAACGAATATTAGAAATGTATCGTCGCTATATCGGACGTAGAGTTTTTGTAGACACACCCATACTAGTATCCGAACAAAATAGTGGCGATCGCAATTGGGCAATATCATATTTGCTGCGTAATTTTGGCATGATTTCCGGTGATATCAGCCAAACTCTTAGTTTATATCTCCAGCAGTGCAGCGTAATTATTAACTGTCGCGATTTAGGATTAATGGGAGCGACTTTAGCAAATAATGGTTTAAATCCCGTAACCAAAGAACGAGCAATTAGTTCTAATTATGTTAAAGACCTTCTCAGCGTTATGTATACCTGTGGGATGTACGATTTTGCAGGAGAATGGGTATATAAGGTTGGATTTCCAGCCAAAAGTGGAGTTGGTGGTGGAATCATCGGTGTAGTTCCCAATCAAATGGGAATCGCAGTATTTTCTCCTCCCCTAGATGCTCGCGGTAACAGCGTTCGCGGCATTAAAGTTTGCGAAGAACTTTCAAAATATTTGGGGTTACATATTTTCGCGGAATAGGAAGAGGGGATGGGGAGATGGGGAGATGGGGAGATGGGGAGATGGGGAGATGGGGAGATGGGGAGATACGGAAGAATTACTAATTTACTACTCCTAACTCTTAACTGTTGGCTATTCCCTATTCCCCGTTCCACCTTTGTTGCACAAATCTTAACAAAATCGAAAATATTTAGATAATCCCGCTTGTCAGTACTACTGTTAGAAAGTGCATTTATTTGCCTCGCCGTGTGAAATGCCCGCACTATAATTAATTAGCTATCATTGTAAGACGGTAGAAACTTTAAAGTAGAAGCTTTGCTGTCAGTAGAATTCAGTTAAGTTTGAAGTTGCCATTAGGTAAGTTATTTAATATCGCCGAAAAAATAGAATCGAGCAGATAAAGGCGATTTGCACAGTAAAGTATTAAGAGTGTTTAAGGAGAAAAGACATGACACAAGCAAAAGCTGGTAACAATGTAAAAGTTCACTACACGGGCAAATTGGATGACGGTACAGTTTTTGATTCCTCTGCCGAACGCGAACCTTTACAGTTCTCCCTTGGTTCGGGAAATGTAATTCCTGGTTTTGAAGAAGCGATAGTTGGTATGGCTCCCGGAGAATCAAAAACTACACAAATTCCTCCAGATCAAGCTTACGGGCCTCAACGTGAAGAATTAGTTATCACAGTTGAGAAAGAGCAAATACCTACAGATTTGTCAGTAGAAGTCGGTCAACAATTACAGATATCTCAAAATAACGGTCAAGTAATTCCGGTTATCGTTACAGATGTCTCAGATTCCAAAGTCACCCTCGACGCGAATCATCCTCTAGCAGGGCAGCAATTAACTTTTGATATTGAGTTGGTTGAAGTTAACGAATAAAGGTCAAAGGTTAAAGGTCAAAGGTCAAAAATGAGGAGTTAGGAGTTAAGAGTTAGGAGTTAATAAGAATTCTCTACTCCCCTCTCCTCTCTCCTCCAATTAGCAATTAGCAATTAGCAATTACCTTTCCTAAAATTTCTCTACATTCTCAAATTTATTTTCACTCATAGCCCTTGCAGCTTCACCGCAGGTGCGCGGGGTGGGAAATATTTTTTCCGGGTTTGCTAATCCTTTGCTGTTGAAAACTTGCTTAACCCACTGCATTGTTTCTAAATCGGCATCTGAAAACATATCTGGCATATAGCATTTTTTATCTGCACCGATACCGTGTTCGCCGGAAATACTGCCGCCAACTTTGACGCATAGCTTGAGAATTTCTCCACCTACTTCTTCAACTTTTTCTAATTCACCGGGAATAGAATTATCAAACAAGATTAACGGATGTAAGTTACCATCACCAGCATGAAATACATTGGCAATTTTGTAACCGAATTTCTGACTTAAATTCTCAATTTCTTGCAACACATAAGGAAGTTGAGTCCGAGGAATTACCCCATCTTGCACGTAATAATCTGGACTTAAATGTCCGGCTGCTGCAAACGCGGCTTTTCTGCCTTTCCATAACTTTAAACGCATTTCGGGGTCGTTCGCAGAAGTTACATTACGCGCACCATTGTTTTTACAAATATCAATAACCCGCTTTTTATTAGCTTTCACCTCTACATCCAAACCATCGATTTCAACCAACAAAATCGCTACTGCATCGCGGGGATAACAATTCATTGCAGTTACATCTTCTACTGCATTGATGCTCATGTTATCCATCATTTCCATACCACCAGGAATAATTCCGGCGCTGATAATATCCGAAACTGCTGCACCTGCTGCTTCTATGCTGGTAAAATCTGCTAACAACACGCAAATCGATTCAGCACTTTTGAGAATTCGTAAAGTTATCTCTGTTGCGATTCCCAGCGTACCTTCCGAACCAACAAATATTCCCGTTAAATCGTAACCGGGCATTTCTTGAACTTGTCCGCCCAAATCGACGATATCACCATTAGCCGTGACAACTTTTAATCCTAAAACGTGGTTAGTGGTGACACCATATTTTAAACAATGTACTCCACCGGAATTTTCTGCAACGTTACCGCCGATAGAACAAATAATTTGACTAGAAGGATCGGGAGCGTAATAAAAACCAGCACCGCTAACAGTTTGCGTTACCCAATTGTTAATTACTCCAGGCTGAACAACAACCCGTTGATTATCTAGATCGACGTTGAGTATCTGCCGCATCAAAGAAGTTACGATTAAAACGCATCCGACAGTAGGCAAAGCACCACCAGATAAACCAGTACCCGAACCCCTGGCAAGAAAAGGAACCGAATATTTATTACATATCTTTACAACTTCAGCAACTTGTTCTGTGGTTTTGGGTAAAACAGCCACATCCGGGCGTTGACGATAGCTAGCTAAACCATCGCATTCATAAGTAATTAGTTCCTCACGACGCTGGATTACGCCTTTTGTACCTAAAACCGCTTCAAATTCCTTGATTATCGGTTTCCAGTTGCGTTGTTGAGATTTTTCTTGAGTAAGCATGGTTTGTTATCTGGTGTGGGATGCAGTGGTTATATTGATCTGATCGGTCTTACTACTATTTTTACAGCAATTTCCTTTTCCGTTAACGCCGTGTAAATTTATAGCTTCTTAAAATTGATATTCGATCAAAACTCAAACAACAGTAATTTGATTTAGCTTTTTTCAAAAAAAAATCAACACAGGCAATTATGTCTTGTTTGATTGTCAACAACCGTGATGCTTGTATAGCAATAGCCAGATAGGTTTATTTTCGTTCGTTTTTACTAAAATATTTCAGTTTTTATATTTTAATGATTAAAGTATGATAAAAAATGTTTTATATCATATTTTTTTCAATAAATAATAAAAAGCAACTAGAATCTAAGTTGACAAAAAATTGCCATAGCTTTTATTTGACTCATATTCTAAAATATTTTTTATTAAGATAAAAAAGTTTATTTATATTTTTTTTGTTTTGCAATAAATAAAACTGATGTTTTATCCAATTATTCTCAGAAAGCTTATATATCACTTTTTCAATTTCTATTATTTAAATTTTGAATAAAATCCCGATACTATTTTGAGCTTTGTCTAAATTTTGTATAAAGGAAATGAATTCACTATGCGAAACCATATATTATTGAGAAAACAATAAACTTATGAGTTAAATATTTCATCATTTATTTACTCGATAAATGCTGTATCTTTAATGCTGACGATTAGAAGGCATCCTCTTTATATAGTCTCTGAGAATCATATTCTTGGCTATGTATTTTACTTTCCTCAATATTAAATATCTTTGATACCTCAAATGCAAGTAGAAATAATAAATAGTATTCGGCAATTCGATCAATTAGAAACAAATTGGAATGATGTCTACGCTTGCGACTCTAACGCTCAAATATTCCTATCGTGGTCTTGGTTGCGAGGATGGTTGGAAGTTGTTCCTCATGACTGGTTTATATTAGCTGTTAGAAGCAAGCCCGATCTACCTTATGTTGCTTTTTTCCCATTAGCAATACGTTCTCTAGAATGGGCTAACATCAACGTTTACAGATCGTTACAAACTTGCGCTCACCCCGTGGCAGACTATACGGGATTTATCTGTAAGCCAGAGTATGAACAGGATGCGATTAAGAATTTTGCACTGTATATCGATCAAGATTTGCAGTGGGACATTTTTCATGTAAAAGATATACAAGACTCCAGATTAAATGTTTTCGCCAAACACTTTTCTGAAAGCGAGTTTCAAATTGAGAGTAACCCAGGTGCGACTTGTCCCTACATTTATTTACCCGATACGTGGGAGGAATACTTACAAAACTTTATTAGTCGAAAACCTCGCAAGAACTTACGTAATTCGTTGAACAAAATAGAGAAAAATAGCGATTTCTACTTCAGCAATATTCAAGCTGATAATCTCGATAATCAAATCGAAGTTTTATTTGAACTTTGGCAAATTAAATGGGGAAAACAGCCCGAATCAACTTTAAATACCTACCGCAGTGTTTTTCATCAATGTGCAAAAAATAATTCTCTGTGGATAGATGTATTGTGGGATAAAACAACCCCAGTAGCTGCTACTGGTATGTATGTCGATCGCGATAAAAAAGCTGTTTACGGACAAATGACGGGTTTTAACCCCGAATATTCTAAATTATCACCGGGGAGAACAGTTATAGCATTTAGCATCAAAAAAGCTATCGAAAATCAGTTCAAATTTTACGATTTCCTCCGAGGAGATTTAGATTATAAAATCTCATTGTTAGGAGCAGAAAAAAGATGGAATACTGATTGCAAGATTGTTCGGAAGAACTTGAGAACAAACACAATTCGGCTGGCTCAGTATTCTAAAAAGTTATTATCTCTAGCAAGGTAGATAAAATTAAGAGGTGCGTTACGGTTCGAGTCTTTTTTATGAACAAAGACTTGAACCGTAACGCACCTTATTGTTATTTCATCAAATAGATACCAATCGTTTAAAGTAGATATATAAACCCAAATTATTAGATAATCTATTATGGTCAAGCAAGTTTTGATTGATAATGATGATGGCTTCTATATCCCAGATGCCAATCAACTAATCACTGAAGATGATACACCTGTGGATAATTTTGCATCTGCTAAACAACAACGGCTTTTAGTCGGTTCTCTTTATAGTTCTTTACAAAAACAACCATTCCTTGCAGAATCTAATGTCGGTGTTTACTACACAGATTTAAAACCAGCTATAGTACCCGATGTTTTTCTCAGCCTAAACGTTCAAGTTCCTCAAAACTGGTGGGAAAAACAAAATCGTTGCTACATGGTTTGGCGCTTTGGGAAACCCCCTGAAGTTGCAATTGAAATTGTTTCTAATAAAGTTGGTGACGAATTGGGAGAAAAACTGAGAATATACGAACATATGCGAGCCAGTTACTATATCGTATACGACCCCACCAACCAACTTAGCGAAGAAATCTTGCGTATTTATGAATTACGAGGAATGCGCTATTTCCAAACTTCAGAAACCTGGTTAGAACAAGTCGGATTGGGTTTAACTTTGTGGGAAGGTGAATTTGAAGCCAGACGAGACTCTTGGTTGCGCTGGTGCGATCGCGATGGTACCGTTTTACCGACAGGGGATGAACGCGCTCAAACCGCCGAACAACGCGCTTCAAGTGCCGAACAAAGAGCCGCACAACTAGCCGAAAAACTCCGAGAAATGGGGATCAATCCAGACACAGTGTAGAGACGTAGCACTGCTACGTCTCCTTCACCTAGTAAACCCCATCGACCTATTCAAGCTGCAATAAATAACTATTGCCATAAATCACACCATTAATTTATAATATAACTATCGTTCGATATAAAAAGCCATAAATGCCGAAAATTGTAGACCACGAAAAGTATAGGAAAGAACTGCTATGGAAAAGCTTCGATTTGTTCGCATCTAAAGGCTATGCTTCCGTTACCATGCGCGAAATTGCCAAAGAGTTGGGTGTTTCAACAGGAACGCTATATCATTACTTTCCTAATAAAGAAGCTATTTTTTTACAGTTAGTAGAAGAACAGTATCAACAGGAAATTATAAATTTTTTAGCTGAAGCAGGAGATATAAAATATGTACCAGAGCGAATCAGGGCTTTGGTTAATTTTACCGAAAAAAATGAAGAGTATTTCATCAATCAAATATTACTTTGGAGTGACTTTTATCAACAGCAAGGAAAAAGCGAAGTATTAAATAACGAAATTTTAAAGCAAGTAGCTCAGAAAATGAGAGAAGAATTATTAGAATACTTAGAAATTCAAGATAAAACAATAGCTGATTTTGTAGTTAACTTTTTAAACGGTTTAATTTGCGTGCGAATGTTTGAAGGTGAAATGGTTTCTTACGAAGAACAAGGAGAGTTATTAGTAAAAATGGTGAGTGTTTATTTGGGTAATGGGTAATAGGTAATAGGTAATTAACTATGCAAATACTTTCAAAACCTTCTAATAAATTAATCGGTATGGTAGCCACTGCTATTGTGGTGACGGCAGGAATTGCCTATTACGGAATCTCTCAAACTGGCTTGCTGACTCAATCAGAGACACCTGTAACAGAAGCGCCACCAGCGGTTAAAAAAGTCACCGCTTTGGGAAGGTTGGAACCACAGGGAGAAGTAATTAACTTATCCGCACCTTTAAATTTAGACGGTGACAGAGTTGCAAAACTATTAGTACAAGAAGGTGACAAAGTAAAAGCGGGAGATGCGATCGCAATTCTGGATTCTCAAAAACGATTGCAAGATGCTGTATTACAAGCAAAAGAACAGGTAAGGATGACAATCGCAAAATTAGCACAGGTAGCAGCAGGAGCAAAAAGCGGACAAATAGAAGCGCAACTCGCAACTATTGCAAAATTACAAGCTGAACAAACTACTCAAACAGCAGCACAACTCGCAACTATTGCGCGTTTAGAAGCTGAGAAAAAGACCGAAATCGTCGCACAGAAAGCAAGTATTGCCAAATTACAAGCAGAGGTTGATAATGCCAATACTGAATATCAACGTTATCAAAAGTTGTTTAATAATGGTGCCGTTTCTAATTCTTTACGAGATAGCAAACGCTTAACTTTACAAACCGCAAAAGAGCAATTTAACGAAGCACAAGCTAATCTTAACCGCATTCAATCATCACGACAGCAAGAGCTTTCCGAAGCACAAGCAAATCTCAATCGCATTCAATCATCGGGAAGCGAACAAATTAAAGAAGCACAAGCAACTTTAAATCAAATTACCGAAATTCGTCCAGTGGATATTCAAGCGGCGCAAACAGAAGTAGACAATGCTCAAGCTACCTTAAAACAAGCTCAAACCAACTTAGAACAAGCTTACATCCGCGCACCAATAGCGGGACAAATTCTCAAAATACATACGCGAGAAGGCGAAAAAATGGCTGATGCAGGTATTGCAGAATTAGGAAAAACTCAACAAATGATGGTAGTTGCAGAAGTATATCAAACCGATATAGAAAAAGTTAAGTTGGGACAAAAAGCGTTAATTACAGGACAAGCATTCTCAGATAAATTACAGGGAGAAGTTGCTCAAATTGGCTTACAAATTAACAAACAAAACGTTTTTAGCAATCAACCAGGAGAAAATTTAGATCGGCGAGTGGTTGACGTAAAAATTCTTCTCAATCCAGAAGATAGCAAGCGGGTAAAAGGTTTGACTAATTTACAAGTTCAGACGGAGATTGAATTATGATTTCAATTAATTTAATTTATAACGAATGTTTAATATAAGAATTTGTTGTTAGTAGATAGTGGATAGTTGTTAGTTGTTTATTTAATTATTTCACTAAAAAAATACATTCCTCACTGTTAATTGTTAATTGATTAAATCATGTTACGTAAATTATTTCGCCGCACACCCTTAGCGTGGCTGCAATTAAAAAAAGAGAAAACGCGGCTTGCAATTGCTTTATCAGGAATTGCTTTTGCCGATATGTTGATGTTTGTTCAGTTAGGGTTATCAGATGCACTCTTTGATAGCGCTACCAAACCCCATCAAACTTTACAAGCCGATTTAGTTTTAATTAATCCTCAGTTTCAAAGTTTATTTTCTGTGAAAAGTTTTTCTAGAGAAAGATTACAGCAAACTTTGGCATACGAAGGCGTAAAATCAGTTCGTCCTTTGTATATTAATACTGCCCAATGGCGCAACCCAGAAACTCACGTCGATCGCGCAATTTTAGTATGGGGCATCGATCCGGTAAATCCGCCTTTTGATTTTCCAGAAGTCAATAAAAATTTGGAACAATTAAAACAACTAGATAAGGTAATATTTGACAGTGCATCTCGTCCCGAATATGGTTCAATTCCAGATTTAATTACACAAAAAGGAGCTGTCGAAACTTTAGTAAACGAACAAAATATTCAAACCGTTGGTTTATTTAAAATGGGTACTTCCTTTGCAGCAGATGGAAATATAATTACCAGCGATTCTACATTTTTAAAACTATTTCCCAACCGCAAAGCAAATCAAATCGAAGTCGGTTTAATTAATTTGAATCCAGATGCAGACGTAGAAAAACTGCGATCGCAACTTCAAGCGAATATACCCAACGATGTCAAAGTACTAACACCCCAAGAATTTGCTCAAACAGAGAAAGACTACTGGGGAAATCAAGGTATTGGATTTATTTTTGGTATTGGTGTAGTAGTCGGTTTTATCGTCGGTATCGTAATCGTGTATCAAATACTTTACTCCGACGTATCCGAACATTTGCCAGAATACGCCACACTCAAAGCGATGGGATATAGCGACGGTTATTTAATGATGATGTTGATGCAAGAAGCCTTAATTCTCTCATTATTAGGATTTTTACCCGGTATGTTGCTTTCGATGGGGCTATATCAAATTACTTTCGCTGCGACTTTATTACCCATCGCCATGAAAATTAATAGAGCAGTTTTTGTACTAGTTTTAACTATTATTATGTGCAGTTTTTCGGGTGTAGTTGCAATGCGAAAACTCCAAAATGCAGACCCTGCCGATGTTTTTTAGATTAATACTCACCAAAAGCCCCACTTTCTAAGGGGGGTTGGGGGGATCGAAAATCTTGAAAGCCTTATTATCCTATTGAAGTTAAATCAAACAGTAAGTGAAATGAATAATAATTCCAATTCAACAAACATGATTTGCCATCTCGGTAGATTATCGGATACTATTTTTGCTTTAGCAATGGCGCTAATAATTTTCGGATTTGACTTCCCAAAATTCGCTGAATCAATCAGCAATAGCGAAATAAATGATTTCTTAGTTTCGCAATTAGGAACTTTAGGAAACTACTTAATTACATTTGCGATATTAGCTTTTTATTGGATAGATCATGTAAAGCAGTTTAGTTACTATCAAAAAACAAATGAAATACATCTTTGGCTCTACCTAGCTTATCTAATGTGCTTATTTATAATTCCTTATTCAAACGTTTTAATCGCGTATTTTCCTCAAAATGCAGTAATTCAAATCTCCTACAGCATTAATGTATTTTTAATCGGGTTCTTCTCATTTTTAAACTGGACTTACGCAACACATAAGCATCGTTTAGTAGACGAAAATTTAGATAAGACAACAATTAAATATATAAGGATAACATCATTAATCGAGCCAATCGTTGCTTTAATAACGATTGCTGTTGCATTTCTGAAACCAGCACTATGGGATATATCTTGGGCATCGGTAATAATTTTCTATATTTTGGCGGAAATATTTATTAAAAAATCTGTCGATACGAGGTTAACAGATGATTTGAATAATGATATGAAATCTGAAGCAATAAATTAATTCACGAGCTATTACAATGACGGAAGAATCAATTAATTTAATTAACAATCAAACCCGCGAAGCCTGGAATGCTACTGCTAAAGTGTGGGATGAAAGAATGGGCGATGAAGGTAACGACTTTTATCGGGTTTTAGTTCGTCCAGCGATAGAAAAATTATTGCAATTAAAACCGGGACAAAGAATATTAGATGTTGGTTGTGGTAACGGTTTAACTACTCGTAGACTAGCTAGTTTAGGTGCAAGGATGTTAGGAATAGACTTTGCATCAGAAATGATTAATAACGCTCGTAAAAGAACTAATTATAATCAAGAATTAATTGAATATCAAGTTTTAGACGCTACCGATGAAACAGCTTTATTAAAACTTTGTGAAAGCTCTTTTGATGCAGCAGTTTCTGCAATGGTATTAATGAATATGGCAGAAATTGAACCATTATTTAAAGCACTGACAAAGTTAGTTCGTCCCGGTGGCTGTTTTATTTTTGCTGTAATGCATCCCTGTTTCAACAGTATGCATACTAGTATGGCAGCGGAGTTAATAGAGAAAGAAAATCTAATTTATACTGAATATTCAGTCAAGGTTAAAGCCTATCTAAAACCTACCAAAGTACGCGGATTAGCATTAGAAAATCAACCACAACCACACACTTATTTTCATCGTCCTTTAAATATTTTGTTGAATACAGCCTTTAATGCTGGTTTTGTATTAGATGGTTTAGAAGAACCTACTTTTTTACCCGAATTAGCTGCTGAAAATATTGGTATTGGTTGGTCAAAATTTAGCGAAATTCCACCCGTGATTGTTGCGAGATTGCGACTTTTGTAAAAGTTTTACATTTAGATAAATCTGTAGTGCGAGCATCTTGCTCGCTGTATGTCTCAAGCGAGCAAGATGCTCGCACTACTTACTATAAAAAAAATTATGTCACCACAACCCGTTATCTCTGTACAAAATCTCAACCACTATTTCGGCGATAAAAATCTTCGCAAACAAGTATTATTTGATATCAACTTAAATATTCATGCTGGCAAAATTGTAATTTTAACTGGTCCATCTGGCTCCGGAAAAACAACTTTATTAACTTTAATGGGTGGTTTACGTTCGGCACAATCAGGTAGTTTGAAGATTTTAGAGCAACAAATCTGTGGAGCAAGCAAACAGCAATTAACCAAACTTCGTCAAAACATCGGCTACATTTTTCAAGCGCATAATCTGATGAGTTTCTTAACAGCGAAACAAAACGTACAGATGTCTTTAGAATTGCATGACAAATTTTTAGAGCAAGATATTGGTGCCAAAGCCAGAGCTATATTAGAACAAGTTGGATTAGGAAATCGAATGGATTATTACCCAGAAAAACTATCGGGAGGACAAAAACAGAGAGTAGCGATCGCTCGTGCTTTAGCAAGTAATCCTAAAATAGTTTTAGCCGACGAACCAACCGCTGCACTTGATAAGAAATCGGGAAGAGATGTAGTAGAAATAATGTATAAATTAGCGAAAGAACAAAGTTGTACAATTTTGCTTGTAACTCACGATAACCGTATTTTAGATATTGGTGACAGAATAATTTATATGGAAGACGGAAAATTAATTTGTGATGGGTTTGATGTTGCGATGAAGGTAAGTTGATTTTTTATAGGTAATTGGTAATTGGTAATTGGTAATATATCAACTTGCAGACGAAAAATTAATTAAACTAGAAAAAAGACGCGAAATCGGTGGATAATTTTATGGTTGAACAAATTTTAGTATCTGATGATAACTTCTATATCCCAGACGCTAACGAATTAGTTACCGAAGACGATACCCCTGTGGATAACTTTGCTTCCGAAAAACAACAACGGCTTTTAGTCAGTTCTCTTTACAGTTCTTTACAAAATCAAACTTTTTTAGCAGCAGCAAATGTCGGAATCTACCATATATCCAAACAACCTCCCATAGTTCCTGATGTCTTCCTCAGCTTCGATGTTCAAGTACCAGAAAACTGGTGGAAAAAAAACAACCGCTGTTATTTAATTTGGGAATTTGGTAAACCCCCAGAAGTTGTAATTGAAATTGTGTCGAATAAAATCGGCGATGAATTGCAGGGTAAACTTAAAACTTACGAACATATGCGAGTAAGTTATTACATAGTATATGACCCAACTCAACAATTAGGAGAAAAACAGCTTCGGATATACCAACTTATTGGAAGACGCTATCAAGAAACTTCGGATTGGTTAGAACATATTGAATTAGGCTTAACTTTATGGGAAGGAGAATTTGAAGGTAGGCAAGATACTTGGCTGCGCTGGTGTTACCAAGATGGTATAGTTTTACCGACAGGAGACGAACGCGCTCAAACTGCCGAACAGCAAACCCAAACCGCACAACAACAAGCCGAAGATGAAAAACAGCAAAAAGAACAAGCGCTTTCTCGTGCAGAGCTTTTAGCTGAAAAATTGCGCGAAATGGGTGTCAATCCAGATGATTTATAAAAACATTAATTTACTGCAACATATTTCTCAACAGCTTCCTTCCAAATCAAATAAGCTTTTCCGTTCAAATGTACGCCATCTGTCGTATATTTAACATCTAATTGATTTTCGGAATCTGCTAAATAAGAAAATACATCTATATATTGATAATGAAATTCTTTTGCTAATGCTTGCAATTTCAAATTGAATTTTATTACATTCTCATTGTCTTGCAAAAAATAAGTTAAATTATTGTTTACCGGCAAAACGCTTTGAATAAATACTTCTGTGTGGGGAATTTGTTTTTGCAATTCTTCTAAAATCATTTTATACTTACCCAATACTTCTTCTATTGATTTCTTTTCATTAACAAAATCATTAATCCCAACCATCAAAAAAATCTGCTTTGGCTTTGTCTGAATAATTACATCCAAACGATTCAATATTCTTCTTGTTGTATCGCCAGAAATTCCTCGATTAACGATATTAGTATTTCCTAATAACTCTACCCATTCGCCTTCATCGGTTAAACTATCCCCTAAAAAGAGAATAGAATCATTTGATTTAGGAAGTATTTCAAATTGACTCTTTTTATGTTTGTAATAAGAATTTATATTCAAATCGCTTTGAATATTTATCTTACCCATAGTCAAAACTTTACTTTTAAGATAATTAATTCCACCTTTCTTGAAAATCACTAAAACAACAAGCAGTAAAAATATAAAGTTTAAGCTTGTAGAAATTAGCAGCAATAGATTATTCAGATTGTAGTTCATTCTACTATTATTGACTGTAAAAAGATTAATAAAGAATCGTTTACGCATTTAAGAACACGCCAGTATTTCTAATTGTGGTATTACTATTAATTGCGATGAAAGCAATATATAGCTTGCATTTATTAGAATTTTACTGAGGTTAAACCATCTGTATTGTCATTATTGATAAACTTTTTAATTCGCAACCAAACCTGTTCTAAGAAATCCGGAGATTCAGTATCATACCATTCAATTTGAGCATCTTTTCTAAACCAAGTACGCTGACGCTTTGCAAATTGTCGTGTATGCAAAACAGTTAATTCCTTTGCCTCATCTAAAGATATATCTCCAGCTAAATATTGTTTGATTTCTTGATACCCCAAAGTATTGAGTAAAGGTAAATCCTTGCCATACTTCTGAGAAAGATACTCTACTTCCTCAACAAAACCATCTTTTACCATACTCTCCGTTCGCCGTGCAATACGATTTGTCAGGTGAGCAACATCGCAATCCAACCCAATTTGAAGAATCGGATAATCTGGTGGATTTTCTCCCTGTAGATTAGAAATAGGACTACCAGTAATATAAAATACCTCTAATGCTCTTAAAGTCCGTACCGAATCATGGCGATGAATTTTTTGTGCTGCAACAGAGTCAACTTGTTGTAACATAGCGTAGAGTTGGGTTTGACCTATTTGAGAAAGTTGCGATCGCAATTCGTTATTAGGTGCCACTCTAGGAATTTTCATTCCCCGCACGATTGATTTAATATACAGTCCAGTACCGCCGACTAGGAAGATGGGGAGATAGGGAGATGGTAAGCCACTCTCGTGGGTTGTCTCCCTCGGTTGAGAGAAGTGGCGCAACCCGAAGGGGGAGATAGGGGGAGAATCCAAAATCTTTTGTGCTTTTTGTTGATAGTCAGCAACCGTCATAGTGTCGGTTGGATTGCATATATCAATTAAATAATGAGGTACTAACTTTTGTTCTTTAATTGTGGGTTTTGCAGTACCGATGTTAAATTCTCGGTATACTTGGCGAGAATCAGCACTAATTATGATGGAATTACAGCGTTGAGCTAAAGCTAAAGCTAATCCAGATTTACCTGTTGCTGTCGCACCACAAATTACAATTAACTTAATCATTCGATTTTGGATTTTAGATTTTAGATTTTGGATTCTCTCCCTATCTCCCTATCTCCCTTGTCTCCCTGTTCCCTGCTCCCTACTTCCTAGTTTCTTAAGACATATAACCCAAACTTCAATCTAAAAACAAAAAGAAATAATTTTTAACTTTTAACATTTAATCTAAAATCTTTTATCTAATACTTTTTTCAGCCGTGGCTTTTCCACTGTCAAAGCCTTTATTTCCAGTTGTAGAGCGCACTTATCCCCAACTTGTAAAAGTAGAATTTTTGATAATTACCATTATTCTGACTGGGTATTGCCAGAGGGATAAATTTCACTTCTAATACCTCTATATTCCCCTGCAAGGCTTTTGTGTTAGAATCTGGGAGTGTTTTTGAGTTTTGAGTTTTTTTAGGCGACCTCAGCCCCAAGAATCAGGAGATTTTCATGACGAGCAGTTACAATGCCGAACAGATTCAAGTTCTGGAAGGTCTCGAACCCGTTCGTAAACGACCGGGGATGTACATCGGTACTACTGGTCCGAGAGGACTGCACCACTTGGTTTATGAGGTGGTGGATAATTCTATTGATGAAGCTTTGGCGGGTCACTGCACCCATATTGAGGTGGAACTCAACGCCGACGGTTCCTGTACTGTAACAGATGATGGTCGGGGTATTCCTACTGATGTACATACCAAAACCGGAAAATCGGCGTTGGAAACTGTGTTGACTGTATTGCACGCTGGTGGGAAGTTTGGTAGCGGCGGCTACAAAGTTTCTGGTGGATTGCACGGTGTAGGTGTTTCTGTAGTAAATGCCCTTTCGGAATGGCTGGAAGTTACTATCTGGCGAGACAATAAAGTACATACCCAACGTTACGAACGTGGTGCTGCGGTTACGGAGTTAAAAGTTGCTCCGAGTAAAGAAAACCGCACGGGAACCCGCGTTAGCTTCAAACCAGATGCACAAATTTTTACTACCGTTACTGAGTTTGACTACGATACTTTATCCAGCCGTTTGCGAGAGTTGGGATATCTGAATGCGGGTGTAAGAATTTCGTTTACAGATAACCGTTTGGAATTACTCAAAAGCAACACCCCGCGTGTTGAAATTTATGAATATAAGGGCGGAATTAAAGAATATGTAGCTTATATGAACGCTGACAAGCAATCGCTGCATGAAGAAATAATTTACGTCCAAGGCGAACGCAATAACGTCCAGGTGGAAGTGGCGTTGCAGTGGTGTGTTGACGCTTACTCGGATAGTTTGCTGGGTTTTGCCAACAACATCCGTACCGTTGATGGTGGTACGCACCTTGAAGGTTTAAAGACAGTTCTAACTCGGACTTTTAATAGCATTGCTCGCAAACGTAACAAGATTAAAGAAAATGAGTCTAACCTCAGCGGCGAACACGTGCGTGAAGGTTTGACGGCGGTAATTTCGGTCAAAGTACCCGATCCGGAATTTGAAGGACAAACTAAGACAAAATTGGGTAACACCGAAGTTCGAGGAATCGTTGATTCTTTTGTAGGGGAAGCTCTCGGTGAATATTTAGAATTTAATCCCAACGTTGTCGATACGATTTTAGATAAAGCAATTCAGGCATTCAAAGCCGCAGAAGCCGCTCGTCATGCGCGAGAATTGGTACGCCGTAAATCTGTGCTAGAGTCTTCACCATTACCCGGTAAGCTAGCAGATTGTTCTTCTCGCGATCCGGCTGAATCCGAAATATATTTGGTGGAAGGAGATTCTGCGGGTGGAAGTGCCAAACAAGGGCGCGACAGACGCTTTCAAGCGATTCTGCCTTTGCGCGGTAAAATTCTCAACATTGAGAAAACCGACGATAGCAAAATCTACAAAAATAATGAAATCCAATCTCTAATCACCGCACTAGGCTTGGGTGTTAAAGGTGAAGAATTTGATTCAACGCAGCTTCGATATCACCGCATCATCATCATGACAGATGCTGACGTAGACGGAGCGCACATCCGAACTTTATTATTAACTTTCTTTTACAGATATCAGAAAGCTTTAGTTCAAGAGGGTTTCATTTACATCGCTTGTCCGCCATTATACAAAGTAGAACGAGGGCGCAATCATTATTATTGCTATAGCGATCGCGAATTACAAAACTTGATTACCAACGAGATGCCCCAAAACGCTAAATACACCATCCAAAGATTTAAGGGTTTGGGTGAAATGATGGCTACTCAACTTTGGGATACCACCATGAATCCTGAAAGCCGAACTTTAAAAAGAGTAGAAATCGAAGACGCAGCAGAAGCCGACCGAATTTTTACAATTTTGATGGGCGATCGCGTTGCACCGAGACGCGAATTTATTGAAACTCACAGTTCCAAACTTGACATGACGGATTTGGATATCTAATATCTTTATCGGTTCAAATTTTAAATTATTTATTGTTATTGGCGATCGGTAAGTGACTTTAAGGAGACACAATTACCGATCGCTTTTTTTATAACTAGAAATTGGAGTAGCTGTCTGCTCTCGAATATATATCTTGGAATTACCGCTCTCTTGATTATTTCACTTTATCAAGTATAATTTATACTTCTATAAACCGGAAAATTACTATATGTAGTTTGATTGACTAAATCATTGTAATAACACAATGCAATTGATTCAAAGCAAATACTGATTAAACAAAAATGTAAATTTGTCAATCTTCCGGAAGAGGTAAGGTGAAAAATGAACAGAATATCCAGGATAGTAGCTTTATGATTTTTTGAAAATGTGTCAAAAGGTAAGTAAATGTTAAGTGTATATTACTGAGTTAAAATTCCTACAGGAGTATAATTATTTCTTCTGGAATTATAAATACGCGATTGTAAAGTATACTGTCTTTTACGCTTGTTACACGTTAGTGACCATTAGAGGCATTTGTTCTAAGTAAAGGCAACGATGCAATTAACTAACGAAGCGGTTTTTTCAACATTAAATGGAACTTTCTGCCGAACATGGTAATTGATAAAAGTATCTATGTATAAAGCTCCAACATTTTGTCAAGAATCTTAAGGCTGAAATTTGAATGGTGCGCTAAGGTGTAGTTATAAGCAAGTGGATTCAATTGAATGGTTTGCTTAGCTACAATGAGTAATTTTTGATGAGCGTCTATATTTTCAGCCAACAAATGTTAATAGAAGGTAAAAGTGTCGTTAATGACGATTTTGCCTTACCTCTACTCAAATTGGATAAAGGATAAAACAAAAATCGACGGTCGCGGTATCTACATCTAATTTTACGAGAGAATATAAACTACGCAATGCATTTAGGTAAAGTATTCATCAACATTAATCGCTTAAATTCAACCAGAATTGCCAACGGTAGGGTAATTCCCTCTGTATGTAATGTTGTATATGTAGACTTAGAACATAAATGTAACTGTATGAATGGTTCTTTTACATTGAGAATGTCAGTGTAATTTATTTCATTTTGGAAAAAAATTACACAATATGCCTACTAACTTCAATGTATTTTTGCTAAAACAGACCATTAATAAGTTTATAACTTTATGGATACCACAGTCAGGCATAGTGCAATTTCTGTGAAACAGGCTACAATCGGAACAGTCTTTCTGGAAAATCTTACCCAAGTCATATTACTTTATATATATGAGGGGGGTTGATGACCCGAAAGTTGAATTTTTCTAAAAACAAGTCGGAAATTTTAAGTAACGACATTGATCGTGGTGTTTACTTTTCACAACGCCGGAAGTTACCCGAATTAAAAGGACTTTAAAACAGGCAACGTGCTTTTTGTATAACTACAGAGTCGGCAGTTTGTTGTCTAAATTAAAGTAATTGACGGGCTGTATTTTGGTCGTACTTAAGTACAACCAATACAAAAACTTTCCATGTTTGTCGAAAAGTGGGCTATCGCCCTTTATGAAAAATAAAAACGTCTTTCTGACTGTCTAACAAACAGCAGCTTTGTACGGAAAAACACCACCACTAGTAATTGATTCTGCAAGGAGCATGAGGAACGCGGCATGAACCAGGCTAACAACGTACTCGAAAATATTTATCAACCTAACTTGGGAGTGATAAATCGGCCCGAGATGGAGTTAGAAATCTTAATCGATGATGACGAAGAAGAAGAAGAAGATTTAGTTAATGAAGGCGAAGAAGAAGAATTTGTAGGGCCTGGTGGATCTGCTGGCACAGCAAAGGCTGGAAAAGCTGCTAAAAGTCGTCGTCGGACACAAGCCAAGAAAAAGCATTACACCGAAGATTCAATTCGCCTGTATTTACAGGAAATCGGTAGAATTCGACTTCTACGAGCAGACGAAGAAATTGAATTAGCACGTAAAATTGCCGATCTGCTCGAATTAGAGAGAGTAGGCGACAGATTAGTGCAGCAGTTGGAACGCCAACCCCAAGAAAGCGAATGGGCCGAAGCGGTACAATTACCTTTGCAAAAATTCCGCTATCGCCTTCACGTCGGACGTAGGGCGAAAGACAAAATGGTTCAATCTAACCTGCGCCTTGTAGTTTCGATTGCTAAGAAATACATGAATCGCGGTTTATCTTTCCAGGATTTGATTCAGGAAGGTAGCCTTGGTTTGATTCGCGCTGCTGAAAAGTTTGACCACGAAAAAGGTTACAAGTTTTCAACCTACGCTACATGGTGGATTCGTCAGGCTATTACTCGTGCGATCGCCGATCAATCTCGGACGATTCGTCTACCAGTTCACCTTTACGAAACTATCTCCCGCATTAAGAAAACTACCAAGTTACTTTCTCAAGAAATGGGACGCAAACCCACCGAGGAAGAAATAGCTACTCGTATGGAGATGACTATTGAAAAGCTGAGATTTATTGCTAAATCTGCTCAGCTACCAATTTCTTTGGAAACTCCTATCGGTAAAGAAGAAGATTCCCGTTTGGGTGACTTTATCGAGTCCGATGGCGAAACACCTGAAGACCAAGTTTCTAAAAGTTTACTACGCGAAGACCTGGAAAAAGTTTTAGATAGTCTCAGCCCTCGCGAACGCGATGTTCTCAGATTGCGCTACGGCTTAGATGATGGTCGCATGAAAACTCTTGAAGAAATTGGACAAATTTTTAACGTAACTCGCGAACGTATTCGTCAAATTGAGGCAAAAGCACTTCGTAAGCTGCGTCACCCCAATCGTAATAGCGTTCTTAAAGAATATATCCGCTAGAAAATATTTACATGAAGTTACATGAAGTCGTTTGTCATTATTAACTAATAACAAACGATTACAAAAAGACCTGGGAGACAATTGATGCTCCCAGGTCTTTTTCTATTTATAAACTCATTTTAAAACCTTAATATCCGATAGTATTCAATGTTTTAAAATTTAATTTACAGAATGCCCCAGAAGTGTAAAAAGCCTTGACCAGAAAAAAGTTCGATTAAAGCAGCAGCCAAAAAACCAATCATTGCCAAACGACCATTCCAAATTTCTGCTTGAGGAGTAAATCCCCAGCGCCAGGCATTACGTTCTTCAACAGTTGCAATTGGTGTTTTTGTTAAGTCTGTCATGATTATTACTCTTAACTGAATTATGAATTATTTGTTACGTACAGCAACATTGTATAGATTTTTCTCTCATAATGCAACGTTTTTTTACAAATTTACCAAAATACATTGACATAATTTTTTTTTTAGGATAATCATCTCAACAGGCAGAGCCTTTATATGCAAAAAATATTGTGACACGAGCATCCTTGTCCGTATCACAACAAAATAGATGTTTTTTATCGAGCTTTTAGCTTTTAGCTTTTAGCTACGAGCGGGTTAAATACCCTACCGATTTTGACGGTGTAAACCGTCTTGTTGCGGTTTAAATCGCGATCCAATTGCCAACAGAGCTAATAGCTAAGAACTAATAGCTTTCAATCAGCTTGAAACATCAGGAGTTATTATCAACTACAACTTCGTGAACGGTGACAACTGTTTCATCGCGGTTGAGTTCTACAACCTTTTCACCTTTATCATTTTTAGTTAATAAAGGTACGCTTTCCCCATTCAGACGTATCACTCGTTGATTACTGGTAACAAGAGCTATTTCAGTTTCGGATTTGATTAATGCTATACCGGCGAGGTTGTCAGTTGGAACGCTAAACTTAAATGCTTGAGCGCCTAAGTCACCCCGATTGCCTAACTTCAATTTGCTTGCACTAATTTGTTTGGCATATCCGGATTGAGTCACCAGCAATAAATTGTGGTTTTTCTCAAAGCTGGTACAGCCGACTATTTGATGTTGTTTACCTACTCGCAAGGCTTGTAAACCTACAGCAGTACGCCCCATACAGGGAAGTTGTTCGTCATTAACTTCAAAATGCAGCAGTCTTCCACCCGAACTAGCCACAACTAAACGATCGCCTCTGTTGACAAACTTAGTTAATAATAATTCGTCATCTTCTTTCAGCTTCAAAATAGTAACTCCACGACGAGTTACATTAGTTAATTCTTCTCCGGACAAACGCTTGATACGTCCTTGTTTAGTTAAAAGAACTACATCTGTATTAGTTGAATTTTCGGGAATTAATAAACGACTAACAATAGATTCACTTTGACTTTGAGCGGTAGATGTGAGCAAAGTGATCAGGGGCGTTCCTCTAGCTCCGCGTCCAGTTGTGGTAGGAATTTCTCCTATCTGTAACGGGTAAGCTTTACCACTGCTAGTTACAACTAGTAAGTCATTAGCAGTATTAGTTTCGTCAGCTTGAATGATGAAATCATAATCGGGAACTCCGCCGTCAGATTTCGATCTTTTCGAGGATGAACTAATTCGTCGCACGTAGCCGCGCTGCGAAAAATCTAATACTACATCTTCAACAGGTACCTGCGATTGTAGATTCCCAACTTGAGATTTAGCGCCTTTCTCTTTTTGGGTGCCTTTATTCTTCTGTTGAGCAAATGCTTTATTATCTGGCTTTACTACAAATTTAGTGCGCCGCTTATCGTTATAAGAACGTTTTAAACTCCGTAAATCTTTTTTGAGACTTTTAAGCAATTCTTTTCTATCGCCGAGTAAATTACGCAACGTATTAATTGTAGTTTCAAGTTCTTCGTACTCTTCCTCTAATTTCTGCCGCTCCATACCAGTCAGGCGACGTAAAGGCATGGCTAAAATTTCATCTGCCTGCACTTCACTCAACTCCAGTCTACTTATAAGACCAACTTTTGCTTTAGTTCCATCGGGAGCCTGTCGCAAAATATCGATTACTTCATCTACTTGAGAAAGAGCTAAGAGCAAACCTTCTACCAAATGCGAGCGACTTTCTGCTTTACCTAATTCATGAGTATAGCGACGACTAAGAGTTTGTTCGCGGAAATCCAAAAACTCTTGCAACAACTGACGTAAACTTAACTGACGCGGTTGTCCGTCGATTATTCCTAAAAGAATTGCCCCAAAAGTAGTTTGTAGCGCACTCTGCTGATACAAATAATACAAAACTTCCTGGGGGTTAGTATCGCGCTTCAACTCGATAACTACCCGCATTCCATCGCGATCGCTTTCATCGCGAATATCACCAATTCCGTTTAACCTACCTTGATTGACTAAATCGGCAACTTTTTCAATCCAGCCGGCTTTATTTACTTGATAAGGCAATTCCGTAATTATAATGGCGGTGCGGCGTTTGTTACCTCGCCCGGTGGGCACTTCTTCAATATTGGCAACCCCCCGCAGCAGAATACCACCTCTACCCGTGGTATATGCTTCATTAATACCATTTTTTCCGACGATCTCTCCACCAGTAGGAAAATCAGGACCAGGTATAATTTTAAATAATTTTTCGTCAGGTAAACTAGGGTTGTCAATCAAAGCAATCAACCCATCCACAACCTCACCTAAATTATGCGGTGGAATATTCGTAGCCATACCCACAGCAATTCCGGCACAACCATTAAGTAATAAAAACGGTAATTGTGCGGGTAAAACTGTTGGCTCTTGCTGAGAACTATCAAAGTTGCCGATAAATTCTACCGTTTCTTCGCCAATTTCGGCGAGCATTCCCTCATGGCTAATAGGTGCCAGACGGGTTTCCGTGTAGCGCATCGCCGCCGGTGGGTCATTATCTACACTACCGAAGTTACCATGTCCCCCCAACAAAGGATAACGGCAAGAAAATGTTTGTACTAAACGGACTAAAGCATCGTAAACCGATTGATCTCCGTGGGGGTGATATTTACCCAGCACGTCTCCAACTACACGAGCGCATTTTCGGTAAGGTCTATCCGGAGTTAAACCGAGTTCGTGCATGGCGTACAGAATGCGCCGGTGAACTGGCTTCAAGCCATCGCGCACGTCTGGTAACGCCCGCCCCACGATTACACTCATGGCATATTCAAGATAAGACCTTTGCATTTCTGTATGCAAGGCTGTAGTGATTACCTGTCCCGTCGAGAGAAGGTTTAACTGTTTTGCCATGAGTTTTTTCCCTGAACTTTTACTACACAGATATTGCCGTAACGTCGGAGAGCAGCAACCTTACTTATAACTGATGAAATACCCTTCATCGCCCCCATATTGATATTTATGTCTTATTTATAGCGGTAGTATTATCCTTATTTACAAGGATACAAATTGTTGTATTGAATATAGACGCGGTATAAATCGTGCTATCTTCAATCTTTTATCACCCCTCCAAATACCAAGAACGTAATTAATTGCCATGAAAACTGTTTTGATTGTCGAAGACGATCTTGTTAATGCTCGTGTTTTTTCAAAAATCTTAACTAAACGCGGAGGCTTAGGTGTCAAACACACTGAAAATGTAGACGAAGTAATCAAAATTGCCCAAGCAAAAGAAGCAGACATTATTTTAATGGATGTTTCTCTTTCTAGAAGCGTTTACGAAGGTAAATCTGTTGATGGTATCAAGATTACACAAATGTTGAAATCTGACCCCCAAACAGCAGCATTACCTATTATCTTGGTCACAGCCCACGCTATGGAAGGCGATCGCGAAAGCTTTCTTAAACAAAGTGGAGCCGATGGTTATATTTCCAAACCTGTGGTGGATCACCAACTATTTGTCGATCAAATCATCGCACTTTTGCCGTCTGACAATAACCCAAATTAAAGCCAACTGCTACCGGATACCCCAGCCCGTTAATTCTAAAGCCTGCCCCTTAAATGGGCAGGCGATTTATAAACAGGTGTTTGACGGAAGCGACTGCCGGGACTACAATTCCGGTTTTAAAGCTTTATTGCCCTAATCCCGGAAATTGTAACCCATCAACATGACTCTGGATTGCTGTTGACCTTCACAATATATATGTACTATTAGATGTACTTTTTAGCAATAGAGCCGCCGTTGATACCAATAGCAAGCGTCAACGCCGCTATATAAAAAGATACTTCATATACCTGTTAATACTACTCAAAGAAAAACTATTCTCCGGTAGGTTCGGAAAGGGGTACTGCATTTAAGGCAGCTTGGATACTAGGTAATTCCAAAAATTTCTTTGTATCGGATAGTAAACGAGTGCCCCAAAGATTTTCCTTGAGAAATTCTAAATCGGCGTAGCGTGGATCGATGCGGATTGCAGCTTCACCCATTGCTAAACCCCTTTGGCGATCGCTTTTATCGCCTCGATTGTATAAAGCAACGGCTAATGCCAATTGAGGTTCGGCAGCTGGCTGTTTAGCATTGTTGGCTTTAGTAATAGCTTGCTGCCATTGAGTTATAGCATTTTTGATATCGCCTTGTTCGTACAGAATTAATCCAATATTGTTCACAGCAGGCCAAAAATCTTGCTTGTAACCAATTGATTTTTTGTACTCAACAATAGCTTGGGGTAATTTACCCAGCATATAGTAAGCATTGCCCAAATCAAATAACCCTTCTGGGTCTTTGGGATTTATTGTTAAACCCGTTTTATATTCAGCAATAGCCGATTGGTATTTTTTTTGTTGAAAGTAAGTAGAACCCAAAGCAAAATAAGTTTCAGCGTTTTTAGGGTTAAGACTCTGTGCTTTTTGTAAAGCTTCAGTAGCTTTCTCAAATTCTTGGGATTGTAAATATAATCCTCCTAATAGGAACCATACTTTGTCACTATTAGGAGCAAGTTGAGTTGCCAATCGTGCCCGTGGCATTGCCAAGTCGAACTGACGAAATTGTGCAAGCTGTGCGGCTTCCTGGGCTAAAACTAACCCTTGTTGTTCCAACTTTGCGGCATCAAGCTGCACCGTATGAGGTACTAATGCTTGGGCATTTACTGGTTGAGATACGCTTAAAAAGCTACATAGAAATAGAAAAGAAATTAATCCTACACGTTTAGGCACACTACCACCACCTTTTTGCCATAAATTAAGCAATCTTTCAGATAGCTTAAACCATCCAGGCTGTGGATGACAGCTATTTTTTTTGATCGTTCGTCTTTTGTCTAATTCCTTAATGGTCATTTTTGCGTATCCAAGATTTGGGTTACTGAAAACATGAAAAACTAATTAATTATGACTAAAGTCACCACTAAAGGTGAAGCCATATGTAAGCTGAAAAAGCTACTATTAAAAAAGTATTCAAGTACAAGTCGCTCTTTTTTGATTTTAGAAGTACGAACTTTTGTCCGATTTAAACGCCTTGCGCGAAGGTAGATAGTCCAAAATTGATTTACACCATTTGAACAAAACACGCTCCCGTATTTTTGACTTTGCTTCAATCTATCAGTTCCGTAAAAGCATATTCCACTTTACCTTACCCAAACTCTTTACATTTTTTATCGCTGCTGTTATGGCTACACCCATAGAAATTCCCGTAATCGGCAAAGTAAAACGATTACCTCGTTGGCTCGGCGTTTTGGCAGCAGGAATTGTAATTGTTGGTGCAACGACTACCTATGTTGTCGTCAATCGAGCAAACAATAAACTAGATATAACAGAACTTACCGTGCCTGTAGAAGACAAAAATGTGACTCTACTTCTAAGTGCAAGCGGAAAAGTTGTGCCAGTTCAAAGCGTTAATATTAGCCCGAAAAACCCCGGTACGGTTACTCAACTGTATGTAGAACAAGGTGATAAAGTAACGAGCCGGCAAATTCTTGCCAGAATGGATAGTGCAGATATTCAAGCCAGAATTTTACAAGCTCAGGCTAATTTAGCACAGCAGGAAGCAAAATTAGACCAACAAAAAGCTGGTTCTCGTCCCCAAGAAATTGCTCAGGCTAAAGCACGTTTATCACAAGCACAAGCACAATTAGACGCAGCTCGTTCGGGAAATCGTTCCGAAGAAATTGCCCAAGCACAAGCACAGGTAAACGCTGTTAAAGCAAAAGTAGATTTAAGTAACGAACGAGTCAGACGTTACCGAAACTTGTATAACCAAGGAGCAATTGAAAAAGACAAATTAGACCAATTTGTTAGCGAAGATAGTACTGTTCAAGCAAATTTACTTGAAGCTCAAAAAAGATTAGCTTTATTAAAAAGCGGTAGTCGCCCAGAAGAAATCGCTCGACTCGAAGCAGCAGTAGAAGAAGCACGCGCTCAACTACAGCTCTTAGAAAATGGTTCTCGTCCCCAAGAAATTGCTCAAGCGGCAGCAGCAGTTAGTGCAGCACAAGCGCAACTCAAAACCGAACAGGTAAACTTAGACAACACAATTATCCGCGCTCCTTTTTCGGGTATTATCACGCAAAAGTTTGCCAATATTGGTGCATTTGTCACGCCGACAACCTCCGCATCTAGCAGTGCATCAGCCACATCTAGTTCCGTAGTTGCCCTTGCCAAAGGATTAGAAGTATTAGCAAACGTACCCGAAGCCGACATAGCCAGAATAAAGGTAGGACAAGAAGTAGAAATCGTTGCCGACGCTTATCCAGATCAAGTTTTCAAAGGAGCGGTACGTCTAATTGCTCCTGAAGCCGTAAACGAACAAGGAGTAACATTGTTTCAAGTCAGAGTTGCAATTAGTACAGGTTTAGACAAATTGCGTTCCGGCTTAAACGTCAACCTAACTTTTTTAGGTGATGATGTAAATGCTTTATGGATACCAACAGTTGCCATCGTCACAGAAAAAGGTCAAACAGGCGTATTAATTCCTGACGAAAACAACAAAGCAAAATTCAGCGAAGTCACAATTGGTTCCCAAGTCGGAAATGAAACTCAGATATTAGGAGGATTAAAAAAAGGCGATCGCATTTTCACCACCCCTCCAGATGATTACAGAATTAAGAAAAAGTTAGAGAAACGTAACGAGTGAGGGGGAGATGGGGAAGAGGGGGAAGAGGAGGAAGAGGGGGAAGAGGGGGGGAGAATAAATAATAATTACCAATTACCAATTACCAATTACCCATTACCCGTGCCCAATGCCCCATGCCCAATCCCTCACTGATAACTGATAACTGTTAACTGTTAACTGAAAATGAATTTTACAGAAAGTGTACAAATGGCAGGTAAAACCCTGCTATCAAACAAATTGCGTAGTGCCCTGACAATGTTGGGCATTGTGATCGGAAATGCTTCGGTAATTGCCATGATTGGTATTGGTGAAGGGGGACAAAAATTTGTTAATAAACAGTTGGAATCTCTCGGTCCCAACGTACTATTTGTAATTCCAGGAAATCAAGAAACTCAACGGATTACCTTTGAGATTCCTAAAACCTTGGTGTTGGCAGATGCCCAAGCCATTGCAACTCAAGTTCCAACTGTAGCGGGAGTTGCACCGGAGTTGAATCGAAGGTATGTAGTAACTTACGGGAATAGAAACACCGATGTAAATATAATTGGCACTACTCCAGGTTTTCCACTGGTGCGGGATTTTGAAATTGCCGAAGGACGTTTTTTTAATGAAATAGATATTAAACGTAGCAATCAAGTGGTTGTACTAGGTGCCGATTTAGCAGAAAAACTTTTTGGTAGTAGCAATCCTTTGGGAAAGCAAATACGGATTAAAAATACTAGTTTTCAAATTATTGGAACTTTAGAAGGTAAAGGTTCGGGATTGGGAGGTGCTAATTATGATGAAGCCGCATTGATACCGATTACAACTTCAGCAAATCGACTCGTAGGAAAAAATTCGCCCTACGGAATCGCCCTAGATTACCTTGTGATTTCTGCCAGGAATAGCAAAAGTGTAGATGCCGCAGAGTTTCAAATGAGAAATTTATTGCGTTTGCGGCATAAAATAACTGGTGAAGATGATTTTACCGTTCGCTCTCAAAAAGATGCTCAAGCTACAGTAGGGCAAATAACTGGTGCATTAACAATTATGTTAGCTGCAATTGCCAGTATTTCCTTATTTGTTGGCGGCATTGGCATTATGAATATTATGCTGGTTTCCGTTACCGAACGAACTCAAGAAATCGGATTAAGAAAAGCAATTGGTGCAACTCAACAAGATATCTTATTACAGTTCACGATCGAAGCAGTAATTGTTTCAGCAGCTGGTGGATTAATTGGTACTGCTGTTGGTGTTGGCGGCATTTTCTTAGTCGCAGCTTTTAGTCCCTTAGAAGCCGGAATTTCAACTGTAGCAATACTTTCTGCCGTCGGTATTTCCGGTGCGATCGGTTTATTTTTCGGCATAATTCCCGCACGTCGCGCCGCGAAACTCGATCCAATTGTTGCCTTGAGAAGCGCGTGAATCAATTATCAATTAACAATTATCAATTATCAATTATCACTTACCAGTTACCAGTAGCCTTGTTCCCAGTCTCCGGCTGGGAATACATTTCAAGAGGCTCCGCCTCCTGATAATAGATTGCTAATTAATAACTCAATAACAGATGTAGCAGTGCTACGTCTCTACAATTTTTAATCCAAAATCCAAAATCGAGATGGCTAATATAATAATTCGCTTGGAAGATATTTTTAAAATTTATGGTACTGGGATAACTGAGGTAAAAGCATTAAATAATGTAAATCTAACTATTGAAGAAGGGGAATATTGCTCGATTATGGGGCCTAGCGGTTCGGGTAAGTCTACTGCTATGAATATTATCGGCTGTTTAGATCGTCCTACATCAGGAAGTTATTATTTGGATAATGTGGATGTGGCGCAAATGGATGATGCCCAATTAGCACATATTCGTAACAGAAAATTAGGTTTTGTTTTCCAGCAATTCCACTTATTGCAGCAGCTTACAGCATTAGAAAACGTCATGCTACCAATGCTTTACGCTGGCGTAGCGAATTCTGAAAGAAAAGATAGAGGAATCGAAGCTTTAAAAAAAGTTGGTTTAGAAAACCGCGTCAATAATAAACCAAATCAACTATCGGGGGGGCAACAGCAACGGGTGGCGATCGCCCGCGCTATCGTAAATCGTCCCGTTGTACTCTTAGCCGATGAACCTACTGGGGCACTTGATTCTAAAACTACTCAAGAAGTACTAGATATTTTTACCGAGCTAAATTCTACGGGAATTACCGTAGTCATGGTAACTCACGAGCCAGAAGTTGCACGTCAAACACAACGTATTATTTGGTTTCGTGACGGCGAAGTTATACATTCAAATTTAACTGCTGATGATTTGAATACTGTTGCAGTATCTTAATCAGGTTAAAGTTGAAGGTTAGGAGCGATCGGTAACTTGTTACCAGTTAAGAATAAAAAATAATTTACTCCCCATCTCCCCCATCTCCCCTCTCTTCCCCCTCTTCCCACTCTCCCCCCTCTTCCCACTCTCCATTCCTCAACCAAAATTTTTCACAATTTTCACCAACTCTTGGGGATGATGAATTAAAAAATCTGGATTTTCTTTAATTAATGCTTCCTCGGAATTAAAACCCCAAGTTACGCTACAGACTTTTACGTTAGCTTTTTTCGAGGCTTCTATATCTCTGGTTTCATCCCCTACATATATAACTTCTTCAGTTTTGATCTGTTTTTGTCTCAAGACATTATTAATTATTTGAGTTTTTCCAAAAATTGTGACACCAGGATGAACAAACTCAAACAAGTTATCTAAATTATTTACTTTAAGAAACTCTTGGACGTTACCTTTAGAATTAGAAGTTACAATACCCAACCTCGAACCGTTGTCTTTGAGTTCTATTAAAGTTTCTGGAATTCCCGGAATCGGTTTTAGTTCGGGAATTTTATTTTTTAACTCTTTTTTAACCTTTTTGAGTAGAAAAGGTATTTTGAATAAAGGAATCCCAGAGTACTTAAATATTTCTCTAGAAGTTAAATTTCTGAGTATTAAAAATTCTTCTGGAGTAATCGGTGCGTAACTAAATTCTACAGCTAAATTATTAGCAATACTTACTAGCGCATCTACTGTATCCGCGATTGTGCCATCAAAATCAAAAATAATTACTTTAGTCGTCATTCAATTTTGGATTTTAGATTTTAGGTTAACCCTATGTTTAAAGCTAAGGGCTTGAAATAATACAATGTCGGATTTTTCCTATATTCCTATATATGAACCCTGTTAACGGGGAGCCTTTAACTTACTTGCTAAAAGTTCGGGGTTTACAACTTTAAGTTGATGGGGGTTGACGCGATGCTTCAAGATTAGCACGGGCATTCCGTCGTAACATTTGTGGCTTAATTCGCCGTAATGCCGATGCCGGAAATTGTTTGTCCCAATCTTCATCTGTGATTTTGGCTAATTCTATCAGCTTGGGAGCAATATTCCCAGAGTAAGGTTGAAATTCTTCCACGTCGGTAGGATTCGCAAAACGTTGATTCCAAGGGCAAACGTCTTGGCAAATATCGCAACCTGCCACCCACCCTTCTAATTTAGTTGCAATATTTTCGGGTAATTGATCATCGCGATTTTCAATAGTATGGTAAGCAATGCAGCGATTGGCATCTACTACAAATGGCTGTCTAATTGCGTCGGTGGGACAACTTTCAATACATTTAGTACAGCTTCCGCAATGTTGGGTATGGGGAGTATCCGGAGTTAATTCCAAATTTGTCAAAATTTCACCCAAAAATACCCAAGAGCCGTATTCTCTAGTAATTACATTTCCGTTTTTGGCAATCCAACCAATCCCCGCTTGTTGTGCCCAAATTTTATCTTGGATCGGTCCTGTATCTATATAATGTCTAGTTTTTATTTCTTCACCGAATGACTGCAACCAAATTGAAAGCGCTTTCAATTTTTTTTGCACAACTTTGTGATAATCCCTTCCCCAGGCATACCGAGAAATCTTTCCGTATTCTTTTTCTTGAGGACGTTGATGCTCTGTATAGTAATTTAAAGCCACACAAATTAGCGATCGCACTTCTGGCATGACTAATTTTATATTTTGACGCTTGGGATTTCGCATCCATTCCATGTCGGCATGATATCCCAGCGCTAACCATGCTTGTAATCTCTCTACAGTCGTCTCTGTATGATTGACAACAGCTATGCCGACTTTATGAAATCCCAAATCTAGCGCTTTTTCTTTAATTTGTATGCTGCTTAAGGATGATGATTGATTCATTTATCTTATTTTAAGATTTGCCCGAAAACGGCACCCCTATCATATACCGCTATTATGATCCCCCGTTTTAAAATTGCAAATCGATTCATATGTAAATATTATTTGCAATTTGTAAAGTTTCTATGCACAATTACAAGTGGAAGGTAAAGCAACATACAAACAAAACCTTCCTATGTGAATAGTGCGCTACAAAACTTACAAACAAATGCAAACAAAAAATGGTGCCTGATATGACTTTCTCTACAGATTCAATAGAAAACGGTTTTCCCAGCGCTTTCAACTACGATACTCAGTTGATTGATGCGGTAAATTCCACCGTGAATGTATTCAAAAGCCTTTCGGTAGACGATCAATTAGCAGTGCTTTGGTTTGCATATACCGAAATGGGACGTTCTATTACTCCTGCTGCTACAGGTGCAGCACGCTTGCAGCTAGCGGAAGGTTTGCTCAATCAAATTAAGCAAATGTCTCACTCCGAACAATTGCAGGCAATGCGCGATTTGACAGCTAAGAATAATACCCAAATTTCTCGCTCTTACGGTATTCTCAGCGCTAATACAAAGTTAGCTTTCTGGTATGAATTATCTGAATTAATGGTTAAAGGCTTTGTTGTGCCAATGCCATTCAATTATCAATTGTCTCGCGATGGCTCACAAGTATTGAAAGCTGTTAAGGAACTTGATTTTGGTCAACAAATTACAGTTCTTCGCAAGATTGTTACCGATATGGGCGTTGACTCTTTAGCGTAATACCGCATCGCTATATTTTTCAATACAACTACAGGCAGATTTTTTAATCGTACTGCCTCAATCAAAACTTATTTCTTCTAGTTCAATAAAACCGTAGATTGTGGGGTGGGGATTATTTTCCACCTTACAATAATTTTTACCTTCTTACAGAATACGAAGTTGAAAGTTTGTATTTTTAATCCAAAATCCAAAACCAACGCATCCGTTATTAAAATCCAAAATCGAATAGATTGCTTGCGTTATCTACCCATAGAAGTAGTTCGCTTAAAGTAGATTATCTCTCAAGCAGCTTTCGGAGTTGCTAGCTTTTGTATTCAAATAATTATAATAAGCAATTGATACAGGAGATTTCATTTTGGCAGTACAATCGAAAGAATCTATCCAAATTCAAGGAATCAGCGAACCAACTATACAGCAGTATTTTCAAAGTTTAAATGCAGGTGATTACGAAAAAACCGTTTCCTTATTTGCAGAAAACGGTGTGATGCATCCTCCATTTGAATCTGGGATTGTGGGAAGAGATGCAATTGTGAGTTATTTAAACAAGGAAGCAATTGATATTAAAGCTTGCCCTGATGAAGGTATCAGCGAAACCTTAGAAGATAACCGAACCCAGACTCAAGTTGCGGGTAAAGTCGAAACTCCCTGGTTTGCTGTAAATGTATCTTGGTTGTTTATCCTAAATGAAAACCTTCAAATTTTGGATGTGAAAATTAAAGTTTTAGCTTCTCCCCAAGAATTGCTTTCCTTACGAAGATAAAATTTTTAAATCAGCAAAATTAGCGAATATTAATACAGTTTTTTGATAAGTTAGTGCAAAAAATAATCAATTATTAACTTTTAATTGCTGTAGCTTGTTGCAAAGAACTTACTAATAATCTTCGCCCTAACTCCATACCAGAAAAAGCGCATTGCCAATCGGGATGGGCAGTCATTAGTAAACTATCTAAAGTCTCTTCGTCAAATAAATGCCAAACTGGGGCACCCAGTACTTCTATTTCAATTGCGTAACAGTTACTGCTAATACAGTGAATTGTACAGTTACTAGCAACTCTTTCTAAAGTCATTTGTTCGCCGGGTTGAAGCGAGCGAAATTGTTTCATTGCCTGCTTGATTTCATCCATAGAAGAAACCAATAATCCGGGAATTGCCACTGTTAGGCTGCTTTCCCCATTCACTTTAATCCAATAATGACGGCTGGGATCTATTCCTTCTAACCAAGGTAACTCATCATCTAAACGGTAACGCGGTGACAGACAGAACGAAGCTGAGCTATGCATCGTTAATAATTTTAGTATTAGGGACTCAAATAATTTTTAGCTTTAGACACATGGTAAACTACGAGAACCATTTTGAAGTAAATTATGGTCGCGCATCTTTAGCAGTACCCAAGTCTTAACTAGTGAATTACGACGGTGCAATTTACCGACTTAAAGCAATTAGTCAGGAGTACAGCCACTTTTCCATTATTTGATGATTCCCAGACATAAATCAAATAAACTTAGTAAAAGTTATCATTTTAATTAACTATTGTTAACTTAAATGATTATTAATACTTACGGAAAGGTCCTTAATTCCGAAGCGAAGTTAAGGGAGTGTCAATATATATTCTATTGTTGAAAATTCTGTTTTCAGTCCTCTTGAGAGGACTTTAGCTATTGGACAGAGAGCAGCGCGTTACGGAGGTTCCCTCCGTTGTAGCGACTGCGGAGGACTTATAGTCCCTGACGGATGGGAAAGCAGCAAAAAAACCGTAAAAACTTATTGTCTTCAGATTTTATAATTTGATTGTTGTAACACTTTGTTTTCTAAAGCGGTTTTTAAAATTAAGGTGTAAGAGCTAACGTTACCTGAGCGATCAATTATTAACTTTATCTTGAATTTCTGCTTTTTCTGGAAAACTAGCTTCTAATTTAAGACAATTGCCGCCATCGACTTGTAATTCATACTCCACCTTGTCCATCAAACGGTTCATAATCAACCAGCCATAACCTCCCTCTTGTTTTTCTACAGGAGAAGGAGGGAAGTAAGTTGACATATCATAACCTTCACCTTTGTCCCAAACTTCCAAAGCTAAATCCCTTTGTTTGAGTTCCAAGCGAATCAAAATAGGAACAGATGGTTGTTCCTTGTGAGCATGACGGACTACATTAGAGTATGCTTCAACTAAAACTAAGCGTAAACGATTTGATTGTCGCGTCCAATCAACCGATTCTCCTAATTCCGCTTGTAAGCATCCAAGTAGCCAGTTTTCTACAAGATTCAAATACTTCAAGTCACTTGGTACGTGAAGCTCGCTTTTCATTATTTATAAAACCTCTAATGAAAGTATAGTTTGGTCGTCTTCTTGAACTTCGGTATCAACATGGATACGACTTAGTAATTTATTCAGGCTAAGTGGCTTTTCTTGTTCGAGCAATAATTGCCACAATCCTTCTTGATTGAGCATCGAACGTGTTAGTGATTCAACATCGTCTGATGAAGAGTTACTAAAATAAGTTTTCATTGAAACTTGAGCTTCAGTAATTCCATCACTTGCCAGCAACAAAGTATCTGACTGAGCAAGAAGCCATTCTCCAGCGTTTGCTTTCCATTCAGGTAATATACCCAAAGGAATTCCTCGTACTTTAAGAAAATTGGGTTCTTCTAGTTTTGCATCTTTGTGGGAACAGACTATTGGGTAAATATGACCGGCGTTAGCATATACTAACTGCTTGGTAGCGGGAGAATATCGAGCTAATACCATAGTAATAAAGCAATTATTGCTTACCAGGTCATCGCCTAAAGCCTCGTTTAAATTTTTCATAATTATGTTTGGCATTGGAGGTGTTTCTTGAGATAATTCTCGACGCAACACCGATATTGCACTAGCCATAAACAGTGCAGCAGGAACTCCTTTACCGGAAACATCACCTACAGCCAACCATAAATCCCCTTTGGGATGAACGAAAACTTCAAAAAAATCTCCCCCTACTTCCCGTGCTGGGTAGCAACAAGCCTGTACTTTTACCCCTTCCATTTCAGGTAAACTTTGGCGTAATAAATTGTGCTGAATTTGACGAGCAACTTCTAATTCGGCATGAATCTGTTCTTGCTTTTGCTGAAGAGTTTGATAAAGTTTTGCCTGAGAAAGAGCTAACGCAGCTTGTTCGGCAACACCAGAAATTAGTTCAATATCTTCATGCTGCCAATTGCGATACGCCGGAAGCGTCGCCCCTTGGGCATCGCCATATTGCTGATGAAGAACTAGTACTGCTTGTAAATGTTGTTGATAAATCAGCGGTACGGCTAATTGCTGATAGCTTTTACCATCATCTGAAGTAAATTTTGCTATCTCGCTGTTACGGGTGACAAGAACTTTTTCCATTAAGGAAGTAGGATTAAAGGAGCAATTTTCAGAGCCAGTATTATCACTGCTGTATAAGAACTCATCTGGTGCTAATTGTTCTCCCTCAATAGCCCTAAGTATGCAACCCGCTGCTGCAAAAGTTTCCCCAATTGTGCCCACAATTTTTTGTAGCATACTGCGGTAATCTAAAGATTCCCGAATCGCTGTTGTGACTGCATTAACTAAGGATTCCCGCCGTAGAGAACGACGTAAACTGAAAGTTCTTTTTTTTACTAATCGATAAGTTTGGGTAGCTTGTTCGACTAGGGAACGGAGTTGATCTGGCTTCCAAGGTTTGGTAATGTACCTGAATACCTGACCTGAGTTAATCGCCTCTACTAAATCTTCGACATCGGTAAAACCTGTAAGTAGAATCCGAATTGTATCTGGAAAACGCTCTACCGTAAGACCGAAAAATTCGGTACCGTTCATCTCTGGCATTCTTTGATCGGAGATGATTACAGCCATTTCGCCTTCTTTGTCTAAAATTTCAAGAGCAGTGCGAGCATCGCTAGCCTTGAACACTTTAAAATCTCGCCTAAAAGTGCGGTAAAGTAAATCTAGGTTATCTAGCTCATCATCTACTACCATCAATTTGAGTTTGCCTGCCTCAATGTCGGTCATAGTTGACTTTTTAGTTTATATTTTTCAAAAACAAGACTGTATAATTTTGATTAAATTTATCTTGCCTGTTATACCATTTGGGAACAAAAAGGTAGTTGTTAACATCCCTCCACATTCCTAACACAGAATTAACTGAATGTCGTAAATTTATCTCTAATCTCCTCAAAAAATACTCAGAACAACCGAAAAATTATCCTACCAATCCGGAACGCAAAGCACGTACTGCTGCTTGAGTGCGATCGTCGGCGCATAATTTGTTCAAAATATTGCGGACGTGAGTTTTGACAGTTCCCACTGTGATGTAGAGTCTCTCGGCGATAATAGCGTTACTACAGCCTTCTACAATTAGCTGCAATACTTCTAATTCTCTTTCGGTAAGAGTATAAGGTTCAATAGTATCTTCATGATCTTTACTATTACCAAACTCAGACTTTTCCGCAAATTGATTAGTCTGCGACGCTTTCTGAGATGCTGGTGGATTTTCTTGCGCTTGCTGCAATACAATGCGGGCGATCGCCGGATCGATCCAAGCATTACCATTGTGAGTATGGCGCACTGCTTCAAGCAAGTTATCGTATTTGTCTTTCATACAGTAAGAATCTGCACCAGCTGCAAAAGCTGCAAGCACGGCTTCTTTACTATCGCGTAAAGTCAAAATCAAAATTTTAGTTAATAAGCTTGGTACTATTGATTTAGCTTCTCGGGTTAATTCAATGCCATCTTTGTCGGGTAAACCGATATCTACGATTGCCACATCTGGTTGCAGCGTTTTTAATATTTGTAGTCCGTCATTTGCATTAGCAGCTTCTCCTACTATTTCAAAATCAAGATTACGCTGTAATGCCGTCCGAATACCCAAACGGGTAAGATCGTGATCTTCAATTAAAGCAACGCGAATTTTAGTCATGATAAATTTTTGCCCGCTAAACTATTAACTGTAAAATTGAGTTTACTAAAAAGTCTCCGCCAGATACAGTTTCCTTAACATCTGTACTATCGATGCCATAAAACTCATATGTATAGCGATTGATATACGATCGGACTTGGTATTTATTACCCATATTGCAAACGCTATATTTATAAATTTAGAGTTAATTACGCCTTGTTTAACAGCATCCAATAAAAGAATCGGGTTTAAATATACAATCAATAGGACGTGAGTTAATTAGCGATAATACCCCTGAGTGGTTAATATTACCATTACAACCGTATTTGTGTCTCAAAAACTTTAGGCTCGCGAGTAAACTAAAACATATTTTTATTACGTTTTTAACCTCCTTTGTTAAAAGTATACTGGCGTTTTGAAAGATGCCGTCAGTTTGTTTACAATTGCTTGTTTGAAGATATGTATCTAAATGCTACTTAGAATACAAGGTTGCAAAAAATCTCTTATTTTTTCATATTTAAGTATTTTTAATTATCTTATTATTAAATAATATTTAGTAAGCTCAGTTACAAATTACAGTCAAAATAATTATTTCCGTTTGTGAATATCAGTATGTCGATCTTTTCAGGAATTGATGAAGCTGTAGCTAAAATTGCAACACAAACAATAAAGGAACAAATTTGATAAACTAGCTTCGTACTTCACTTGGTGTGATGCAAATTTGGATTAAAAGCATGATTAAAAGCTATGAAGAATTTTCGGTTTTAGGACTACCGATTCATGTAGCAACAAACTACCCAGGCTACTTGTTAGAACGTTTACAACAGAGAATAGGAACTCACGTAGTTACGCTGAATGCAGAAATGACAATGCAAGCGGAACGAAATGAAACTCTTGCGACAATAATTAAAGCCGCCGATTTGGTAATTCCGGACGGGGCTGGGATAGTTTTATATTTACGATTGCTCTTAAAACAAGATGTGCGCCGAATTCCAGGAATTGAACTAGCCGAAGCAGTATTACGCGAAATTGGACAAAATTCTCCTGATTCAACGGTGTTTTTCTATGGAGGAAAACCTGGTACAGCAGCAGCAGCAGCACAATTCTGGCAAGCACAAATTCCCAATTTGAATATAGTAGGAACTCATTCGGGCTATCATTCCCCAGAAGAAGAACAACAATTACACTCCACTCTGGCTAAAATGCAGCCGCAAGTTATTTATGTCGGCTTAGGAGTGCCGCGTCAAGAGTTCTGGATAAAACAAAACCGTCATTTGTGTCCCCAAGCTACTTGGGTTGGTGTAGGCGGAAGTTTTGATATTTGGTCAGGAACTAAAACTCGCGCCCCTGCTTGGTTAGGTGACAACAATTTAGAATGGCTATATCGTCTTTATCAAGAACCTTGGCGATGGCGACGAATGTTAGCTTTACCTGAATTTGCCTTTAAAGCCTTGATTTACGGCATTAAAACCAAAGGAGCTTGAGGTTGGATGGGGAGATGGGAGATGGGGGGATGGGGAGACAAGGGGACAAGGGGACACAAATAATTTTAACCTTTGACCTTTACTATTACTAACTGATAACTGATAACTGATAACTGATAACTGCTCACTGATAACTGATTTAATCAAGATTTGATATTCTCAGGCTCGCTCTGGGAATACTTATTTTGTATTCAATTTTGTATTTAATTTTCATAAAGAGCGATGCCAGTAATTACACCCAACAGCACAATTAATAAATCCGTAGATTTTCAGAATCAAAAGAATAGTAAAGAAAATAGCACTGAGTTTATGGTGCGGCTGCGTTCGGTGACAAAAACCTATGCTAATGGAGCAAATGCTTTAATAGATGCCAACTTAAGCATCAAAAAAGGGGAATTTTTGTTTATTACAGGGCCGAGTGGTTCTGGTAAATCGACTTTATTAAAGTTGCTTTATGGTGAAGAATTAGCAACGCAGGGAGAGGTTATTGTTGACGAGTGCGATTTGTCAGGGTTACGTGGTGATAATTTGTCTTTATTGCGGCGACGTATTGGTATTGTTTTCCAAGACTATAAATTAATTCCTCAAAGAACGGTAACGGAAAATATTGCCGTAGTGTTGCAGGCTCAAGGCTACACCCGCAAGGAAATTCATAGACGTTTGGAACCTACTTTAAAGTTAGTAGGTTTACTAAATAAAGCTAATTATTTTCCCGATCAACTTTCTGGTGGAGAGCAGCAACGAGTGAGTATGGCACGAGCAATTGTTGCAACCCCACCTTTACTCTTGGCAGATGAACCAACCGGAAATCTAGATCCAGATAATTCTTGGCAAATAATCCAAATATTGCGTAAATTAAATTCGTTTGGCGCTACAGTAATTGTCACCACTCATAACGAACACTTAGTAAGACGCTGCAACCAAAGAGTAGTAAAAGTTCGCGATGGAAAAGTTTATGAAGAGTTAGGAGTTAGGAATTAGGAGTTAGGAATTTTTTCTACCCCCTCTACCCTCTCTTCCCCATCTCCCCAATCCCCAATCCCCAATCCCCTATGCCCAATTCTCTAATATCAGCATGAAACGCGGTTTTTGGCTTTCACGGAAAACGGTACTAAAGTAGTCGGATTGCTTTTGGGTATAAGTTTTTCGACTGGTTCTAATGTTTGCAAACTATCAAAGGCTGCATCCCGAATTGTTGCTTCTGATTCATTTGTCAGCAAAAGTTGCAAGCATTCAATAATACATTTCTTTGCGTCTGGCTCAAGTTGTTGAGTCGCTAATTTTGTTAACTGACGCACGCCGATCAAACGTTTGAGGGGATCTGTATCTGTTAAATTCTCTAGCGATCGCTCTAACTTATCTTCTTGTTTTCCATGTAAGCTTATCAACAGTCGAGCTAATAATATTAAAACTAATACGGTTGCCATACCTTGGACAATCGCACCTGCACCAATCCAAACATTAGGGGCATCAGCCCAAATTGTTACGGCGGTATAAGTTCCTAAGCAAGCGATGGCACCACTAGTTACTGATAATACTAAACGTCCGTTGGTAGTTTGCAGATAATTACGTAGCTTATGCCAAAAATTCGACCAGTCCCATTGCGGCATCGAATAAACCAGCAACATGACAAAAATGCCACTTCCGCTTGCGAATAATAACTTCGGGTTCCACAAAAGCATAGCAACGATAATCGTTAAGAACCAAAGAAGCTGAGCCGGATTCTTACGTTGCAATATTCTTTTCATGGCTGCTGTCTTTAACTGCGGAAGCTCCCTTAACGGGTTATTTTTGATGAATCGCTGCCTAAAAGACGAAGCCAATTTTGCCACCTTATTTACCTGCCACTAGAATTACGATTTACTGATAAAAACTAAGAATATATATTTTTACTAGATTTTTTACTAGATTTATACTAGAGAATCTATCACTAAAAGGCACTTATACAAAATTGTTAGCAATTATAAAGTAAAATTTGCACTTCGCAATACTAATAACAAAAGCTTAAGTCGTCAACGGTAAATTGTCCGTCAAAAGCATGAAACCTCACAGAATGTATATTATCAGCCGATACAGATAATAAAGTATTTGCAGCTAGTATTGAGTCGGAATTAGCAAGATTACCGGAAGGTAGTATGGCTTTATTTAGCAGTTGGCGAGATTCATCGTAAGCGGATAGCACTAATGGCTGGGAACTGGTGACGAAGGCACGAACTGAGTTGACGGGATTTACAAAAGTCGCTTCCAATAATCCGCTATGGGGCGAACTCATTAATACTATTACACCTGAATGGGCGGGGAAGGCGGGATTGCTCGGTTCAATGGCGATACAATTATCAAAAATTATCCCTTTACTTTCGTACTGACGATGCACCACTTCAAAGCATTGCAAATCGTCGAGTTGCAAAAAAATGCATTCAGTTATCGGGGAATCTACTGTATAATTTTGCGGACGTTGGAAACACGAATAGGTTGATGTAAATTGAGAATAACTATTAAGGTTGTCAAGCTTAAAGAAAGGCTCCTCAACCGTTGTTACACTTGATTGAAAACTAGCCTGCTTTACCATTGCTCAGATAAAAATCAAAAATACTAATTATATAGAGAATAATTGTTTCCGACTGCATTGGATTTAATAGCGTACAAACAATTGAATCAACAAGCAGCATTCAGAACAATTACAGTAAAAGAGTGAGTGAATCAATAAGGAACTATTACCAGCTTTATTGACGTTCATCCCTATCGATGATGAATAGAAATAGATTATCACAGAAGTCTGGTTGAAATTTTCTACTCCAAGTTATTGAAAATACCCGTACAATCCTCGTAAATACAGTGTTTTCAAGGTTATATTTTTTATACAGTGAAAAAATAAACACCAAATCTTCATAACTAAGACAGTAATTTCACATCTACTTAATCTCTCCAAAGTTAGAAGTAATAATGTGAAGATTTAGCTGATAATTAAAGTAGTGGCAAGCTTTATCTTTGGTAACTCTTGCCCACCACGAAAAAAATCGCGATAATTAACACAAATATCTATGTTTCAGCCATTGGGATTTGAGCGTTGCTCGGTAAATACATCATTAGGTAGGATGGTTTACTATACCAATACAGGCTCTCCGTGGCAGGATGAAATGACTGCCAGTAAGGATAAGGAAACCTTGGTATTCTTACATGGATTTGGTGGTGGTTCTTCTGCTTACGAATGGTCAAAAGTTTATTCCGCTTTTGGGGCAGAATATCGTATCATTGCACCGGATTTAATTGGTTGGGGTGAATCAGAACATCCAGAAAGGAACTACCAAGTTGAAGACTATTTAACTACGATTAGGGAATTTTTACAGCAAAGTTGCGACGGTGCAGTAAAGGTAATTGCTTCTTCTTTGACAGCAGCATTTACAATTCGAGTTGCCATTACTCATCCGGAATTATTCAAATCTTTGATTCTGACAACTCCAGCAGGGCTTTCCGATTTTGGTGAAAACTATTCCCGCAGCTTTTTTGCTCAGTTAATTAGTACACCAGTTCTTGATAAATTGTTTTACACGGCGGGGGTTGCAACTAGCGGTGGAATTCGTAGTTTCTTAGAGCAACGACAATTTGCTAATTCTAATCGGGTTTATGATGAAATTGTAGAAGCTTATTTGGAATCTGCAAAACAGCCAAATGCAGAATATGCGGCTTTGGCTTTTGTTCGCGGGGATTTATGCTTTGATTTATCCCAATATATTGAACAACTCACAGTACCTACAGCAATTATTTGGGGGCAAAAATCACAATTTACCGGACCAGAAATTGGTCAGCGTCTAGCCCAAATGAATCCTCAAGCGATTAAAATTTTTCAACCATTGGACTCTGTTGGTTTAACACCTCAGTTAGAATTACCAGGAGTAACAGTAGGTTTAATTAAAAAGTTTATACCTTTGCTTGAAAAATAGTAAATAAATAGTAATAAGTCATCAGCCATATTAATAGTGACTGATGATTTATAAAGTTATACACATGGGAAGCTCCCTATAAATGATCCAAAAAAACTATATACAAATAAAGCTACAATTCAAAATTACTTGTATTTAATTAATTTAATAATCTAGAATAATCTTGAATTTGGCTAATCAATGAAGGTAAATGCTAATCAGCTTTTTTGCGCGAATTTGTCACAACTAATTCAAACTCCCAGCCGGGAAGCTGCTGTACCGATCTGCTAATGCGACCTAAATCTTCAGAACCATTACAGCTAAGATTTTGTCGCGTTCTAACTTTAGCAGCAACAACCTTTTTATCATTTACAGCTATCAAATCAAGCGAACAATCTGCCAGTACCGTAGGTAGTTTTTCGGAAGATGGATTAATAGTTACTGAATAACCTTGCTCTCGGTATTCTTTGGCAAGTTTTAAGAGTCGCCGATATTCCAAGGGATTTTGGTTGTCCTGATAGCTCATATCTGTTACTAAGAGTTGCTAGGAGTAAAGTATCGATTGCTTCACTTATTATAGAACAAACCTATACGAATGGTACTGTTAAATAGATTGCAACATTGATAATAATTATCATCGCTTAATCAAAACTTAATACTTGTTTTGGCCTTTCAAATCAAATTAAAATATGCGCTTATTATTAGTTTTAATAATCTTTAATAAGCGCATTATAGTAGGCGGGTTCATAGCTATATACACTCAGCAAGTGGAGTAGATGCAGTGCAAGATAGCCTTTATTAAGATTAAGATAAATCTCCAGGATCTGGTGCGGATTCAATTTTAATGTGCAGAAATTCTTCACCTTGGGAAAATCCTTCTGCCAAAGCTGGAGAAATACCTTTAATTCTAAAAGAACCGTTTAGATTGCGACGACGGCTGATAAAATCAGTAATCTGATAGTCATCAACATAAATCAAACCATTCAAAGCATCCCTGACTGGCTTTACAATATTGTCATTATCTGGAACGGCTGATTCGTCACCAGTGGGATCTGCATCATAATAATGCGTGATAATAACTTGGACATAATCTCCTACAGGAGTTTCTCGATTCCAATTAGATTCAGCAGTTTCACGAACTTGTTGTTTCCAAGCATTAACACGCTTGCGTTCTTTTGCTTGGTGAGAAACGGGTTTACCAATTACTACAAATTCAAATGGCAGCATTGAGAAAATCTCGTAGTTAGGTGGAAGCGTCAAGGGTTCCCTTAAAAGTTAAAAAAAAATTAAGCGCGCGTATCAATTAGCTCGCATTCGATAATCTCGCAGCGATCGTAGATTTAATATTTACTTCAAGACTTGAGGTTTCTATTACCGGAAGTGCGGTTCATCACCTTGCACTTGAAATACATATTGGAATTATTTTGATGAAATAAGTAACAATAACTGGGTTGACTTTTCAGTAAGCGAACTCTATGATTATTCTGGGCAATTTAAAGATGTAAGAATTAATAACTAGTAAGATATACTTTGTGTTTTCTCGATTCGTTTGCTTTTATGTATCTGTATTCACACCCTTTTTGTTTTGTCTAAAATACTACCTTTTTATAACTTATTCACACTTACAAGCTAACATATCAAAATATTAAACATCAACATTTTTTAGTTACCGCGCGGTTAAATTTGGTTATAATAATTAGACTTTGTACTTAGCAAAACAATTATTTTGATCGAATATAAATTAAATAACTTTGTTATATAAAAAACAATGTATTTAATATTAACAAAATTCAAAGTAATTAGACTTATTGCCACCATCTATAGAAAGAACAATTAGATAAACATACTAATCCAAAGCTGTAAATTTTAACTTAAAAATTTCTACCCTTATTTAAGCTTGCTAGTAAACTTATAACCACCTGCTTCTATGTGAATTTCACCTTGTTTCCAACCTTGATAGATAGGTGTTTTTTCTGCTGTGGCATTTTGGTAAACGGCAAAGTGATTCTTCCAATCATGTAATTTACCATTTCGCCAAACCTTGGGTAAATCTAAAGGTTGATGTTGCAATTTCACTTTTCCTACAACACCTTGATATTCAACTACACCGTTGTTAATTTGATTCTTATCTAAGCGAGATTTTGCAAGTACCGAACTTTTGAACTGTTGAAAATCTCCGTGAGTTTGCTTTTCACCTATTTCTAAAGCAAATCCACTGTAACTATTTCCGCTACCAGTAGCAGTTAAAATTTGATCTGCGGGATAGTTTTTGGTTATTTCAGAGGTTTTAGTGGCGTTAATTCCTTCAATATCAAGATTTATTGGTGTTAAAGCCAACCATGTTTTTTCGTAGCGAATAAAAGTGACGTTATTTTTGGTTTCTATTCGAGCAGATTTAGGTAAAAAGAATTGAAAAGGTGTTTCTTGTTTATCGTTGAGGAAGATAATCAAGTTGCGGTATTGTGCGATATTGTCACCACCGACGCTAGAAGTTGATATTTTGTTAGGGTTAGTACCTGTCGCTGCAACAAAATAATCAACACCACGCTCTTGATTAAAAGCCATCATCTTAAAACCATTCCAGTCACCACCAGAACCTTTAGCCAAAGTACCTATTTGAAAACTGTTACCGAAATACAAAGTTTCATGAAATTGTGGTGCAGTATCGTTACCTTGTTTCCAATTTTCATAAGTCGGTTTAGAGTTAAGCAATTCTACTGGTTTGGAAAACTGCTTTTTTGCTAAAGCCACAATTGCCGGATGGGGACGATAGCTACTAGTAATTACGTGAACTGAATCGGGAGAAGGCTTGGGATCTTCAATTGGTGAATCATTAAAATACAGTCCTAATTCGTGAGTAGATAAAGAACACCAAACACAATTTCCTTTTCCGTAATCGCGCTTAGTCGGGCCGCCAAATCCACCCCGCCAATATTTCAAGGCTCCTGTTGCCAAAAGCCAATCTAATCCAGCTTTGGCAAAGGATTTCACCTCTTTATCTTTAGCAAAATCATAAAGATTCAAATAAGCAGTAATAGTATGTCCGAGATAGTTTTCCGAATCCCATTCACCTTGTCCAATTTGATACAATGTGCCGATATTTCGCCGGATGCGTTGTTTATAAGCTTGTCTAGTTGTTTCGTTTCCCGTTTCTTCAGCGAATAAATACACCGCACTATTTCGCATTGCTTTTAAATTGTCTGTATTGCGACAATCCACCCAGCTATCACAATTATCAGTTCCGTTAGCCCAAAATTTACGTCTGTCAGGAAAACGACGCTTTAACGGATCTTCTGCTGTTAGAAGCTGCATCGCTTGTTTCATTCGCTGACGATATTCTGGATCGAGATATTTACCAAAATAGAAATATTTGCGAACTTGTCCTTTAAGAGTAAAGCTAGAATAAAAATCAATTCCTAAAGTATGAAGATGACTTTTAGCGTCTGCATCTTCAGCTTGGAGAAAAGCAACAGAACTTTCGCGATTTCCTGCAAGAAAATCGATCATCGCTTTAGGGTAAGAACGTTTTTCACTTTCAAAAGATGTAGTTCCGTATTTCTTACCAGCGATTTGTGCAATTACTCGTTTTGCTCGTTGTTGAAACCCCGCTTCCATTTGCGGTGTCCATTGTGCTTTTGACTTTTGTTGTAAAGGTTGTTCGGATTTGTTTTGTAATTGCAACGTTGATTTGTTTATCGCAGGATTACTAGTGCAACCAAGAGCAAGAAAGAGCAAGCAGAAAGTAATAGTTTTGAGAGTTAAATGTTTCATGTTAAAGGTTTTACCATAGTTAGCTAAGATGGTGCGTAAGACCTGACAAAATTATCGTTTAAATTAATATATACTAGTCGGTCTAACACACCCTACAATAATTTTTTATTTATAAATATCTTCTTTATTACCTTAAAAAAATAGTCCCCTCGTTGCAAACGGGAGACTATTACAAAGTAAAACTAAAACCTTAATAAAGCTTTCTGCATAAATAAAGGAAAGATAAAAAGTGGAGTTTTGATTATTTACCTTTGACCCTTATTTTACCTATTATTTATCTTCAACTCTAACATCAATTACACTAGCGTTGAAGTTATAATTAAAACCTTCTAATTCAAACGGCATCCCAATTTTTACTTTACTATTACCTAAAACAGGTCCGTCATCAGTAATTGTTGCTTTACCAGCTAAAGTCAAAAGCATATCCGTACTAAAGATATTATCTCTAGGATCTTTAATTAATTTAACGCTGCCATCTGGTTGTGTAACAATGATGTCTCTGGGTAGTATTTCAATCGATTTAATAGGAATTTGACCGTAGGGTTGATTGCGGATGATAACATTTGTTTTGCCTTTTTCTTTAAACCCTTGCTCGGATAATCTGTCTACATCGCGTACTTTTAATCCCCGGACAATTAAATCAACTTCGATAGGTTTTGTTGTGACACCTACTTGTGCGACGGAGCCAGTAGTTCCTGGGAACAAAAAGATACCTCCAATTACTAGCAATATTACTAATAAAGCTCCGATATCTAGAATATTGAATTTACCAAATAAGCGACCTTTGGAATCTAATATAGCCATAACTGATTTTTCCTATTTACAGATTGGATAGAGGATCGATATTAGAACAATGAAATTGGTGGAGATAGAAGTTAATCGTATGTGAGATGAAGTATTAAGGATAAAGGATAAAATAGTAAGATTATTACCTTTATTTATTTATAGGACAGTTTATTACTTACACTACTTTTCATCACTTTCATGAAGGAATAGATGATTAGTTGCCATGTTTAACAGCAAAGCTATTGTTGAGTCAAGCCGACTGGATAACATGGCAACTGACATGAGTTGGTAATAACTTAGACGTGCAACTTCTCAAGCTATTTATCGTCTTATAACTTACGTTCTTCTAAAAACCTCCTTGAATTCGATGATGATTGAAAAAAGAAACTTTTATTCTAATTTGCGCTATGCGCGTAAAACATTCTTTTATCCGTTAATTTCTGTAGTGGTAGCATTTAGCGTGTGCTTCACTACACCATTGGCTGCTCAGGGCTTCTCTATATGGGATATTATCTTTCAAGGTGCCCAAATAATTCAACTATCTAATATATCAGACAAGCAAGAAATTCAGCTTGGTAGACAAATAAATCAGCAATTGCTTAGAAGCGATGTCAAGCTTTACAGCAATTCTCAAATCAATAATTATATCAAGAGAATTGGCAACCGCTTAGAAGCGCAAAGTACTCGAAAAAACATCCCCTACACATTTCAAGTAGTTAAAGATGACAGTATAAACGCTTTTGCGACTACTGGTGGATATGTTTATATTAATACTGGTCTAATTAAAGCTGCTGACAATGAAGCTGAATTGGCAAGTGTAATTGCCCATGAAATGGGTCATATTGAAGGCGATCATGTAATAGAACAGATGCAAAAAACTGCGATCGCCAGAGGTTTAGCTACAGCAGCAGGTGTGGAAAACAGCAGGTTAGTTCAGCTTGGTGTAGAACTAGGTTATCGCCGTCCTAACAGTCGTGGTGCCGAAAAAGAAGCAGACCAAATTGGATTAAAAATGCTGACAGACTCAGATTATGCTCCTCAAGGAATGGTTTCGTTTATGAGGAAGTTGGAAAGCAAAAGTGGAAGTAGAGTTCCACCGTTTTTAAGTACCCACCCTTCACCCAGCAATCGAGTGCAATATCTTCAGAGTTGGGTCAACGCGCAGCGTAATAAAGGTAACGACGGCTTAAGTGAAGCTACATACCGTAACAATATCCGACCATTATTATAAAGAGTTAGGAGTTAGGAGTTAGGGGCTAGGAGTTAGATATTTCTAACTTTTAACCTCTCAAGTCCATAACCTGCTATTATTACGATTAACTTTTAGTGAAGTCAGATTAACTTCAGCTGATGCTTCTTCCAAGGGTAAGGTGCGTACAGAGGGTTTAAACATATTGGCTTGATAACAGAGACGATTTGTGACATCAAATGCTGTTAACCAACCACTACGGGGATGATAAGCACCTGTATCTAAATCTAGCCAACCGGCACCTCTAGCAATTTTGCCAGGTGCAATTCCAGGAAATGTAAAGGTTATAGTGTGACCGACGATAATTACTTTATCTGAAAAATAAGGCTTTTGAATGCTGTGAAACTTGTCTCTAATCCAGCAAAATTGTTCGGCTTTTTGTTCTTCTATAGTTTTTGAAGGGTCAATACCTGCGTGAACTAAAAAGATGTCTCCTAAATCTAAATATAAAGGTAAACTTTGAAACCATTCAAGATGTTCTTGAGGTATTTTACCGTTTTTATAGCTTGCTAAGGTTGCTTGTCCGCCACTGTAAAGCCATCCTTGTATGCTGGGAGTGGAAGCATTCTTATCTGTAAGAATTTTTATTAACATATGCTCGTGATTTCCGAGCAAGCAAGGATAGGAATTTTCTTTGACAAAATCCACCACTTGCGAACTTTGGGAACCTCTATCTATCAAATCCCCTAAAAAATAAATTTTGTCATCTGCTGTTGGGGCGATCGCCTCTAACAATTGCATCAAGCCTTGATAGTGACCATGCACATCCCCTATAACTATACGACGGTGGCTAGTTGCACTCATGAGCGTGGAATGAAGGTAAATTTGTTTTATATTCCTGATTCAGTAGAAACTACTATAAATCAGTAAGAAAATGTCAAAAATTTGCTAAATATAAGTTTAATGAAATCAATTCCATCGATAAAGAAGGAAATCTTACAAATCTTACGTATTAATAGACTAGAGCCGATTTATTTTGCTAAACATTCATTTATGTACAATTACCCAGGCGTTGTTTTTGATACTTATATAAATACATGATTATTTGCGTGAGAATACGATAATTTAATTTTTGCTTCATTGGCTGTAATGACAATAAAGTTTTAAAATTCAGATTGATATTGAGAAAGCAGGAGTATGTAATGTCAGAGGAATTTTCGACTCAAGTTAGCGATCGCATTTGTAAGCATATGAATGATGACCATGCCGAAGCGGTGGCATTTTACGCTAAGGCTTATGGCGATTTAGATAATGCCACAGCAGCGAAAATGCTTTCTATTGACGCTGAAGGAATGAATTTACAAGCTCAAGCAAATGGGGAAGATGTACCCGTCAGAATTAAATTCGACCATACTTTGAAAAATGCCGAAGATGCTCATCACACATTGATTGATATGTTGAAGCAGGCTAGGAAATAAGGAGTAAGGGATAGGCAATAGGGAACAGGGAACGGGGAATAGGGAACGGGAAGTTTTATTTAATCATCTTTTTGATTCAAGAACATAATTATTTTTGTATAGCAATATGACTTACGCAAAGCCCCTTTGAAAAAAGCCGGTGACAGCTTAAAATTGCTACCAATTTTATAAACCGTGGAGACGGGTTTTGCTTGTGTAGAAGAGCCAGTGCGCTGCGGAGGTTCCCTCCGTTATAGCAACTGGCGTGCGGTTTCAACCGCCAAATACATTTCTGTTCTCCATTCCTATTACCCATTACCTATTGCCTATTCCCTATTCCCTTCACATTTAAAATCCGATTTAAGCGTGAAAGCAAAGCAGGCTGTAAGAATAGTAAGCACGCCAGTAATCCAGAAGGGAGTTTTGTAACTAAGACTAACTAACATACCTGAAATTGGCGGTCCGATGGCGTTAGAAATACTCAGGTAAGATGCATTAATTCCCAAAATTTCTCCTTGTTCGCGTTCGGTGCTATTCAAGGATAAAATTGAGTCTATTAAAGGCATTGGGAAGGAATTCACAAACCCAAAAATTCCAATAATGATAAAAAATGCAGTTAGATAGGGGAAAGTTGGAATCAATAGAAAAGTAATTCCACGGGCAAATAATGCCAAGGATAGAATATCAATTAAATTAAATTTTTTCCTTAGTGGATCGAGTGCAACAACTTGAGAAATAAATCCCAACATTCCTACAACTGCAAATGTAATTGCTAATGTTTTGGCATCTTGATTAAGAACTTTTAGTACAAAAGGTTGAAATGCAAAGGTAAAAATCGTAAAGCTGGAACCACTTAAAAAAGTGAGAATAAAAAGCTTACCTAGTTTAGGACGAGTTGCAGATTGAAAAACTTTAATAAAGCCAAAATCTCTCCAACTCAAATGAAATTCCTGTTTGTCAGCAGCAGGTAAAGTTTCCGGTAAAAACAAAATAGCCAAAATAGTTGCAAACAAAGCCATACCCGCACCTACAATGAAACTCATTCCCAAAGACGAAACACCCTTAACTGTCGGTAACTGCTGCGCTACATAGCTTAATGCTGGCCCCGCAACGAAACCCAAACGAAAAACAGCACCAAAAATTCCAAAAGCTTTAGCGCGTTGATCGACAGTTGTAATATCGCTAACTACAGCCCTAGCAATAGAAGTATTTCCACCAGTTAAACCATCGAAGACACGCGCAACATATAACAACCAAGCTACGGGAGTTACGGCAGCAACAATACCAGATAAAACCGTTCCTAATAAACTTATTACTAGTAAAGGTTTTCTTCCCAAACGATCTGAAAGCCTTCCTAAAATAGGAGTACCGATAAATTGAGGTAAAGCATAAGCCGTACTCAGTAAACTTGCTTGAAAATCATTTAATCCAAACTCTTTCGCGTAGGGATACAGTAGCGGAATAATTATCGTGAAGCTAACCGAATTGATAAAGGCAACTAGGGTAACAATCCAAAACTGAAGAGGTAAATTAGATTGCCCCCTTAAATTTTTTAAGTTCATCTATTAAGCTAGAATCAATATTGCCAGAATTCGGTCTATTTTGTATAGAAATTTCTAACTGGCAGTTTCTTTCATAGCTTATCCGATTGGTACTTCGCTAAACTTCCTCACTAAGTCAAGAAGTCCCTTTATAAATTATTCTATCTATAGATAGTTGACAACTTGTTATTTATATTAAAAAGTGCATTTCATTCACATCTTTCACCATTGTTGTTAAGCCCCGTGCCGCCGCCTTGTAAGCCGGAGGCTTTCTAGCCCGCACGCTCCGCGTGAACGCAGAGAAATCAATTTCAAGGCTGATAAACAAAGTACGTTAAAACGCACTAAAATCTATACCCAGTATGATTTATCAGACTTTGTATTTGAGCCTGGAGAGCAGTGCGTTGCCGGGGTACAAAGCGGTTGTAGCAACTGCGGAGAATTTATTCCAAGGCGCTATTGAAAATGGTGCAAAAAGCACACACCAACTAACAACCAAAAACCATCAAACTTCTTGCAACAACCAAAAGCCGGTATAAGTCATTCCAGAATCATCAGGCTGTACTAACAAAAAATGCAATCCTTGACTTTGCTGCTTGCGCTGTTGATATAATGCAGCAGCTTCTGAAACTTCTTCATCCTCAAAAGTCGCCACAATCCATCTATCCACTAAACCCGCTTCCAACACCAACCCATCTGGGGCACCAGCAATATAATTTAAAGCCACTGGACGACTTTCTTTTAACCATCTTGCCAAAAGCATAGATTTACGTCCGCCATAAATTACCACACCGGGAATCGGCACCGTTGAAGCCAAACCCAAATTTATCGGCAATAAAAAATCGGGTGTTTCTAAAATAGGAATTGGACGCTCTGAGACAAAATCAGCAATATTACCAGCTTGCAAAGTCGCAAAACTCCATTTATCTCCCCAAATATTTTCAGATAAAGGTACTGGGGGTGGCTTATCTAAAGCCGTGAATTGCTGCTTTTGTTCCAGCCATTTTTTTAGAGCAGCAGTTCTGCGAGTTGCTTCGACTTTAATACCTAAAGTATTCCCAGCTTGTTCAATTAAACTCAAAGACTGGGGACGAAAAACTTGAATTACATCTGGCAAATTATCCGGTGCTGCTTGCTTAATTTGAGAAGCTACCCAACTAGAATTAGCTTCTGACTGGAGACAAGTCGCTTCATATTTAAACTCAAGACTGGAATCACAAATCGATAAATCCCATAAAACCTGTCCCGATTTATCCGGTTGCGAACGACGATAAAAATCAGCTTGCCAAAACATATCAATTATCAATTATCAGTTATCAGTTATCGCTACTATTCATTGTTCATTGTTCACTGCAAAGCTTTTGCATGATGACGAATATGGTCTTCCATAAAAGTGGAAATGAAATAATAACTGTGGTCGTAGCCTTGTTGATAGCGTAGATTCAAAGGTTGATTCACTTCATTACAAGCTTTTTCAAAAATATTTGGAAGCAGTTGCTGCTGTTGAAGAAATTGATCGTCGCTACCTTGATCGATTAAAATTTCACCATTAAAACCAAATTCTTTTACTAATTCACTCGCATCATATTCGCGCCAACTTTCTTTATTTTCACCCAAATAATTACTTAAACACTTTTCTCCCCAAGCGCACTGCATGGGTGCAGCGATAGGTGCAAAAGCTGAAACAGATTTGTATTTTTGGGGATTCCGTATGGCACAAATTAAAGCACCATGTCCCCCCATTGAATGACCAAATATACTTTGTTTATCTTCTTGTACCCGAAAATTAGCGGCGATTAAACGTGGTAATTCTTCAACAACGTAGCTATACATTTTGTAGTGAGATGACCAGGGTTTTGCGATCGCGTCAACATAAAAACCCGCACCCGTACCGAAATCGTAGTCATCATCTTCACCTTGAATTCCCGTATTACGCGGGCTAGTATCCGGCGCAACTAGAATTAAACCATGTTCTGCCGCGTATTTTTGCGCTCCAGCTTTAACTATAAAATTTTCTTCGGTACAGGTTAAACCGGAAAGAAAATAAAGAATTGGTAAGCTTTGGGATTCAGCTTGGGGTGGTTGGTAAACGCTGAAGCGCATTTCGCCATTACAGGAAGCTGAGGAATGGGAGTAAAAGCCAAGTTTTCCACCAAAGCTTTTATATTCGGAGTTGAGGTTGAGAGACATGGAATATTTAGGAACTATATAGGAACTATATTCTTTTTGCTGCCATTAGTTATCCTAACGGCTTACTGTAGAAAAATCTTTTTTTAAAAGAATTTGAAACGTTAAAAAACCTCGTTTTTCCCAAAAACCGGGTTTCTAGAATCTAATTAGACATCAGCTTAACTGCCCACTCTCGTTCTTGCTTTGACTCTTTCCTGTCTTTGATCGGGTAATTCTTTGATCCCAACTTCTTTAATTTCTAGATTCTCTAAATATATTTGTTGTTCTTGTGGTCGTTCATGCTCTACGACAAACACATTTGAGTATAAATTAGCAATTATTTGTTTGCCTTGTTGGGTTAAGGATAAGTAACGTAGTCCATCTTTGATATAAGGATAAACACCATTCCAATAAAACTTTGGATAATTGTTACGCAAATCAGCAGGATTCTTATAACCCAAAATTTTATTCATCCCAGTTTCTTCAAACTCGTAAAATAAAGAAGTAATTTTCTTTAAATAACGTGGATCGCTTAATTGTCCAATTAAATCGGCAGCACGTACTAAGCCCGCATAATTATTAGTTTCTTGATGGTCTTCTGCTGCGGGTACGGGAAAGCGAGTTAATTCTATATTGGATTTTATCACTTCAGAATCAATTAATTTATGACCCCCGAAACGCTCGTCAATAAAAAGTTTTGCTCTGTCAACGTGATATGGTGTAAGACTTGCATCTGAAGCTCCATTAGCTAAAGAAATCATCGCTTCATCTTTACCCGTAGCATACAGGCTTTCTTCTTCTCTATCTTGACGACAAACTCCTTTAACATAACCAATATCATGACACAGTAAAGAAATAATAAAATGCAGCCAATCTTCGCTAGAAACGCCACCTTCTCGTATATGTTTTCCACGCAAAACTTCTTGCCCCACAAGGGTTACTAAGATTGAATGTTCTACGTTATGATATAAAGCATCGCTATTAGCAATATTTTCTAAAGCCATGCTTCCTACCCAAGCGATGATATCTTGGTAATCAGTTTTTAAGCTTCCGTAACTACGACGGTATCCTTCTCTAACTCTATCTACAAAAGCATCTATTAAAACTTCAGTTGCGCTAAACATATTTTAACCCTGTTAATAATTTTTTGTTTTATCTAGATTTTTCAAGTTGATGAGAAACTTGTAAACGATCGATTCAATATGCCAATCAATTTGATCGTTATGCAGAATACGACATTAAATTTACTTTAAGTACAAATTTTTGATTAATTATCTACTTATACCGTCATCAAAATCAAAATATTACATATTAATACTAATTCATGACACTGCAATTCAACAGAATAAAATTTTTAATTTCCTGCTTGCAATTTTATAAAAAATAATCTTGACCCTAAACTTAAAAAAATTTTATCTAATATTGCTATTTTTCAGCAAGCTACAAATTGTACCTGAAATAACATAAATAGAGCTTACCCAAATTACGGCAAATATATACATCGACTTTAACAGGAACTTCCTGACGACATAAAGAGACTAGAAGATCGCTTAATTCTTATTTTTTCATATTTAGATGATTGATCGCGGTGATCTCAACACTCATTTCTTTGTGATGCAAGGTATTTAATTATGTGTCTTTATATACTATAAGCCTGTAGTAGCAAGCCTTTCACCAGATAAATTACTCAACATAAACTTCCAATAAATATATAACGGCTAGTAAAAATATGACTTTTGTCATGGATAAATTAAGTCTGAGACTACAGCCATTACACTAAAAAATAGGTAATAGTTAAGATACAGTAATAAATTTAACGTTTTTTTAAGCTAAACCGTATTATCGCGGTTGGGTAGGAGGTGGAGCAATGACAGCAGGGGACTCGAATTTTTCAGATATTCCAGCAGAAGAAGAAGCAGCAATAGAAGAAACAACTTTTAAAGATTATCCTGAAACTAGCAAGCAGCGCCCTTGGTGGACAATCATGCTCATGGGTGTGGTTTTAGGAGTTGGAATAACTATGGGAGGAATGCGTTTGTTGAGCAATCGTCCTAAAAGCGAAGCTAAGGTAGCAAATACGCCTACTACTGAAGTAGCTCCAGCAATGACTGTTACCCTGGCTTTAGTAGAACTCACTAAAGTTGCTCGCAATCTCAACGTTACTGGTACTGTTGGGGCTAGTGAATTGACTCCGGTATTGCCTCAATCTAATGGTTTGCAAATTAAGCAAATTTTGGTACAACAGGGAGATTCCGTTAAAGAAAGTCAAGTAATGGCGATTTTGGATGACTCGCTGTTACAAGATCAAATTCTTCAAGCCAAAGCAGAAGTAGAATCTCAAGAAGCTGAAGTTGCTTCAAGAGTTGCTGATTTAGCTTCCAAACAAGCAGCTTTAGAATCAAGTAAAGCAAATGTAATATCAAATCAAGCAACAGTTCAGCAAAGACAAGCCGATTTAGCGCAAGCACAAGCGAAATTAAGAGAAGCTACGAGGAATTACCAGCGCAACAAGCAACTTTCCGATCGAGGAGCGATTAGCAAGCAATTATTTGAAACCGCTGAAACTAATTTTGAAACAGCAAAAGAAGCTGTACGTATTGCACAAGCAAATATTCGTAGCGCGATCGCCAATGTAAGTAGTGCCGAAGCCAATATCAGCAGTGCCGAAGCAGGTGTAAGCAGCGCGATCGCCAAAATTAATAGCGCCAAAGCCGGAGTCAAGAGTGCAACAGCTAGAGTACAACAGTTAAAAACTCAGTTAGGACAAACCGTAGTTCGCGCTCCCGTTTCGGGAATAGTTGCCGAAAAACTAGCAAGAGTAGGGGATATAACGGGTGTACCACCGCAAACCCAAGTAGGAAACGTAGTTGGTGGAACCCAAAAGTTATTTTCGATTATTCGTCAAGGAAACTTAGAATTACAGGCAAAAGTTCCCACAGTTCAACTATCGCAAATAAAAGTTTTAGCACCAGCCCAGATTACAACTGATGCAGATAACCGGGTTAAATTGCGCGGAAAAGTTAAAGAAATAGAACCAGTAGTTAATCAACAACGCCGCGAAGCGACAGTCAAAATTGATTTACCAGCCACAAATTTACTTAAACCGGGAATGTTCGCTCGCGCCGCAATTCTCACCGATACAAACATGGCTGTAGCTATACCGCAAAAAGCAGTACTTCCTCAACCTGACGGTAGCGCAATCGTATTTACCATCGATCCAGACAAAATTGCCACCAGTAAAAAAGTAGAAACAGGAGAAATTCTTAAAGGTGGAAAAATTGAAATCAAAAGTGGCTTACAACCCGGAAAAAGCGTAATAGTTGACGGTGCAGGGTATTTGAAAGATGGCGATAAAGTACGGATTGCAAAGCAATAAGGTCAAAAGTTAAAGGTTAAAGGTCAAAGTTTTTAATTTCAATATTTGCTCCTAACTCCTAACTCCTAACTCCTACCTCCTAACTCTCTACTCTTCTAATCCAAAATCCAAAATCTAAAATCTAAAATTATTTAGCTCCTAACAACTAACAACTAACAACTAATGGACGTTTCTGCTTGGTCGATTAAAAAACCAATTCCTACAATAGTTTTATTCTTAATTTTGACTATAGTTGGCTGGTTTTGTTTTGGTATTTTGGGTATTGATACTAGTCCTAATATTGATATTCCTGCGGTTCAAGTTACGGTAACTCAACCTGGTGCGGGACCTACGGAACTTGAGTCTCAGGTGACGAAGAAAATTGAAGATGCGGTTGCTGGTTTGGGCAACATTGATGAATTGCGTTCGGTTGTTAGAGATGGCGTTTCTAATACTACTATCAACTTTGATTTGGGAACCGATAGCGATCGCGCTACTAATGATGTTCGGAATGCGATCGCCCAAATTCGTCAAAGTCTTCCTCAAGATATTAATGACCCTATCGTACAGCGTCTTGAGTTTTCCGGAAGTGCTGTTATGACCTATGTGGTTAGTTCGGATCAACGCTCTGTGGAAGAGTTGAGTAATCTGGTTGACGAAACTATTAGTCGCGCTTTACTATCTGTCAAAGGTGTGGCTGAAATCCGCCGGGTGGGCGGTGTTGACCGGGAAATTCGTGTCAACCTTGACCCAGTTCGCTTGCAGTCTTTGGGTATTACTGCGACTCAGGTAAACGACCAATTGCGAGCTTTTAATATTAATTTACCGGGTGGCCGCGCTGAAATTGGCGGAAGCGAACAAAGCATTCGTACTTTAGGTAGTGCCCAAAGTGTAGATGTTTTGAGAAATTATGAAATTATCCTTCCTAATGGTGGTTCGGTTGCTTTATCGACTTTAGGAAATATAGAAGATAGCTTTGGTGAAGTACGTCAAACCGCACGCTTGAATAATAAACCAGTAGTTGCTTTAGAGGTATTGCGTAGTACTGGTAGCGTCATGGTAACGGTGGAAGAAGGAGTCAAAAAAGAGGTTGAAAAGCTGGAAAAAACTCTTCCTACCGATGTAAAAATGGAATTAATTTTTACTAGAGCTACTTTTGTACGCGATTCTTACGAAAGTACGATGAACGAGCTATTAATAGCTTCTGTATTAGCCGTAGCAGTAATTCTACTATTTTTACGCGATTGGCGAGCAACTTTAATTACAGCAGTAACTTTACCTTTATCAATTATTCCTACCTTCGGCGTAATATTTGCTCTCGGCTACACCCTCAATAATATGACACTGTTGGGTTTGGGATTAGCTGTAGGTAACTTAGTAGATGATGCCGTCGTAGAAATTGAGAATATGGAACGGCATTTAGGCATGGGTAAAGAACCCAAGCAAGCAGCTTTTGACTCATCAGCAGAAATGGGTTTAGCAGTAATTGCAACTTCGGCGACAATCGTAGCCGTATTTTTACCAGTAGCATTTATGGGTGGAATTCCCGGTCAATTTTTCCAACCCTTCGCCATGACAGTTACCGCAGCAACTGTATTTTCCACAGCAGTAGCGCGGATGGTAACGCCGATGATGGGAGCGTATTTGTTGAAGTCAAAGGAGGTTGAAGGTCAAAGGTCAAAGGCCAGAGAAAGTAATCCAAAATTCTCCCCTTACGCTTCCACACTTAGATGGGCTTTACGGCATCGCACTACAACTTTACTGCTGGCTTTGGCTTTCTTTATTGGTAGCTTGATGTTGGTACCGATGATTCCCAAAGGTTTGGTTGATGGGGCTGATGTTGGTATTTCTGGGGTATCTATAGAATTAGCACCTGGTTCGACTTTGGCAGATACTAAGAAAGTAGTGACGCAAGCAACAAATTTAATTAGACAAAATCCTGCGGTTGAAAGTGTTTTATCTACAGAAAATGTTGGTTCGGCAAGTCTTACTGTTAGATTAAAATCCAAGGAAGAACGAAAATCTCAAAGCGAGTTTGAAGAACAAGTTCGTCCGCAGTTTGCTCAAATTCCTGGAGCGAGAATTAGTTTTGAAAGTACTGGTGCTGTGGGTGGTAGAAAAGATTTAACTATAGTTTTGCAAAGTGAAAATCCGCAAGCATTGAAAAAAGCTGCTGATGACTTGGAAAAGCAGATGCGAAGTGTACCGGGATTGGTAGAAGCAACTTCAAGCGCTAGTTTGGTAAAACCGGAAATTTTGGTAGTACCCAACCCGCAACGCGCCGCCGACTTGGGTGTTACCGTCCAGTCAATTGCGCGTACTGCAAGTCTTGCGACTATCGGTGATAGCGATGCTAACTTAGCAAAATACAATCTTCCCGACCGTCAAATTCCTATTAGAGTCCAAATCGACCCCAAAGCACGAGAAGATATCACAAATATTAAAAATCTTCAAGTTCCCAGTCAGAATGGCGGTTTAGTTCCTTTGTTAGCGGTTGCAGATATCCGTTTTGGTAGTGGTGCGGCGACTATCAACCGCTTCGATAGAATGCGTCAAGTTTCGGTGGAAGCCAACTTACAGGGTATTTCTTTAGGAGATGGATTGACAGCTGTTAACCAGTTAGAAGCGATGAAAACCCTATCGCCAGAGGTAACGCGACGTTCGGCAGGGGATGCCGAAATTATGGAAGAGATTTTCGGACGCTTTGGTACTGCCTTGGGTTTAGCGGTAATGATGATTTACGCTATTTTGGTGATTCTATACAATAATTTTCTTCACCCAATCACTATTATGGTGGCGCTTCCCCTGTCTTTGGGCGGTACTCTTTTAGCATTAATGATTGCTCAAAAAGCCTTGGGATTATATGCCTTAATCGGAATAGTTTTATTGTTAGGAATTGTCACCAAAAACTCAATCTTATTAGTGGACTATGCAATTATCGGTTTAGAACAAGGTAAACGCCAACGTCAAGCACTTTTAGATGCTGGTATATCTCGCTTGCGTCCGATTTTGATGACTTCCCTTTCCACAATCGCGGGTACTTTTCCCCTCGCATTAGGACTCGGTGCTGGTGCGGAAGTCCGCCAATCAATGGGTGTGGCTGTTATCGGTGGTTTCACAACTTCTACATTATTAACTTTGGTAGTGGTACCAGTGTTGTTCACTTACATTGATAACTTTCAGCATTGGATTATTAATACAGTGAAATACGGTTTTAAGAAAAAACCTCGCCGTAAAGTTATCAAAGAAAACAAAAAAGTTAAATTCCCGCCTGCGAGTTAGGAGTTAAGAGTTAGGAGTGAGTAGTAAATTAATAATTCTTCTCCCCATCTCCCCATCTCCCCCTCCCCCCATTCCCTGTCTATACTTATTTTAGTTACAAGCCCTAAAAAATATGTCACAGCCCTCCGGTATTCCAAAGACAGGAGAAAAAGCGCCATCCTTTAGTGCAACAAATCAAGATGGAAATTTGGTACAGCTTGAAGATTTCCAATCTAATTGGTTTGTTCTTTACTTTTATCCTAAAGATGATACACCTGGTTGTACTGTAGAAGCCAAAGATTTTAGCGAATACTCAGCACAATTTGATGCTTTTGGAGCCAAAATTCTGGGAGTTAGCCCCGATTCCGAAAAGTCTCATTGCAAATTTATTCACAAACACGATCTATCAATTCAGCTTTTAAGCGATCCGGAACACCGAGTGTGCGAAGCCTATGGTGTTTGGCAATTGAAAAAGTTTATGGGTAAAGAATACATGGGTGTTGTACGCTCAACTTTTTTGATTGCGCCTGATGGTGATTTAGTCCATGCATGGTCTAATGTAAGAACTAAGGCTCATGTTGAAAAAGTCTTAAACAAGTTGCAGGAGTTGCTTGCTGCGGTTTGATTGCTTTGCCTATTTATAGATTATTAGGTTTTGAGTGCGATATAAAATTGAAGCGTATCGCTTTAATTGTCATCCCAAAAAAAATTTCAGCGATGGTTAACCACAAAGGTACCCGCACCGTCAATACTACTTTTTGTATTACGTGTAATTAGGTTTAATGATAATAAATATTTAATTTACTATTTCAACTTCAATCTTAAATATTTGAAGAAGCAGCGTTCCATATAATCGTCATAATCGTCACAAGACTATAAGCTGGGAACCAGCTTAATTCTACCAGCGTCCATTTCAGCCATCAAAAGTTCTAATGCTTCGTAGTCAACGTCAGAAATGTAACCCATCTGAGTCAGTTCTGAATTTATTTCATTTTCTATTTCGGGAGTTAATTTCTTGATAACCAACGCCCTTTCAACTAATTGACGAATAGCAAACTTAGTTCTCATAGTAAGTAACCATTATGTAAATAATACCAATTATCTCAGATATATTTAAGTATAAAACGTGATCCAAATACTGCTTGACAAGTGATATAGATCACAGATATAGCGGACAAGTCACTTGCTATCTCAAAAAGATACAAGCCAATGATTAAGGAAAAAATAAGGACACTTTATATTTAATTAGCCTGTCTCGACTATCCGCAGGCAAGAATACTTAAAGGGCTAATAATTTACAGATATCTTTTTCCATACCCCGGCACAAAGCCATACTGGTTATATAGATTATTTTTTAACTTGAATTAGAAAAAAGTGTATTTTGCTACTGTTTTCTTAAGTATTGTGACAATCTTTAAACATAAGTAGTCTAAGGGTGAAGATTCGACAAAGAGAGCTAATACGAATGGTCGATGCGATAAAAAAAGGATTATGGTCGAATACATCTATCCCTCAAGTAAACAATATTTGAATAGGATGTAATTATGCAAGCAATACTCGATAATCCTCAAATTACCATTATTCGTCCGAATGGTTGTTTAGATGCTGTAAATGCCATAAAACTCGAACGCGAATTGGGTGCAGTTCTAAATCAAAGTAATAATACAATTGTATTGGTAGACCTAGAAAAAGTTGATTTTATAAACAGTGCGGGTTTGATGGCATTGGTATCTGGAGTAAAAGTAGCTCTTGCCCTGCAACAACGAATTTGTTTTTGCTCGGTTGCTCCTGCCCACAGAATTATTTTTGAACTTGCTGGTTTAGATAAAGTCTTTGAAATATTCGATGCAGGAACAATTTTTAATAGTTAATATAAACGTCTCCTTTGCTGCTCTCAATGTTCCTGTTTTTCTCCATTGAAAATAACTGTGGTAGCTATAAGAGGAGAATTTGAATAACTTTCCTAATACACAGCTACGAATCAATGCTAATCTTGGAGGTGAGTAGCTGTAATTACTAGAAGTAGCTTGAAAATAGCATAGTGTCTATTGCAGTAGATAAATTAATCACGTCGGATATTTCAAAACCATCCCGTTACCTGGGTAATGAGCTTTTAGCTAAACATAAGCCTTGGGATACGGCGACGATACGCTGGGTATTAACTTACCCAGAAGTATATGAAGTTGGTGCTTCTAATTTAGGGCATATCATTCTTTACAATATATTGAATGTTCAGCCCCGCCAGTTGTGCGATCGCGCTTATCTACCGGGTGCGGATTTAACGGCAAAGTTAAGAACGACTCAAACACCTTTGTTTGCGGTAGAGTCAAAGCGGAGTTTAGTTGATTTCGATATTCTAGGTTTTAGCCTCAGTTACGAATTGGGGGCTACCAACATTTTGGAGATGTTGGATTTGGCTGGTATTCCTTTTACTTCGGAACAAAGATTAGAGGGAGATTTCCCGTTGATTTTTGCGGGAGGACAAACTGCTACATCTAATCCCGAACCTTATGCTGACTTCTTCGATTTTATCGCTCTGGGAGACGGTGAAGAACTATTGCCTGAAATAGGTTTAATTTTAGAAGAAGGTAAAAAAGCGAAGTTAAGCCGTCAGGAATTATTGCTGGATTTGGCACAGGTTCCCGGCGTATACGTACCGCAGTTTTACGATATGGCTGCTGACGGTTCGGTGCATCCCAATCGTCCAGATGTGCCAGAGCGAGTTATACGAAGGGTTTCGAGTCCCATTCCGGCTTATTCTATCGGTTTGGTTCCCTATGCAGAAACCGTACACGACCGTTTGACAATTGAAATACGGCGCGGATGCACCAGAGGATGCAGGTTTTGTCAACCAGGAATGTTAACTCGTCCGGCGCGAGATGTAGAACCCGACAAAGTTGTGCAAACAATAAGTTCGGGGATGCGCCAAACTGGTTACAATGAATTTTCTTTGTTGTCTCTTTCCTGCTCGGATTATTTAGCTTTAAGTTCGGTAGGAATGGAAATTAAAAATCGTCTTAAAGATGAAAACATTTCTCTTTCTCTACCCAGTCAGCGAGTAGATAGGTTTGATGACAATATCGCCAATATCCTTGGTGGAACCCGGAAAGGTGGCTTAACTTTTGCCCCAGAAGCCGGTACCCAAAGGATGCGGGATATTGTTAACAAAGGTTTGACGAATGAAGAATTATTAAGGGGGGTGAAAACAGCTTGGAAACGAGGCTGGGATAAAATAAAGCTATATTTTATGATTGGCTTACCCGGTGAAACCGATGTTGATGTATTGGGTATCGCTCAAACCGTAAGCTGGCTGAAGCGGGAATGTTGGGCAACAGGTAGAAGACTGGTAAATTTTAAGATCACAATTTCTAACTTTACGCCTAAACCCCATACACCATTCCAGTGGCACTCAGTTTCTACTAGCGAATTTACAGCTAAGCAAGAATTATTGCGCTCAGAATTTCGTCGGATTCGGGGAGTTAAAGTTAATTTCACCGATGTGCGGATTTCGGCGATGGAAGATTTTGTCGGTAGAGGAGACAGAACTCTTGGAAGCGTGTTACGCCGTGCTTGGGAACTAGGCGCGGGAATGGATTCCTGGTTCGAGAATTTGGATCGAGCTTTTGCGGCTTGGGAAAGTGCGATCGCCGAAGCTGGTTTAGATTGGAAATACCGCAAAGTGCTTAGTGGCGAGTGGAATGTCATTGAAGGCAGCAGTGTTGATGAGCGTCTTGATTTATCACTGCCTTGGGATCATATAGATACGGGGATTGATAAAAATTGGCTCAAAGAAGATTTGCAGCGTGCAATGGAAGCCGCCACCGTACCCGATTGTTCCTTTGACGGTTGCTCGCATTGTGGTGTTTGCGGTACTGATTTTGGCCATAATGTGGTAGTAGAACCACCGCCCATACCGGAATTTGCGGGAGATTTCGTTCCAGATACTACCAAAGCTTTACGATTGCGAGTACGGTTTGGTAAGCAGGATGATATGGCATTAGTCGGTCATTTAGATTTAATGAGAGTCTTTGATCGAGCCGTGCGGCGAGCGGGATTACCAGTATCATTTAGCGGTGGGTTTAATCCACAACCCAGGATATCAGTAGCAAATGCTTTAGCTTTGGGAGCTACTAGCAACTCGGAAATAGTAGATTTTGAATTAACGCGCATAGTTGATATTGATACTTTTGTGCATGATTTAAGTTCTGCATTACCTAACGGCATACCTATATATGATGTAGTGCAGCTAGATTTAAAATCTAAAAGTGCATCCCAACTTCTCGAAACAGCCGAGTATTTGATTACCGTAAGCTGCGATCGAGAAGCAAATTTATCCCAATGGCAAGATTGGATTAATGCAATCAAAGAAGTAGAAGAAATTTGGACACAGCACAAAACCAAAAAAGGTAAAATCAAAAATGTAAATCTGCGCGAACGTTTGTTTGAGTTAGAGTTTGTTGAGAGAGCGAAGGTCGAAACCAGCCAAAACAATGCTGTAAAATTGCGTTATTTGGGAGCTTGTCGCAATGATGGTACGTTATTGCGTCCGGAACAAATTCCATTTATGCTTGAATCTGTAACAACAAGAAAATTCGATCTGCTGCACATACATCGGAGCAAGTTAATTTTGGCCGTTTAATAATTTTGGGGCAATTGTAGTTGTGTAAATTGCCCTTCAATTCAACTTAAACCAAAGAATTGATTTTTGACGACCTTGCGCTAGAATTATATGAAGAGAAATTATGTATTGCGCTGCAACGGAACGAATTGATTCACTACCCGCTATGTACGGGGCGTTAAAGCAATAATATTTTAGAGTGCAATGGAGGCGATACTGAGGTATTATCTCAGATAAAGCCGACAGCATCCGCAGAGAAGTATCTCTAAGGGCGTTGTTTGCAACTAGTTTGCAGTGAATCAGTTCCGACTCGTACCAGCAATTTCTGCGTTGCTTCTCTCACCATTTATGATGGCGGAAATAGTAGAGTAAGCTTGAAATTTCCAGCTAACAGGGTTCGGATATGTAGAGTAGCATAGGCACTAAAAAGTACCAGTTGTGGGTAAACTTTTAAAGTCTACTTTGAGACGGGCAAGGAAGTATGCACCCCTACCCTTGAAAAGCTCACGCAGTCAGCCCGCGTCTTAAGAAGAGGCGCAGTTTAACTCGCGAAGATATTCTAGGTAACACTGCCCAATTATTAGAATAATAATACCCGACGAGTTGCACGAGAGTGTAAAAAAGTAAAATTGTCATTGCTTTTTTACCTGACACATTAATTAGCAAGGGAAAGGTGTAAAAAATTGACCCTTAACGGGCGATTTTATTCATAAAAACATTCAGCAGTTTTGATATCGGAGTTGCGTAAACGCAATTCAAGAAGGTAAATAGCTCGTGTTTCTTTGAGCGAAAGTAAGTGCAATTTTATTACAGCAGCGCCTTGGAAGGAGGAGACAGGGTAGATTGATGAAAAAAACTCCTCTCTACAAGGATTTGATCTGCCAATTTTTGAGGAAATTGAATGCCGAAACAAATTATCATCGCCGAACAGCATCAAATTGCTGCGGTGTTCTCTGAAGACCAAATACAAGAACTTGTCGTAGCTACTGGTCATCACCAAATTGGTGATATTTATTTAGGGGTAGTAGAAAATGTATTGCCTGGGATAGATGCGGCCTTTGTTAATATTGGCGACCCGGAGCGTAATGGTTTTATTCATGTAACCGATCTCGGACCGCTAAGGTTAAGACGTTCGTCAGCAGCAATCACGGAGTTATTAACACCACAACAAAAAGTGTTGGTGCAAGTGATGAAAGAGCCGACGGGTACGAAAGGACCTCGGCTTACAGGTAACATTACTTCACCGGGGCGCTACGTAGTATTGATGCCTTACGGACGAGGCGTTAATTTATCTCGTAGAATCAGGAACGAAAACGAACGCAACCGTTTGAGAGCCTTAGCAATCTTAATTAAACCGGCAGGAATGGGTTTATTAATCCGTACTGAAGCCGAAGGTAAACCCGAAGAAGCTATTATTGAAGATTTAGAAATTCTGCAAAAGCAGTGGGAGTCAATTGGCGAACAAGCTCAAACCAGCCGTGCGCCAGCCTTGCTCAACCGTGACGATGACTTTATCCAGCGCGTTTTGCGGGATATGTACGGTGCCGATGTCAATCGGATTGTTGTTGATTCCAGTACTGGTTTAAAGCGAGTAAAGCAGTATTTACAGAATTGGAGCGGCGGACAGGTACCCCAAGGTTTATTAATCGATCACCACCGCGATCGCACTGCAATTTTAGAATATTTCCGGATCAATGCAGCCGTCAAAGAAGCTCTTAAACCAAGAGTTGATTTACCTTCTGGTGGTTACATTATTATTCAACCTACGGAAGCACTAACGGTAATAGATGTCAACTCCGGTTCGTTTACTCGTTCGGCTACAGCAAGAGAAACCGTATTGTGGACAAACTGCGAAGCCGCCACGGAAATAGCACGTCAGTTACGTTTGCGTAATATTGCTGGAGTCATTGTCGTTGATTTTATTGATATGGAATCGCGGCGCGACCAGTTACAGGTTCTCGAAAATTTTAATAAAGCCCTGAAATCGGATAAAGCTCGTCCTCAAATTGCTCAGTTAACTGAATTAGGTTTGGTAGAGCTTACCCGCAAACGTCAAGGTCAAAATATTTACGAGCTTTTCGGGGAAACTTGTCCTACCTGTGGAGGTTTGGGGCATATCGTACATCTACCAGGGGAAAACGAATCCCGAGTAGCACCACCAGCAGCAGAAATAGCAGAGCGTGTAGTACCTTTACCCCAAAGAGAACCCCGTTTGTCTGCTCCTCGATTGAGCGAACCAAGAGAAGCGGTAGATGGATTCGCAGATGCGGATGAAGGTGACGGAGATTTTACAAACTTAAACTTAATCAATCATCCAAGCTATCAAGAATTAGGCGATCCTAATAAACGCCGTCGTCGTCGCCGCATTAATACGGGGAATGGTAAAGATGAACCAAGGATTAATGGAAGTCCTTTGACATTAGCCAATGATGACTTAGATGCTGATGCAGACGCAGAACCAGAACTTAGAAGATCCGAAACACCATTAGGGTTGAATAAAGGTTGGAGCGAAAGACCGACCGAACGTACTAGTAGAACTAGAGTCGAATCGGTCAAAGGAGTACTTGAACCACCAGAAATTGTTTCGGTAGAAATGACTCAGGAGGAACAGGATGTTTACGCTTTAATGGGTGTTACACCTTTAAAGAAGTTGGAGAGAGATTTTAAAAATGAAAAATCCGTAATTATTAATGTAGTTCCACCTGGTGAAGATGAAGATGAAGATGAAGATGAAAATGAAGATGGCATCTCAGAATCTGAATCATATTCGCTGACTCCGACTCCAAAGAAGGTGAAAATAAACAATGTAGATAATGAAGTTAGAATCGAAGAGCAAATAGAAGAACTTGAAGTTTTAGAAGAAGTAGAGCAACCAAAGCAAGTAGAGCAAGTAGAATCGAATCAAGTCATAGATAATAGCGAAACAGAAACCACTACATCAGATAGACGTCGCCGTCGCCGTCGTTCCTCTGTAGAAGCACCATCTAGCTAGGATTAAATGACTGTTTTATGGTAGAAACTGGGCAAGCTATCACTGCAATGGAGGCGCCAAAACTCCCCCTCGAACAAAATTGGCTAGAATTTTTTACGTATTGCAATACAACAAGCGGGTTAATTGCAGGTGTAGATGAAGTGGGGAGAGGCGCTTTGTTTGGTCCTGTGGTAGCAGCAGCAGTCGTCCTACCAAATAGTAATAGTTTGCCCCAACTCCTCACAACCGAAATTAAAGACAGTAAAAAGCTATCTGCTTCTAAAAGAACTCAGTTAGCCAAGCAAATTATTGATATTGCAATAGACTGGAAAATCGGTTTCGCAACTACGGCTGAAATAGACTCTTTTAATATTTTGCAAGCATCACTTTTAGCAATGAAGCGGGCTGTTCTGAAATTAAAGGTACAGCCCGCACTTTGTTTAATTGATGGGAATCAGCGGATAAAAAACTTTTCGTTACCACAAGAAACAATAGTTAAAGGGGATTCGCTTTCGCTTACGATAGCTGCCGCGTCTATACTTGCGAAGGTTTGGCGCGATGAACTAATAATTCGTCTTGCTAATAAGTACTCGATGTACGACTTAGAACGAAATAAGGGCTATGGTAGTAAAAAACATCTATTAGCAATACAAAATTACGGCATTTCGCGCTTGCATCGTACATCTTTTCGTCCTTGTCAAATTGAAGAAAAATAAGTACTGATGCAAAATTAATTTCATATTTCGTTTCGATAGGGAATAAGGTTGGGGGGAACAGTATATAACTGAATAATAATTAGATAAATGATGCTGGCTTAACTACTAAGTATTTTAATAGCATTTATTCTAATCGCTGGTTCTTCAATAGTTGGAATGCTCAAATTTAATACAAAAGCTCTAAAAGCCTTGCTATACAAGTATTAATACAGTAATTAACTAAGATTATCAACGCTTTTTCAATTTTTTACCTATTATCTATTACCTATTCCCTGTTTCCCGTTGCTTATTCCCTAATCGCTTTTCTTTTAATGGTTTTTATTCAGGTTTGAAAACCTTGAAATTATTACTATCCCGATCAAAGCTACTATCTTTGGTTTGTAATTCAACCCAACGTTGATAATCAACCAGCAGTTGTCGTAACAATCTTTGTTTTATTGTTAGCAATACGCTTTTGAGCAAGCCATTACCAGTAGTTTCTAAAATTGATTTGGGAGTAAAAGAGAAAGGTGGTGGTAATTCCACTTGTACTTCCAGATTTGCTATACCTTTAAGGCGAGTATTTCCATCTTTTTCGTAACTTGATAAATTACCTGTTAAATCAAGCTGAAAACGACGATCAATGTATTCCATACCACGAATTTCACTACGGACTGACTCTAAACAAATTGTTCCATCTGAAGCAGCCCATACTCTCATGTCTACAATTGGTTGTATACTCAACGACATAAAAGCTAACGGACGCATTTTTAAACGAAAAACTTCCGTATTTAGCTGTTCAATCCGACTCGAATCAGCTAAAGCATTAACCAAGCGCTGAGGTTGTCGTAAATAATGCTTAATTGGAATAGGCTGATATGGTACGGGAATTTCTACAGATTGGCAGGCTTTAAATTTAGTAGCCATAGTTAAACGACAATAATTTGTCGAAATTGTATTTTTGAAGGAAAATATAGTTGCTTGTATTGTACAAAACCTATACCCTTCTCCATTATAAAAATTATTGTTACTTTATAATATTTATTTTAGGTAAGATAATAGATTATTCTGTTTGCTATCTTCATTATTAAAGGTTTTGTAAATTATGATATCTATTGCACATTTGGGACCTCCCGGTACTTATGCAGAACAAGCAGCTTTATATTATCTTAGTTGGCTGACGAAAAATACTAAAACAGAAGCTTCATTATGTCCTTATCCTAGTATTTTTCAAACAATTTATTCTGTAGCTAAAGGGCAAGCAGATTTAGCTGTAGTACCTGTAGAAAACTCTATTCAAGGAGGAGTAACTGTTACTTTAGATACACTATGGCAACTAGATAATTTGCAAATTCAGTTAGCTTTAATCGTACCAATTACTCACGCATTAATTTCTTGTTCTCAAAGTTTAGATAGTATAAAAACCGTTTATTCTCATCCGCAAGCGTTAGCTCAATGTCAAAAATGGTTAGAGAAGTTTCTTGGGCAAGTACAGTTAGTTCCGACTAATTCTACAACAGAAGCACTGCAAAAATTAGAAAGTGATAAAGCAGCAGCAGCTATTTCATCGCTTAGAGCCGCGCAACTATATGACTTACCCGTACTTGCAAACGGTATTAATGATTACCCAGATAATTGTACTCGTTTTTGGGTAGTTAGTCAGCCGGATAATAGTCCCAACCACGAAATGTTAACAAATACTGCTTTCTATACTTCGTTAGCATTTAGCGTACCAGCAAATTTGCCCGGTGTATTAGTCAAACCATTACAAGTTTTTGCCAATCAAAACATTAACCTCAGCAAGATTGAATCGCGTCCAACTAAACGTTCTTTAGGAGAATATGTGTTTTTTATGGATTTAGAAGCAGACGTTTCCTCTACTAAAATGCAATCTGCTTTAGCTGAATTATCCAATTATACGGAAATTCTGAAAATTTTTGGTACCTATAATGTTTTACCAACTGAATCGTTGTAATAATTAAAAGGGAATAGGGAATAGGGAATAGTGATTATTATTAGTTGGGATTATTAGTTGGGGTTATTTTATTAATTTCTCAATTTAAATAAGTATTTTTTACATAAAAGCTTGCTAAACTCTTATCCGATCAAAACACCATTGCTCTTAATTACTTTCTATCCTCAATTTTCTATAAAAAAAGCGATTAAAAGCTGATTATATTAGAAAAATAATGCTTTGCTGCTAAAATCATTTATTCTTTTATTTTTTACACTGTTGCCTGTTGCCTGTTGCCTGTTGCCTGTTCTCTCTTCCCTAGTTTTTCACTTTCTCAGACTATTCCCCATTCCCTATTTATTAAGAAGTTTGATTTAAAGTATCTTTAAGAACAGTACGAGCTGCTAAATGATTGCGAGTTGAAGTTAAAATTTCTGTTTCTCGTTGTAAACGAGCGGCTGTATCTTGCATTTCTAATAATGACTGTTGCTCTGGAGCTACACGGTAAAGGTTGCTTGCTACCCAATAAGATAATTCTTTAGGTAAAGCTGGTAAATCCTGCGGTAGTTCAATATTTTGTTCGGTCAATTTGGCACTTAACCGCACAACGTCACGCAGTAGCTGTTCTACCTCAGATGCTTCATGTCGTAAATCTTTAGTCGGTTCTTCGTCATCAATCCACTCAACTAACCCAACAAAATAAGGCTTTTCACGAACGTATTCCAACACCCGAAACCTTTGTTGTCCCAAAGTTAGCATTTTCATGCGGTCATCTTTCAAACGTTGATGATGAATAATTTCCGCACAACAGCCAACATTAGCAACAGTACCTTTTGCTTGGTCAACCATCAATACCCCAAACCTGCGATCGCTATCCAAAATCGTGTTCATCATGATACGGTAGCGAAATTCAAAAATATGTAGTGGTAACGGCCTGGTAGGAAACAGAACCACATCCGGTAAAGGGAACAAAGGTATTTCGCGAACTGCAATTCTAGAAGAGGATGTCATATTTAATCTGATATATAGCTGTACTACTACTTGTACTACTCATAAAAGTATTTTTTGCCGGGACTTAAGGAGTCATTAATATAATTATGACATTAAAAGCAATAGTGGAACTTCTCAAAATGTTGGTATTGCTTCCTCATAGAAAGCCAATTTTTGGCTGTGGGCGGTGAAGGCGATCGCTTCGGAAAATTTAGCTTGATGTAAGTTCTATATTTTTGAAAAAACCCGTATATTTTTATATTTTATCTTAAAGTCGTTTTGTAGCGAATAAAAAGCCCTTAGAAAATTGTCTAAGGGGATGAAGGTATTTATTAACACACTTATATCTTTAAACAACAACCATTAATTGTTGTTTTTGGACTAATTATTTCTCGAAAAAGTATAACTAATCCTCAACCAATCCTTAATCAATAATTACAGCTTGACTTCAATGTCCACACCAGATGGTAAATCGAGTTTCATCAAAGCATCAATGGTTTTAGAAGAAGGCTGATAGATATCGATAATGCGCCGGTGGGTACGAGTTTCAAAGTGTTCTCGTGAATCTTTATCTACGTGAGGTGAACGGAGTACGCAGTAAATACGGCGTTTTGTAGGTAAAGGTATCGGGCCAATTGCCGTTGCATTAGTACGGTTAGCAGTATCAACAATTTTCTCGCAAGATGTATCGAGCAAGCGACGGTCAAAAGCTTTTAAACGAATTCTAATTTTCTGCTGCTGTAAAGTAGCCATTTGTTCAGTTTTCCTGGTTCAGATTATTTGTAAAACGGAGGGATGGAAATTTTAATTAATTAGCGTCAAGATTAAAATTAGGACTTTTATTTTGACCTTGATATTTCCAACCAAAGACAGTTAAAAAGCAGAGAGGTATTATACCATCTCTGCTCGTATTCTAGTTAAGGTTCGCCTAAAGCTACTTAACGATTTTAGAAACTACGCCAGCACCAATGGTACGACCACCTTCACGAATTGCGAACCGCATTCCTTGTTCGATCGCAATTGGGCTGATTAGTTGTACGTTCATCTTGATGCGGTCCCCAGGCATTACCATTTCGGCAGTACTACCATCATCAGCAGTAAAGGATTGGATTGTACCTGTTACGTCAGTGGTACGCACGTAGAATTGAGGACGATAACCGGAGAAAAATGGGGTTTTACGACCGCCTTCTTTCTCAGTTAAAACGTATACTTCACCTTCAAACTCGGTATGAGGTGTAATGCTACCGGGCTTTGCCAGTACCATACCGCGCTCGATATCTTCTTTCTGCATACCGCGTAGCAGTACTCCCGCGTTATCTCCAGCCATACCTTCGTCGAGACTCTTCTTAAACATCTCGATACCAGTTACGGTAGTAGCGCGAGTATTTCTGATACCAACCAATTCAACTTGGTCGCCAACTTTGACTTTTCCGCGTTCGATTCTACCAGTTGCTACGGTACCACGACCAGTAATGGAGAATACGTCTTCTACTGCCATCAAGAAAGGCTTATCTATAGCACGTTCGGGAGTAGGAATGTAAGCATCTACTTGATCCATCAATTCGTAGATTTTATCTACCCACTCGTCTTCACCTTTTTTCATGGTGGGGTTAGCAATCATTTTTTCCAACGCTTGCAAACCAGAACCTGAAACTACGGGAATATCGTCACCGGGGAAATCGTAGTCGCTAAGAAGTTCGCGGACTTCCAATTCCACCAACTCCAATAATTCATCATCATCCACCATGTCTTGCTTGTTCAAGAAGACTACGAGGCTAGGTACACCAACCTGCTTAGCTAATAGGATGTGTTCGCGGGTTTGAGGCATAGGGCCATCAGCAGCAGACACCACGAGAATTGCACCGTCCATTTGGGCTGCACCAGTGATCATGTTTTTCACATAGTCAGCGTGTCCGGGACAGTCTACGTGAGCGTAGTGGCGATCGCCAGTTTCATATTCAACGTGGGAAGTATTAATGGTAATACCCCGTGCCTTTTCTTCAGGAGCGTTGTCGATATCATCGTACTTCTTTTGTACTGACTGACCCAAAGCGGATAAAGTCATGGTGATGGCTGCTGTCAACGTGGTTTTACCGTGGTCAACGTGGCCAATAGTACCGATATTAACGTGTGGTTTATTTCTTTCAAATTTTGCGCGTGCCATTTATCCTCGTTTCCTTTTTTAACTATGCGTTCCCTTGTTTTTCGCGATAATTGCCTCAGCCACGTTGCGAGGCACTTCTTCGTAGTTACTAAACTGCATCGAGAAAATACCCCGACCTTGGGTGTTTGACCGAATGTCAGTTGCGTAACCAAACATTGCTGCCAATGGCACTTTAGAAGTTACCTTGGCTAAGCCATCTTCGGACTCCATGCCTTCAATTTGACCGCGACGAGAGTTGAGATCGCCAATGACATCCCCAAGAAATTCTTCGGGTACTTCTACCTCAACTTTCATCAATGGCTCTAACAGCACTGGTGAAGCTTTCATCACCGCTTCTTTCATCGCCATTGAACCGGCAATTTTGAAAGCCATTTCCGAAGAGTCTACATCATGATAAGACCCATCAACTAATGTTGCTTTAACATCAATTAATGGATACCCAGCTATAATACCGGATTCGCTGGTTTCTTTCATTCCCTGCTCGACGGGGCCAATATACTCTTTGGGTATCGAACCACCGACAACCTTGGAAACGAATTCAAAACCGCTCCCCTGCTCTGCGGGTTCCAAGTTTATAACTACGTGACCGTATTGACCCTTACCACCGCTTTGACGGATGAATTTACCTTCAATTCCGTTAACCTGCTTGCGGATTGTTTCGCGATAGGCAACCTGCGGCGCACCAACGTTAGCTTCTACCTTAAATTCTCGCAGCATTCTATCTACTAGAATTTCTAAGTGCAGTTCGCCCATGCCCGCAATCACTGTTTGATTGGTTTCAGGGTTAACGCTAACTCGGAAGGTTGGATCTTCTTCCGAAAGTGACTGCAATGCTCTGCCTAACTTCTCCATATCCACTTTGGTTTTGGGTTCAACCGCAACGGATATTACTGGTTCTGGAATATAAAGCGATTCCAGAATAATAGGAGAATCCTGTTCGCAAAGCGTATCACCCGTAAGAGTGTCTTTTAAACCTACAGTAGCTCCTAAGTCTCCCGCACCCAGTTGTTCAACATCTTGTCGGTCATCTGCCTTCATCACTACCAAGCGAGAAATTCGTTCTTTTTTTCCTTTGGTAGAGTTGTAGACGTAGCTGCCTTTCTTCAGTACGCCAGAATAAACCCGGATAAATGTCAAACGACCGTAGGGATCGGCCATCACTTTAAAAGCCAGAGCCGCTAAAGGTGCTTGATCGTCAGCAGGTCTTTCAACGGTTTCACCACTCGGTAAGGTGCCTTGAATTGGAGGTACTTCCAATGGAGATGGCAAATAATCTACCACCCCATCAAGTAGTAACTGTACGCCTTTATTTTTGAATGCCGAACCGCAAAGCATCGGCACCATAGTTCCGGCGATTGTACCTTTACGCAAAGCAAGACGAACTTCCTCTTCGGTAAGCTCTTCGCCCTCAAAGTACTTAGTCATTAAGTCATCAGAGGTTTCAGCTACTGCTTCAACGAGCTTAGTACGATATTCTGTCGCAAGTTCAAGCATTTCACTTGATATATCTTGCTCTTCGATATCGGTGCCTTCGTCGTTGTTATAAATAAAGGCACGCATTTTCACCAAGTCAATGATGCCGCTAAACTCGCTTTCGCTACCTATAGGCAACTGAATCGGAATAGCATTTGTTCGCAGGCGATCGCGTACTTGCTCGTAAACTTTATAAAAGTTTGCGCCAGTGCGATCCATCTTGTTAACAAAGATAATTCTAGGCACTTTATAGCGGTCTGCTTGCCGCCAAACTGTCTCTGTCTGAGGCTGCACGCCGCCCACAGAACATAAAACCGTAATTACACCATCCAATACCCGCATAGAACGTTCAACTTCAATCGTGAAGTCCACATGACCGGGGGTATCGATGATATTAATTTGATGGTCTTTCCAACTGGTAGTAATCGCAGCAGCGGTGATAGTAATACCCCGCTCCCGTTCTTGTGCCATCCAGTCGGTGACAGCCGTTCCCTCGTGAACTTCACCTATTTTGTGAATGATGCCGGAGTAAAACAGTATTCGTTCTGTTGTTGTAGTTTTTCCCGCATCAATATGGGCCGCAATACCCATATTGCGAACTTTTTCTAGCGGGTTGGTACGTGCCACTACTGCCTCCTATGGCTTTTGCCTCTTGATATCTTGTATATTACACTCTGCTTTAAGTTTCTATACTGACGAACCCAAAACCGTCCGTTCTTACAGCAATAAAGATGATATAACACCTTAAAAATTCGGCAATATATCCGTCTTCAACTTAATAACGATAATGTGCAAAGGCTTTATTAGCTTCTGCCATCCGATGTGTTTCTTCCCGTTTGCGGATTGCGCTACCTGTTTCGTTAGACGCATCCATTAGTTCGTTTGCCAGCCTGCTTGCCATTGTCCGACCGGGACGCTGACGGGAATACTGCACCAACCAACGCAGTGCAAGGGTTGTACCCCTTTCAGAACGTACTTCCATTGGTACTTGATAAGTCGCTCCACCAACTCGTCGAGCTTTTACTTCAACTAAAGGAGTCAGATTGCGTATTGCTCTTTCAAAAACTTCTGTGGGATCTCCACCAGTTCTTTCTTCGATAATTTTCATTGCGTCATAAACAATCCGCGCGGCAAGAGATTTCTTGCCATGACGCATGATTCGCCTGATTGTCATACTGATCAAGCGACTGTTGTAAACTGAGTCAGGCGGAACTGCACGCCTTTGAATAACACCACGACGGGACATACTTAACCTTTAATTCAATATAGCAACTACAGAGAAATACTTTGATACTTCCGGGCATTATCGGGCATTATATAGTATGAATTCTTTTGCTTTGTTTATGACCTACGAACTTCCGTCTTACATTGCAACTCGGAAAACGGATACGTCCTTACGGTCATAATTAACCAAGAATACTGCTCGCGAGCGAGATTTTAAGCGAGCAAGATTCAAAGACGGAATCTATACTACCCGAACTAACTGCTCAAAAGATTGAAGTTGCTGTGGACTTTCTCAACTTTATCAGTATACAGATAACGCCCCGAATAGTTGAAAAACCGCTCCAACCATACATATGAAGCGCCATCATTTATACGTTGATATTTAAACGGAAATCCTGCGCCATAAAATGTTTTGGGCCTCTTCTAACGTCTATCCTAAACGCTTCTTGCAATCCCTGGGTGGTGCAGTTGTTTTCCTTGCTGATTTGATGGCTTCCACTTGGGTTCGCAGATCAAAATCTTGACTAGAGAAAACAACTACAGCCCACCCATAAGGAAAAACAATAAACACATCGCCCGCGTTTTGGGTAGCTGTAGACTTTTAGAACTTGAATTATATACAAACATCGCAATTGAATCTAAAAAACAATGCGACAAACTACAGCCACGATTACGATGCTTCCTTCGGACGTTTTGTTCCGTACTTGGAACGACCTTGCTTGCGATCTTTAACTCCAGCAGTATCCAGAGTTCCACGAATAATGTGATATCTCACGCCCGGTAAGTCCTTAACCCTACCGCCACGAATCATCACAACAGAGTGTTCCTGCAAGTTGTGACCAATTCCTGGAATGTAAGCAGTTACCTCGAATCCAGAAGTCAATCTTACCCTTGCGACTTTTCTCAGAGCGGAATTAGGTTTCTTAGGCGTTGTTGTATACACCCTAGTGCAAACGCCCCGTCTTTGAGGGCATTGTTTCAAAGCCGGGGACTTGGTTTTCTGACGCGCTTTAGAGCGCTCGTTACGAATTAATTGCTGTATTGTTGGCATGAGTTACAGCACGTGAAGCTGCTAATTGTCTAAGTTTTAACAAATCCTGATTATATCTCTTTTTTGAAAAGATTATGTCAACTTTCCCTAAAAGTTTTATATTTTTTTAATATATTATGTTGCGGGGATGGGGAACAGCGAGTTAGGAGTTAGGAGTTAGGAATTAAGAATTTACAACTGGTTACTGGTCACTGTTCACTGTTCACTGTTCACTGAAAAAGAGTTGCCGCAGCCGCAAACGGTTTCTGCTTGGGGATTGTAGAAGCGAAAGCCTCCACCCATGAGGTCTTCGGAATATTCTATGGCTAAGCCCTTAGCGTGTTCTAGGGTTTCGGCATCTAGGACTACTTGTATGTCTTTAGAGGTGAAAACGCGATCGCGATCTGTTAATGCTTGTTCGTCGTTAAAAGACATATCGTAAAACCAACCGGAGCAGCCACCAGGTTTGACAGCTAATCGGAATAACAGGTTGGGTTGCTTTTGTTTTGATTTTAACCGCTGTATCTCGTCTGCTGCGGCTTGAGAAAGTTTAATCATCAAATCAATTTTAGATTTTGGATTTTGGATTTTGGATTAAAAGTTAGAAGTAGGGAGTTAGGAGTTAGGAGTTAGGAGTTAGGAGTTAGGAGTTAGGAGTAGGGAGTGAATAATTTACAGTTATTCCCATTAACTTCTGTAGTGCCTTAACGTACTATCGGGAGTACCTATTTGCTATTTGAAATGACATTACAATTGCTAAGTGCTAACTGATAACTGTTCCTAAAAGTATCGCACGGAAGCCTTAAAACCAAAAAGGTAAAAAGTTTCCGTGCGGATTATAAACGAAGACAATATATTTTTTAAATGAAAGTTATGACGAAAGGTAGGCTATCCCCGATTTTATTTTTCAGTGCGAGCATAGTCGTCTTGATAACGAATAATATCGTCTTCTCCTAAATATTCCCCGTTTTGTACTTCAATCAATACTAAAGGAATTACGCCGGGGTTTTCTAGACGGTGCGGGGTGCATTGTGGCACGTAGGTAGACTGGTTGTTTCTCAAGGTAATTTCTTCTTCACCGCAAGTAACTTTAGCGGTTCCAGAGACGACAATCCAGTGTTCGCTACGGTGGTGGTGCATTTGTAAGCTTAAACGGTGTCCCGGTTTAACTTCAATGCGCTTGATTTTATAGCCCCGTGCTTCTTCCAAAATGGTAAAAGAACCCCAAGGGCGTAATTCAGTTGCAGCCACACCTTCTGGAGTAACTGCTGGGGGTAGGGTAAGTGCGTTCGCTTGTGCTGTTTCTTGGAAATGAGCCATAGTTACCTCGTTTGAAGACATAAAAAAATCTACAGAGTACTCTTTACTATTGTTGGAAAAAAGTAGCGTAATATTGCAACCGTAATTGTCTGCAATTGAGACCACCATTACCAAACATACCAAAGCTATTTGTTACGGTGTAATCAACAGGTAGCAATTATCGTATGTTTACACCAATTCTTCATCAATCATTAAGGTAGCTTTTTACAAGCTTTAAAAAGTCTTCAAATAGTAGTAATTTATCCCTATAGAGTACGCAAAAGGAATAGTATTTTAAATCACTACTTATGACTAAGTAATAGGTATGGAAATTGGGAGTTGAGCATGGGGCATTGGTAATTACTCTCCCCATCTCCCCATCCCCTTGTCCCCCTATCTCCCCATCTCCCCATCTCCCCATCCCCTCACGGACGCGGTAAGAAAATACCAATGCCGTTATGAACGCTGGCAGCAGTGTTGGGGGAGCGATCGAGCAATTGTCCGCCTAGATAAAGGCTTGTGGAACTGCCACCGTCTAAATTAAGAGCGTTAACGCACCCCAACTGCTGCATTAATTGAGCGTGTTCTGTTAAGCTAGGTCCTTTTCCACCGGCGCGATCGTGTACGGCAGCAACTATGAGTTTTCCGGTTGAGGTGGTGCAAATGGCGCTACGGATGGCTTCTTGCTCTGCGAAGGCTTTACTGAATTTTTCGGCTTCAGCGTCGAGAACAATTTGATTGTCTTTTAGTAATAGGGGTCCGGCTCCCAATACGTGGGGATAGCTGTTGAATTCTGGGGAAACTGCGGTACTAGTTAAACGTAAAGGTGTTCCGATTTGGAATTGAGCGGCGTTACTTACGGCACCACTACGCAAAGCTAGTAGATAACCATTTTTAGGAATGGGAGCAAAGCCAACTCCAGCTTCACTTGCTGCATATTGTTGGACAACTTGGTTGTTTTGGACGGCTACAATAATTTCGTTGTCGGTAAGAGGGGTATAATTTTCTCCCCATAGGTCAGTGTATCTAGCTATTCCTTGCTGTACGTATCCACTGTTTAAATGAGAAATTGGCAGATTTTGATTGTTGGGAATAATTAAATTTTCTTCTAAAGAAAGCCGATTCATGTAAAAATCACCGGCATCATTCCAAGCAATTGCACCTCGATTAAGAATTGGGCCGGAGAGCCACTGATTATCTCGACGAATTGCACCCAAGGGTAAACGGTTTTTTCGATTGAAGAAACCACCGTTAATTGCGGCTGCTGCTAAGTATTTTCGCGCAGTTTGAATTAGAGGTGCGGTTCCTTCTTGTTTATCTTGGTTGGTTGCAACGGGTCTAATTTTGGCTTTGGAAGTTCGGGGATCGATTTCTAACCATACTACTGGAAAGCGATCGCTGCCCAAGGATACAAGTTGCTGTCTCCAAAGCAATCCCGGTGCCCAATCGATTGAACGTCCGACTAAAGCATCGGGACGAACATCTACAACTAAACGATCTGGGTTCGGTAAAGTGCTGATGGCAGGAGTTAAGCCGAAAGGAACTACTAGTCGAATAACTGTTTGATTGTTAACTACTTCGACTTGTTTAATAAGTGGTTCGTCAGTTTCGGGTAATATCGGTTGCGGTGTTTTCTTGAAAATATTGTCTAACTTTATCGGTTGCGGTATTGATGGTGCGGGAGTATAACGGCTGACTAAATTACGATCTGCGACTCCATCAATGGTAATTATCCACTCTCTTGCTGGTAGCTCTGGTTTTGGTTTTGGTTTTGGAGCGGGAATATCGGTGTTGATAACAATACTTCGAGGTGGAAATGGAAGTGATGGTACTTTAATTTCGGGTTTTGGCTCAGGTTTTGGTTGAGGTTCTGGTTTTGGCTTTTTAATCAAGGAACCCGCAGTCAAGTTCCAAGGTGTTGGACGATCTAAATCTATAATTAACTGCTGTTGTTGGGATGATGATTTACCTTCTTTAATTGTTTTTACTTCTGCTCTCGGTGTTGAGATGAAGAAGGTATCACCTTTTGCTTGTACTTTCCATTTTGCTTCGCGAGCAAATTTAGTGATGTCTAAATAACGATATCCTTGCTCTAAGAAACCAGTTAACACTTGTGGTTTAGATAGCGAAGAAAACCACTGTACTGGTTGCAATTGTGGACTCTTAGTACTTAATAAATCTACTCCTATTAGCTGCCGAAGTGCCCCATCACTTATATAAATTGCATCGCTTTGATTTTTATTTTTACCTTTCTGTTGAACCCAAGTTCCTGGTAACGTGCGACCATTCAGGGATATTTGATTGCCTTGAGATAATAATTCTTTGGAAGTCGATACAGCTGATGGTTGATTTGACTGAGCCATTCTTGTCACTTCTGAAGAAGCTGGTTTAGCTATAGTGATAGAAGTCGCAGTCAAATTTAGAATTATTGCCAGAGTTGGTAATACCATAACCTTGACAAAAAAGCCATTCTTTTTATTAACCATAGCAGTGCGGTTTTTTCCTTGTCCCAAAGTTAGCTTTTTGACCATAATGTTGGTTAAGTAATGACTGCAAAAAATGCAAGAAATGCAAAAAAATTAACAAACTAGCGCATAACTGTAACGTGCTAAGGTATAGATACCCTTCCTTAAAAAAGCAAATCAATCGGGATAGTTAATTCAGGTTGGGCAAGTTATAAGTAATGCGTCAAGAAACAGATTTATATTGCCAGAACTTGACAATTTTGTTGCTTTAAAAAGATAAATTGAAATATATTATCGTTTTGATACGACGTTACTTGTACTGTGTGTAGCAGGCATTAATAAGATTTGTAAGTAATATTTGCTTACTTAGAGCAGGCGTACTACGACAAAATTTACACCAATCGGGAATTGCAAATCGACAATTAGTGTAATACGCTGGCTTTAAGGCACCCTATCAGCGGAATTTTGGTATTGACAATATTGAACGATTACATAGAAGTTTTGTTTCAGGTCGGCAATATTTAACCCTATCTGTGAAAAAAAACTTGCATTTCAGACAAGCTAATTGAGAGAATATATAGCCTCAAGATATAAAGCCGGAAATAGGTAAGCCACTACGTTGCGCGGGTTCCCCGCGTTGTAGTAAGTGGCGCAACCCGTAGGGCGATACAATTACTAACTCACTCAATTCAGCATAAACACATAAAAAATAACGGGATAAGTTTAGCACGGGTGTACAAAAAACCAACCGTGTGTAGTAAAATCTTTCTCCCGGCATTTTCGTAACTCAGTTTTCTCGCCTTATCAAGGTGAATAGTTTTTTAATCGGACAATATTAAGACAATTAGTGCTATCGGGGGACATTCTATGAATAACGAACAGATGAATCAAGATAAAGACATAGCATTTTCAGATACTTTTTTAGGGCAGAAGTGGTTAGTTGAAGAAAGAGACGCTTGCGGGGTAGGTTTCATTGCCCATCGGCAACAGCAGGAAAGTCATGAAATCTTGGCAAAGGGATTGGTTGCGTTAACCTGTTTGGAACATAGGGGTGGTTGTAGCGCGGATAAAGATTCTGGCGATGGTGCGGGAATATTAAGCGCGA
>NZ_CAWUDI010000032.1:0-108727 GCF_963920925.1 Calothrix sp. CCY 0018 | reverse complement strand
ATCCTATTATTATTTTCCTTTTTAGAATGAAACAGCCCTGCCTTAAAAAGGGGGGCTTTGCCTAAGTCATATATCATTTACAAACAATTGATTGTTGATTATTCAAATCTTGTTCTTTGTTAAAAAATGTAAATGATTTTGATGGTTGATTTCAATACCTTTATTCGATAAGTGAGGTAGTGATTTTACATCTATCTAAGATGGAAATTACTAATTGACATTACACTCAGCCTAGAAGGCTGGTGCTATAGGAACAAAGCCCGTCTGCACGGGCTAATACTTCATCACCCATTCCTTCATTACTGCGGTAATTTGTCGCAAATCTTTTTCACTAATCACGTATGGGGGCATAGTGTACAGCCACTTACCATATGGACGGAGCCACACCCCCCGTTGTAGAGCAAACTCTCTAAATCCGATCAGGTTCGACGGACATTCAAACTCTAAGACTCCTATGGCTCCAAGCACCCGTGCGTCACAAAGCGATGCTCCAGATAATCCCTGTATCTCTTCACGGAGTACTTGCTCAATAGCTTTGATTTTACTTAGGTAGTTTTCGGTTTCGATAAGGTTGATACTTGCCAATGCTACAGCGCAGGCGACCGCATTTCCCATAAAAGTCGGTCCGTGCATGAAAGCGAGATCCGCATCGTCACCGAGAAAGGACTCGTAAACTTGGCTTGTAGTGATAGTTGCCGATAGTCCAAAGTATCCCCCAGTAAGTGCTTTACTAAGCACCATGATATCTGGGTTGACATTAGCAAGATCCGCTGCAAATAGGGTTCCCGTTCGTCCGAAACCTGTCGCTACTTCGTCGAATATGAGTAGCACCCCATGCTCATCGCACAGTTTTCGGGCATGGAATAAATATTCGGGGGGATAGAAACGAAAGCCACCAGCTCCTTGAAATACAGGTTCCAGAATGAACGCCGCAATCTGGCTATTGTTCGTTCTCAAAAGCTCGGCGAGTTGAGAAAGTGATGCTTGGCATTCTTCAGATTCTATATTTACCCCACCAGGTGCATCAACAAAATACTGAGGAAGTATGGCCCCTTTAAACAATCGGTGCATACTCTCGTCATCATCACTCACCGACATTGCCCCTGTGGTGTCGCCGTGATACCCCCCGCGAAGCGCTACAAAACGATTCTTGTCAGCAAACCCTTTATTGCGCCAAAACTGAGTAGCCATTTTTAGCGCAATCTCTACCCCTACTGAACCGCTGTCACCATAGAATACGTGATTGAGTCCAGATGGGGTAATCCTGACTAACGTTTCGGCTAGATGAATAGCTGCATCGTTAACGAGTCCGCCAAGCATAACATGAGCAAATTTTGCAAGTTGCTCGCTCACCGCCTTATTAAGGTAGGGGTGATTGTATCCGTGAATAACGCACCACCAAGACGAGATACCGTCAATGAGAACCGTGCCATCATCTAGGTAGAGTTTGACCCCCTCTGCTCTAATTACTCGATACGGCGCTGGAACAGTCTTCATTTGTGCATACGGAAGCCAAAGCGAATCATACTGCATCGTCATCACCACTAAACATCGGTTTCTGTGCAATGAACTGTTAACTGCTCCACATCATCCGCTCTTGTCGGTAAATCTTTCGTTAAAATTTCACTCCCATTGTCGGTAACTAAAACGTCATCTTCGATGCGGATTCCTCGTACATCTGCAAATTGAGCTAAGCGTTCCCAATTCACAAATTTATTAAAGTTTTCGCGATTCTGTGAATTATTCACAACTGCCGGTACTTGATAAAAACCTGGTTCAATTGTTACCACCATTCCTTTACGTAAGGGTCGATTTAAACGCAAATAACCTAAACCAAAGCGATCGCTTCTTTGTCTTCCTGCTTCGTACCCTGCTAAATCTCCCAAATCTTCCATATCATGCACGTCTAAGCCTAATAAATGACCTATTCCGTGGGGGAAAAACAAGGCATGAGCATCTGTATTCACTAATTCTTCGGGATTCCCTTGCAGAATACCTAAATTTACTAAACCTTCGGCGATAACCCTGCAAGCACAAAGATGAATATCTTCGTATTCAACACCGGGAATAATTTTGTCAATGCAGGCATCATGTGCGGCTAAAACAACATCATAAATATCTCTTTGAGTAGATGAAAATTTACCGTTAACTGGCCAAGTGCGAGTCACATCAGCAGCCCAACCCATCGGAGTTTCTGCACCAACATCAGCAAGTAGCAAGTCATTCGGATTCAGGGAGTTTTGATAACTTTCGTTGTGCAATACTTCCCCGCGCACGGTGACAATACTGTTATAAGAAGTAGTCATATTATTCGCGATAATAACTGCTTCCATCGCCGCTCTAACTTGTGCTTCTGTTTTCGCCGTGGAAGTTGCTGCCATCCCAGCTTTGTGCGATTCTACAGTAACAGCAACAGCTTGACGCATTTCATTTAAAGCTGCTTCATCATGAACAAGACGCAATTCGGCAACAGCTTTAGCTAACTCCAAATCGATATTTTCCGGCGCACGTTGCGGCAAAACCCATCTGTCAAGCAATTGTGACTGTTGCGTCCATGAAGTTGCATCTTGTACCGCAATTGTTGCCACACCTTCTAAATGCGATTCTAATTCTGCCATCGGGTAAGCTTCATCAGCACCAATTTGTTCGGCAATTTGATCGCGAGTTGGCATTTCTCCGTGCCAAAGAGCGCCACTTGGTGCCAGATTATCCAGAAATAATTGTAATTTACCAGCTTCCAAGCGAATTGCTGCATTTTTTAAAGGTAATCCAGCAAAATAGATAAAATGGCTGCTAGGGCGATGAGGAAAAATATTTGCAGAAAAATTTCGCGGGCTAGGGCTTCCAGACCAAAATATTGCCGGAAAATCGATTAATTTAGCTAATTTATCTCGCCTTTGACGTAAAGTATTTGCGAGTGAGTTGGGGGTAGTCATGGTTGGGGAATTGGGCATTAAGGTAGAGTGGGGGGATGGGGGGATGGGGAGATGGGGGAGAGGGGACAAGGATAATTTTAACCTTTAACCTTAATTACTTCTAGCTGTTAAGTAGTACTTCACGACATTAATTTTAAAGGGTTTGTAGTAGCGCTTCAGCGCCTCCGGATTCCGGAATTCGGATGCGCTGAAGCGCTACTACGAACAATGATTTACCCTTCATAACTTATGTGCTGGAATACTAGTCACTGATAATTGATAATTGAAAAAAATGTTTCCTAAACGAAAAGCTAAGGTAAGTGTTATTAAAGAGAAAAACTGGGCGATTGAAGAATTACCGGGATTAAAGCAGGATGAAATTGATAATTTGAAAAATAAGGGTTTTATAAATACTTTAAGTCTGGTGAAACAAGCAAAAACTTTAGAGGAAAAGGTGATACTGGCACAAAAACTACAGGTTCATGTCCAGTATGTCAATAAATGGGTTGCTTTAGCCGACTTGGCTCGAATTCCTGCTGTGGGCACAGAATATTGTGGATTGTTGCTTCATGCTGGTATTGCTTCGGTGATGCAGTTGACAAATACTCCTCCCCATCGTCTGCACAAACAAATTTTACGTTTGCAAGTTGCAACTCTCCAGAGAAGAGATTTATGCCCTGCTATTGAACTTGTACAACAATGGATTATGCAAGGTAAATCAATAAAGATTTGATAGTTGATGGTTGGTAGTTGATAAGTAGGTGTGCAAAATTAATTTAACATTCTAAAAAGTTCAAGTCCTTGCGATTGCTTCGTTCCTCGCAATGACAGTACACAATTAATTTTGCGTAGGTACTTAGTTGATGGTTGATAGTTGATGGTTGGTAGTTGATAGTTGATAGTTGATGGTTATTCCACTAACTACTAACCACTAACTACTAACTACTCTTTTTCCAATACACCGTTAAGAAATATGTCAGCCAATCCTTCTGCCATCTTTTGTTTTTCTTGGGGAGAAGCGTCTGGTTCCATCAGGGTTTCGTGGGAAAAGCCTGCTACGGCAAACATTCCTAAGAACACTTGAGCGACGAGTTTCGCATCTGTCTTGCGATAGATTCCTTTATCCATTGCTGTTTGAAAGAAGCCTTCAGCGACGTGAGTCATTTTATCGATTACTTCTTTTTGAATGCGATCGCGCAAGTCGGGATGAAATTGCGCTTCCATAAAACAAACTTTCATCATGTCGGCGTTTTTTTGTAAATTCCACATCCGACGACGCATAACTTGGGCTACGGCTTTGTAGCTGCCCATTTCGCTCAATTCGGTGAGTAAATCGGTGAGGATATCTACCCATCCTGCGGTTGCAACTTCGACTAAAATTGCTTTTTTATTGGAGAAGTGACGAAATAAGGTTCCTTCTGCAACCCCTGCTTTTTCTGCTAAGTCGCGGGTAGTAGTACCATCAAACCCTTTGGCAGCAAACAACTTTTGTGCTGCTTGCAAAATGCGATCGCGTGTTTGTGTTTCTGGGGGAGGGGATCTAAAAGCTCGCATAATATTAGTTTTATTGGTTTTAGTGATTCTGGAACTGCATATGTAGCATTATTGTCTCAATTAAGTACCATAACCTGCAAATCTTTAATATAAGATTAAGCCTTGAGCATTCATATTTTTTAGTGGTTTTAAATTTATCCAGAAGATAGCACGATAATTAGTAATTTGTAATACTTTCCTAGAGGATGTTTGAAAAGTATTAAGTTTTACTTCCAGCACCTCGGAAACCTAACCCCCCTGCCCCCCTTCCCTATGAGGGAATGGGGGTTTCAAAGCCTCTCTCCTTCTAGGAGAGAGGTTTGGAGAGAGGTTCCCAGATAGTTATGGACGCATTCTTACACCCTCTTGAGCGCCATCCGGTGTTGCGTAATTAAAAATATACGGAACGAAAGTATATGGCGATATGATGAACCCCTAAGACTTAAAGCTCCACCGCTAAAAGCTAAAAGCTAAAAACTAAAAGCTAGATAATCCCACTGTTTTTAAACGCGAGAGATGTAAAAATGTTCAATTCTGTTTATATTGCTTCTGAAGGTTACTCTTATACAGTTTAAAAGGAAAATAAAAGGAAAATTATGGGAAATTTCTCACGTCGGCTATTCGCACTTTTTTTGGCATTAGTTTTTTGTTGGGAGTTTCTGCCAGAAGTCGCATTTGCTCAAACTCCTTCTAAAACCCCAACCGCCGAGTCTAATCAATTTTCAATTCAACCTTATTTAGATCGGGTTGTAGAAAATTTGACGGAGTTTAAATTAGACAATGGCATGAAGTTCATTGTTTTACGACGACCTCAAGCACCCGTAGTTTCTTTTGTTACTTATGCCGATGTTGGCGGCGTTGACGAACCCGAGGGAAAGACTGGTGTTGCCCACTTTCTAGAACATTTGGCTTTTAAAGGTACGGATAAAATTGGTACTAGAAATTACGCCAAAGAAACAAAGTTGCTGGATAGATTAGATAAAGTAGCAGCCCAAATTCAACAAGCGCAAGCAGCAGGGCAAAAAGATAAAGTTGCTCAACTGCAAGCTCAGTTTCAAAAAATAGAAGAGCAGGCTCGCAATACGGTAAACCAAAATGAACTTGGTAGAATTGTCGAACAAGCCGGGGGTGTAGGTTTAAATGCCACAACTTCTACGGAAGCTACCAAATATTTTTACAGCTTTCCTGCCAATAAATTAGAACTTTGGATGTCTCTGGAATCCGAACGTTTTCTTAATCCCGAACTCCGACGCGAGTTTTTTAAGGAAAAAGACGTAATTTTAGAAGAAAGACGGATGCGCGTAGATAATTCCCCCATCGGGCAAATGATTGAAAAGTTCAATGATACTGCTTTTGAAAAACATCCCTACAAACGTCCGGTGATTGGTTATGACAAAGATATTCGCAATTTAACTACGCAAGACGTACAGCAATTTTTCGATACATATTATGTACCGAGTAATCTTACAGTTGCCGTTGTTGGAGATGTAAATCCTGCTGAAGTCAAGAAAATGGCAGAAGCTTATTTTGGGCGTTATGAAGCTAAACCCAAGCCAGAGCAAAAACTTGCAGTAGAGCCAAAACAAACTCAAGAAAAAGAATTTACCTTAAATCTACCTTCTCAACCTTGGTATTTAGAAGGTTATCACCGCCCAAGTCTAAATGACGTAGATAATGCAGTTTACGATATTATCGGTAGTTTGCTCAGCGACGGACGTACTTCGCGGCTGTATAAATCTTTAGTAGAAGAGAAGCAATTAGCACTTGCAGCCCAAGGATTTAGCGGGTTTCCCGGAGATAAATATCCTAACTTAATGCTGTTTTATGCTTTAACCGCACCGGGGCATACAGTAGATGAAGTAGCAGCAGCCTTAACAGAGCAAATTGAAGCTTTAAAAACACAGCCAGTTTCCGCTCAAGAGTTGGAAAGAGTCAAAACTAACGCTCGTGCCGGATTATTGCGCTCCCTCGATTCCAATATGGGTATGGCGCAGCAGTTATTAGAATACGAAGTCAAAACTGGTTCTTGGAAGAATTTATTTGAGCAGTTAGAAAAAATTGAAGCAGTTACCGCAGAAGATGTAATGCGCGTTGCCAAAGAGACTTTCGTTGCAGAAAATCGCACCGTCGGTAAGTTGTTGCCGAAGAAGCCAGGTAGTTAAGGGATGGGGAGATGGGGAGATGGGGAGATGGGGAGATGGGGTGGGGACAAGGAGAAAAATTTAAACTCCTAATTCTTAACTCCTAACTCTGTTAATCCAAAATATAAAATCCCATAACTCCTAACTATAGCGGTTTTCAGTTGGATAGAATACATTTTTACCTCACCCCCTTCCCCTCTCCTTGTTAAGGAGAGGGAAGCAGTACGGCGGGGTGAGGTTCGCCAAGTGTATTGCACTCAAATGAAAAGCGCTATATTCCCAATGTCCAATGCCCAATGCCCAATGCCCAATGCCCAATGCCCAACAAAGAGAGAAAATGAAGATTAAAAGAATAAGGTACAACAAAAAAGTGAAAAGATTGCTTTACTCGTTACTGATGTGTCTTACTTTTGTGCTGGTAAGCTTTGACTTATCTAGTGCAATGGCACAGCAGGTAACGCCGGGTAAATATACACCAAAGCATTATACTGACTTGGAATTCAAGCCAGTAGGTGAAATTAAGCTACCTGAATACGAACGGTACCAGCTTAAGAATGGCATGATAGTTTATTTGATGGAGAATCATGAACTGCCGTTGGTTAATGGTAGCGCTTTAATTCATACTGGCTCTCGCTTTGAACCAAATAATGAAGTTGGTTTGGCTGAGTTAACTGGTGGAGTGATGCGTACTGGAGGAACTGTAAAACATCCTCCTGATGAACTTAATCAAATGTTGGAGCAACGAGCGGCTTCGGTAGAAACCAATATTGGCGATACTTCTGGTACCGCTGCTTTTGGAGCGCTTAGCGAAGATGTAGATACAGTTTTTGGGTTATTTGCTGAAGTATTGCAACAACCCGCGTTTGCTGAAAATCAGTTGGAGTTAGCAAAAACCCAAATGAAAGGTGCTATTGCGCGTCGTAATGATAGCCCGGATGATATTGCAGGAAGGGAATTTAAAAAACTGATTTACGGTGAGAATAGCCCTTACGCTCGCATCCCCGAATATTCATCGCTGAATAATATTACTCGCGATGATTTGGTAACTTTCTATCAGCAGTATTACTATCCCAACAATATGATTTTGGGCATTGAAGGGGATTTTGATTCTGCTAAGATGAAAGCCTTGATTGAGAAAACATTCGGTAATTGGAAAGCTAACCCTAACTTCAAAAAACCAGCATTACCAGAAGTATCTCAAGCGAAAACAGGTGGAGTATTTTTTGTCAATCAACCGCAGTTAACCCAAAGTAACGTACTTATCGGACATATCGGCGGAAAATTCACCAGTGAAGATTACCCCGAATTAGATGTAATGAATGGGGTAATGAATGGTTTTGGTGGCAGATTGTTTAATGAAGTGCGATCGCGCCAAGGTTTAGCATATTCAGTATACGGTTACTGGAGTCCTCGCTTCGATTATCCCGGTATGTTTATTGCCGGGGGACAAACACGTAGTGATGCTACAGTACAGTTTGTCAAAGCTGTAGAGGAAGAAATCAAGCGAATTCAAACTCAACCAGTAACTCCTCAAGAATTAGCCTTTGCTAAAGAATCTACTTTGAATTCTTTCGTATTCAATTTCCAAGATCCCGCTCAAACTTTATCGCGTTTGATGCGCTATGAATATTACGGTTATCCTAAAGATTTCTTGTTTACCTATCAAAAACAGGTTGAAAACACTACGGTAGAAGATGTGCAGCGAGTTGCAAAAGAACATCTCAAGTTAGATAAGTTAGTATTTTTGGTAGTAGGAAATCAAACCGCGATTAACCCACCGTTGACGCAACTAGCATCGCAGGTAATGCCCATCGATATTACTATTCCCGGTACGCCGAAACCCCAAGCGAGTCAATAACTGCTATTTGCCAAAATTACCTCGCTGACTGGTATCTATATAGCGTTTTTCGTTTGAGCGCAATAGATTTTAACAAACCTCACCCTTTTTTCTTCGAGGGGGTGAGGTTTCTGCTGTTATTAGACTCAATCATCTGAAAAGCACTATATTCGCCTTTAAAAGCTTTAAATAAATTATACGTAATCTCTAGATATTTTTTTAGCTAGTAACACGTAAACTTTTTTGTTGCAATTTTTATTCTTAAAATAAATGCCAGTATAAACGCTTAAGTATTTATACTAACTTTAAAACAGCTACACATCAACATAAATTTTAATAAGTTACTTAACTTGCTTTAAGATATTTTTCATCAATTAAATAATAAAAATATTATAAAATATCGTTGTATATAGATTTACAAACACAATCAAAAATTTAATTTGATTGTTACGAATAAAAAATATATTAAAAGTGTGATTCATAATTATGTACATAAAAATAATAATTTCAACGTTTCTTTTATTTAATAATTAACAATTTATAGCATAAAGCATAAGACTTCTTTATCTAAAAATAAAACTAGCAATATAGCAGATATTTCGGTTGCTTTAATTCTATATTTATTGCTAAAATTATTATGGTAATTCAATCAAAAGAAATTTAAGTTGAGAAAGTCCATGAATATTAATGATTTAGAAATCTGCGAAGTAGTAGAGTCTGATAATCAAATTATCGGAGGTAAACCTGATACTTTTGTACAAGGAAGTGTCAAAGCTAAACCAGGGAAGGCAAAAGCTTCTGTACTAGCTGTTGGCGTTGGTGATAAAACTAGTGCTGCGACTATTACTGGCGCTACTGCGGCTCCTAAATACGGTGCTGCCTATTACGCAGGTTATGCCTCAGCTATAGAAGGAACTAAGACTTCTTATAAAACTGCTTCTGGTGCAGATTCCGCAGCTAAACCGTATTAATAGCTAAGAACAAAACAGTAGCATTTGAAGTTACTTTAATCTTGTCTAAATTACAATACAAAAGTATTGTCAATCTTCTCATAAACTACTGATTTTAAACTTAGATTATTTGTACGCATTATATCTTTAGAAAATTAGATAAATATTTTTCAAAGAGATAAATGCAAAATCGGACATAACGGATAAATTAAGCATTTCAGAGCAATACATAAAAAATATATCCGCTTTGTCATAATTAAACCAAGCATGGACATTTCTCAATTAAATAATTCAAAAACCTTGGCTTCATTTGAAGTCAAGGTTTTTTTTTGATTGTTTAATAGTTTCTACTCGTTTACCGGGCTGCGATCTGCATTGGCATATACTGAGAAGAAGAATTTTTAAGTTGTATTCATATTAACTTTATTTTTTGCATCAATTTATACTTTAGTATTGTTACTTAAGTAGTTTTTTTGATATTTGGGTGTTTGGCAGATTTGTAATTATTGTGTCTGTAAAAGAATAGTTTTACGGAAGCGATATACGGTGTTTTGACTAAAAGGCATGATGCGAAATTTCCTTAGCAGAGGAATTTATCAATGCTAATGCTCGTTAGTCAGCAAAATTTATTGTGCAAATTTTTTAAAGAAACAATATGAATACAAAACACAAATTGATTCAAAAGTTGATTCTCGTTGCTGCTCCCGTCTTAGCCAGTTCGGTTTTGGCTATTTCACCAAGTAGAGCTGCTACTTTTGCTTCCTCAACCGCAGAATTTGAATTTTCAAATTCTAGCCCGCCTCCTTTCGGTGTTTTAGCTTCTACAGATACCAATGCTTTGAGTTTTGAGCAAAATGGAATTGCACAGGCAACAGCCGCAGCAAATGCAATTTTTTTACAATCTCCGGCAACTGGAGCTAACTTCAATTCCGCTGAGGCGTTTGGTGAAAATCAAGAGTATTTGGCTCTTGCAAAAAGTGAATCTGAATTGATAGGTAATTTTCAAATAAAGGCAGATACTAGTTTTTCTTTTAAATTTATAGCGGATTTAGAGTTAAAGACATCGATTGATAATCCTCCTTCCGAAAATGCTAGGGCTAGTGGTCATATATCTTTCTTGATATTTGATATTGACAACAACACTCTTTTAGACTATTTCGATTTGATCGGAAATTTAACTACCGAAGGTGACAACGATTTTGTTGCACTGCAAGCAAGCGATAATGTCAAGTTCAAGCAAGAATCTGTTAATCCTAATTTTGGTGGATTGAAAGAATCTTTAGAAGCTTCTGTAAAAGGTTCATACCAGCGTACTTTTGCTAACGACACAAATTTGGTATTGGTTGAATTTAAGCGAAACAGAGTTTTAGTTAAAGCTCCCGAGCCTTCAGCTAATATAGCTTTGCTGCTATCTAGCGGTATTATTGCCGTAATCATGAAACGCTGCCGACGTAAATAAATGCAACTGTAAAAACCTGTTTACCAAAAGAACACAGCATTTTTGCAATCATACCCTGCTTGCAGTCTTGAGCAAATTTCTTGACTGCTTGTGGGTTATTCGCGATCAAAGTGCGAGAAATTTTAACCCAACTTCTTAAGTTCCTGGGAACTGTTTTTTGCTAGATTCTCTTTATCGAACACAATATTAATCCCCGTGCCAATTAACTCTATTTTTCTTCACTATCTCTAGCTACCGAACTACTTGAAGAACTGTAACTACTAGAGCTAGATGACGAGGAACTACTACAACTACCACTATGTTGATCAACTGAAACACTTTGGTGAATTTCCGTGCGATCGCCAACTGCTGAGGCTGTACTTTTGGCTTCAGCAATAACTTTACCATCAGGCGATACAATCCATTTAGTAATAACTCGATGATTAGTCATAACTATCTCAACTTTTATTAAACACAATTACATCATCTTATACTGCCCTTACAGACAAAGTATTAGATAAAATTTTAGAAAATTCAAAAAGCAATAAGCATAAGCTATTAAAAAGCCTTGTCTAAAATCTTTTTAATAGCTTATGAAATTAAAACCAAGCAATGAACATTTCAGAGACTTGAGTTTGGCGAGACTTTAAGCGGCTGCAAATGATTTTGCACTATTTCTTATACCGTTAGAAGTGTAGCCTTTTGATGCTTCAGAGTAAGCTTTACCATTACCAGATGCTTTTGATACCACAATAGCAAAATCGCCTGTTGCATCATCATAGAAATAACTTGTTTTATAGCCATATTTAGCTAATGACTTTTCTGCAAGTTTGAATCCTGATTTTGCATTAGGAAAATAAAAATCTTTATGATAGCTAAGGTAAGGCGCGAGAGACTCCGAAATTGAAGCTCCACCTTTTACTTTTTCGCTATCATTAATTTCTGTTTCACAAAAGCTGAGGTCGGCAATTTTAAATTTGCTCATAAGACCTCCTATTGAGATTTTAGTATCGCTGAAAACTTATAAGCGTTTTCAGCGATATTTTTGACAATTTATCAATTTATAAAGATCATCAACTGTCTATTTAGTCAAATCCTCTTTATAAACAACCTTCTTTAAATAATTATTTACAGAAGGTTATGAAAATTGAAAACGTTTAGTCATGCTTCTTAAAATTGTTCAAAGCAGCAGCAAAAGATTTAGAATCAGAAGCAGCGAATTCGCCAGCAACTGCTGTGGTGGAAGTAGAGGTTAATGCTACTGCCTTGTCACCGAATGCAATAGCATCAGCTTTAGCTTTCGCAATAGCCTTTTCGACCTTCTTTTTATAGTCGTCTTTTTTACCGCCGTGACCACCAACTACTTGATTTCCTTCAACTACTTCAATTTGATTTAAATCTAAAATATTCATGAGATTCTCCTGGGAATTTTCTTAATACGTATCTGGGAATTATCGTGGCGAGACATCTTCTGTTCGCTCACATTTATAATATAGTTGTTTTTAATAAAAAAAGCAAGCGTTTTTACAGTTTCATTTAATAAATATTTTTTATTATTTAGCACCAAAAACCTATTATTGTATACGATTATTTTATAGTTTATTTATTAATTAAAACAGCAGAATCTAAGGTTAACAAAGCTGTTACCTTACAGACATTTAATATTGTTTTTTTGAATTAAACTACTCTTCTAAAGTGAAATATGTTTTTGAAATTAGACAAATATTTTCTGAAATAATCTATTTGTCTGTGCTAAAAATGAATTTGTTGGAATTTTTGTTGCTCTTAATTTGATTTACTCCGTATTACAGTTAATCTTTTTTGAAAAATTATAAATTCCATAAGCTGCTCAAGCCTGCATTAACGAATCTGGAGATGCTTGGTTGTCATTATTTAACTCAAGTGAAGTTGAAATTTCCATCTGTTGGATTTGTTGTTTCAACCAAGCATCAAATAAATCAGCAATAATTTCTTCACGTAACTGCTCGTTCAATTGTGGTTTAATAATTTCTTCAACCCAAATCAGATAAACACCTTTAGAACTCACAATTGGTTTAATAATTTCCGGGGGAGTAGCAGCAAATACACTACTCGCAACTTCTGGGCGAAAATCTTTACGGTGTCGAATTCCTTGATACCCACCAGCACGACGTAATTCTGGATTTGGAATATATTCGCGAGCAATTTCCGGGAAAGTTAATTCATGCTCTTGAATTGCATAAAATAGTTCCAAAGCCAAGTCATAGTCATCTAAAAAAACTTCATAGGTAGCTGCTTTTATGAAATCAAGTTGATTTTGATAAAAGAAAGATTCGACTTCATCATTAAATAGATGATGCGCCACCTTCTGAGAAAGTAGATTTTTATAGGCTAATTCTTCAAAATCATTTATAGAAAGATGATGAGCTTTCAACCAAGCCCAAGTATCTGTAGCTTTAACAAGTTTTTTTGCAAACCTCAGCCTATCTCCTTCCTGCTGTAATTCATCCTCCTCAACCGTAATACCTGCTTTTGAAGCAGTATCGGCAATAATTTTTCGAGTCGCTATCCCCTCGATGACACCGGGAATTTGACAAGACATTTTCAAATGATGGATTACATCTTCAGATGATATGGATAAAGTATTTTTCATGATTAGTAATTGGTAATTGGACATTGGGAATAGTTAGGAGTTAGGAGTTAAGAGTTAAGGATTTAAATTTCTCCTTATCTCCCTCTCTACCCCCTCTACCTAGGCTGTTGACTTTGATAGAATTTCCGCGTGCTTCGTTCATACAAGTTTTATGCCGGTAACAACCATAACCTTTCTCCCTCACCCCTTCCCCTCTCCCAAGCTTGGGAGAGGGGTGCCCTTCAGGGCGGGGTGAGGGCATTATCTTGAACACCCTACCCTCTACCCCTCTCTCCCATCTCCCCATCTCCCCATCTCCCCATCTCCCCATCTCCCCATCTCCCCATCTCCTCATAATTCCAATCCTCCTTTTTGCAACTTCTTAAATGGATCTAAAAGAAGATCGATCGCACGGCGCTGACGAACAATTACTTCAGCGTTTGCTGTCTGCCCTGGGTTTAAGGGGATACGGCGAGAACCATTTTTTATATAAGGCTTGTCAAGTGCAATTCTTAATTCATAAGTTTCTGGACTATTTGGAGATGTTGATTCTACTTTCGAGTCTGGAGAAATCCAAATGACTTTTCCAGGTACAACTCCATATTCTTGGAAAGGATAGGCATCAAACTTAACTTTTACCGGCATTCCGGTTTTTAATAAACCAGTTTCTTTAACTGGCATATTCGCTTTGAGAACAAAACCGCTATTTTCAGGAGCAATTTTGGCTATTCTTTGTCCGGGTTGTAACACTTCTCCGGGCTTGGTTACAGGCAACTCAAAAACTATGCCATCAATTGGCGATCGCACTATTCGCTGTTGCATCTGAATATTTAAGGAAGTTATCTCACTTGTAGTTTGAGCGATTTCGGATTTCGTCGAGTTTATTTGTCTTTGTAAATCTTTGATTTGCTCTTGAGTCTTTAACAGAGCGAGTTTTCCGGCATTAACTGCACTTTGATAACTACTCTTCTGTTCGCTTAAACGCAGTTTGGCTTGTTCAATATCAGACTGCAACTGATTCATTGTTGTCTGATAGCGATTTGTTTCTTCAGCTAAACGCAATTGAGCTTGTTTTATATCCGATTCAGATTTCTCGTAAAATCGTTTGCTTTCTTGCTGTTCTTTTCTAAGATTGTCAATTTGGGCAGCGGAAACTGCACCATCTTTTAAAAGTTTGCTATAGCGCTCGACTTGGTTTTTATCTATATCTAAACGAGCCTGCGCCGATTTACGCTCGTTAAGAAAAGTTTGAATCTGCTGTTTGGCTTGATTGACTAATGATTGTTTCTCTAAATTTTGCAGGTTATAAGTACTTTGTTTGGCATTCAGATCCTGAATAGCTTGATTAACCTGGGCTTTCTTTTCTGAAGCTTGAGACTGGTTTTGCTGCTCTTGAGTGCTAACCGTCAACTCGACTTGTTTCTTGAGCAGTTGTAATTGCGATACCTGATTTTCTAAGCCCGCCAACTTTTCTTTTGTTCGTTCTATCTCTGGCTTAACTGTATCGTTATCTAATTGTAAAATAATCTGTCCGGCTCTGACTTTATCTCCTTCTTTTACCTTCACAGCACTAACACTACCGCCAATTATGCTGTCTAATTTACGAGTTGCTCCTAAAGGTTCTATCTTTCCTCTAGCGCTACCAGTTTCATCAACTGTAGCAACCATCGAAAAAGGTAATCCAACAGCGAGAAAGCTCACAAAAACATAGAGTAAAGAACGACTCCAGACTTTTGGTAAAGCATCAAGTAGTTCCTCCGTGCCGTAGTGCAACTTTTCGGAATCATCTACAACCTCAGATGATAATTGCTCCTTTGTATCTTCCTCATAGGGAGGCGGAGTATAAACTTGATATTCATCCTTTCTCTGTGTGTTCGGCATAATCAATTACCAATTACCAATTATCAATTATCAATTCCTAACTCATAACTCCTAACTCCCCATCTCCTTGTCCCCTTGTCCCCTTGTCTCCCCATCACCCCATCTCCCAATCTCCCCATCACCCTGCTGCTGCTAATTGCTGCTGGTTGAGATAGTAATAATGACCTTTTTTGTTAATTAATTCGTCGTGGGTACCGCTTTCGATCAATACGCCTTTGTCTAAAACTAGGATTAAATCGGCATTGCGTACTGTAGAGAGACGGTGAGCAATGATTAAACTAGTACGTCCTTTAAGAATTGTTTTTAAATTGTTTTGAATTATCCGTTCTGTTTCAGCATCCAAACTACTGGTTGCTTCATCGAAAATTAATAATTGAGGATTGCCTAATAAAGCACGGGCAATTACTATACGTTGCCGCTGTCCTCCAGATAACATTCCTCCTCCTTCACCGATTTCATTTTCATAACCCATCGGAAATTGCTGGATAAATTCATCCGCTCCAGCCATACGTGCTGCTTCGACAATTTCTTCTAAAGAAGTTTCAGGGTGAGCAACACTGATATTTTCCCGAATAGTTCCACCAAATAAGAAGGTATTTTGGTCTACTACACCTACTTGGCGACGCAGGGATTTTAAGGAAATTTTAGATACATCATGACCGTCAATTAGAACTTTGCCCTCTGTCGGAGGATATAAACCTAATATCAGTTTTGACAAGGTAGTTTTTCCGGAGCCGCTACGTCCAACTACGGCGATCGTTTGCTCTGGGAGAATTTCAAAATTGAGATTTTCTAATACATTAATTTCGCTTTCTGAGTGATACCTAAATGTGACATTATCAAAGCGAATATGTCCGGCTAATTTAGAAATATGTCTGCGGGGGGATGCAAGTAAATCTTCTTCTGGTTTTGCTTCCAACACATCGTTGATGCGTTCGGTAGAAATCATAACTTCTTGAAACTCGTTCCATACTCCTGAAAGTCGTTTAAAAGGACTGATAACATTACCCATCAACATATTGAAAGCAATTAATTGTCCGATGGTAAGTTGATTCTGAATAACTAAGTACGCTCCATACCATAGCAATCCCGCACTCATGACGGTATCGATACTCCCACTAATAACTTGCAAGCGAGTACCAATAATCTGCGCTCGGAAACTTTTCTTAATTAAATCGTTTAACAGTTCTTCCCAACGCCAGCGCACTGTATGTTCGATCGCCATACTTCGCACCGAACGAATACCTGTGAGCGATTGAATCAAATAGCTATCTTGCTCGGCTCCTGCATTAAAAATCTCTCTAGACATGCGCCGTAGAATACTTGTACTTGCAAAAGCCAAGATAAAAAATGGCGGCACAATTAACAGCGTTAACAATGTCAACTGCCAGTTGTACCAAAACATTACAGCTAGATAGACAACAATGGTAATTAAATCCAAAAGTATTGAAAGTGTTTCGCCAGTTAGAAAACTCTGAATTTTTTCATTTTCTTCAATTCGGGAAGTTATATCGCCGACGTAACGCGACTCGAAGTAAGACAAAGGCAGGCTAAAAGTATGTTTGAGAAAGCCTACGAGCATGGCGACGCTAATGCGGTTGGCAGTATGGAATAATAAATATTGCCGCACCGCATTAACTACAATGCTGAAGAAACCAAAAATTAATAACCCCAAACCAATGGCGTTTAAAGTAGATATACTACCTTGGACTATTACTTTGTCTAATAATACTTGCGTAAATAGCGGCGTTATTAAGCCAAATACTTGCAGCAATATCGAAGCCATGAATACTTCAAACAATACCTTGGAGTGGGGTTTAATTAATTCATAAAATCTCCAAACGCTTCCTGTCTCTTCTTTTGCTTCTTTTAGCCCAAGTGTCGGTTGCAACAACAATGCATAACCAGTCCACTTTTCTTTAAACTCGGCATGAGGAATTTTACGTTGTCCGATCGCAGGATCGCAAACTATAACGTGCTTTTGATTGATTTCATAGACAACGATGTAATGCTTGCCTTCCCAATGCGCGATCGCCGGTAAAGACTGTTGTGTGAATTTATCAAAGCTGGCTTTTACAGGTTTGCTGGCAAAGCCAATACTTTCGGCTGCTGCTGCCAAACTTCGTAAAGATGCACCACTGCGGTTAACATTGGCAATCTCCCGCACGCGATTAACAGCCAACCGTTTACCCCAATGTCTGGCAATCATTACCAAACAAGCACACCCACAATCAGAAGCACTTTGTTGAGCAAAGAAAGGATATTGCTTGCTTAAGCGTTCCCAAATATGCTTAGCCTTGGTTTTGGGGCTGGGGAAGTAGGGTTTAGCTTTCTGTTTTTGAATTGAGCGAGAAGGGAATGGAATAATTTTGCCATCGCGAGCTTCTCCCTGAGTTTTGGGCAATATTTTACTAGTCTGCTTTCTAGAACGAAATTCACGAGGTGAGATTTGCTCCGATGGATTAATCCAGGTTATCAACTCATTCCACTCTTCAAGAGCTAACTGTAAGTTTGAACCTTTGAGACTATAGGCAATAGTTGGTTTGGTTAGTTCCCATTTTCCATCGGTATCTGTATCTTTATAAATATTCCCTGGAGTTAAAGTTAAATTTGCGCCATTTTTGAGTTCCCCCTCTCGTAGCAGCAACAATTGATTATCCTCAAATAGCTGTATGGTGCTTTCCCCAGGCTGAATACGGTACCGTTCAAATAAACACAGAGCTTTGAACATTTCCTCCGTGGAGCAACTGCGCGATAGTTGAGAATTCTGACGGCACAGCAGCAATATATCCCAAAATTCCGCACGTCTGTAAAGACGCTCTTTAACTTGAGGATATTTTGCCATTAAGCCTTGCAGTACTTCACCGCTTACAAAGCAAAGTTTTAAAGAAGTTGAAGCCCTTGCACTTAAGCTAAGAAAATTCTGCTCGCCAAATAAAGTTTGTTCGCCGAAGGATGCACCAGAAGCAACGGTTGCGATTAAATTATCCGAATCATCAAGGAGTCGAACTTTACCCGCAAGCACGATATAAATACCGGGTTTTGCTTCGGGCGATCGCCAAAATAACTTTGCTACTTTTGGTTCGATTATTTCTATTTCCTTCAAGCAGCCTTGTATATCTTGCTCTATAAGGCTTTCACCTAGAGTCGCGATAATTTTCTTACATAGCTGCTCTTGCGATAATACATCCTGCATCATTTCCCTACCTCTACCAATTCAACTGCTTGCAATTCGTAGATGCATTGCCGTTTGTTTAAAAATCCCAATTGCAACAAATATTTACATAGCGATACAACTATGTGAGTGTCAAATATATAACTATCATCCTCGTAGCTCGAAAGCTGAGGTAGAAGCTTTTTTAACCATTGAATATATTGATTATTAAAATGCTTAAGTCTACCAATTGGAAGATGACACAATTTACAAATTATGATTAAAAACCTTGAAATATTCCAGCAGAAGGACATTTGCTGAAAAAATATTAATCTTTTACAGATATCAATTTGAAATTTACTAATATCCGTCTGCAACAAAATTTCAACTCGCCGACACCATTCTACCCGTAAATCGGCGCGTAAAATTTTTAACTCTTTTCCTAACCTACACGTACTTAATATTTTGCATTGCAAGGATTTATATCCTGCAAAAACTTGTAGGAAACTGAATTGATGTGACATAATTTATATATGTTGCCGTCAGTAGTAAGGCATCGTTGTAGGTTATATCCCCGCCAAGGTTCTACAGTGATGCTTAGTTTGCTTTTCGATGTGCGACTAACCTTGGGAGTTTCCCTCTAACATTGCAAGTGTTTAGGGGGATTGCCCTTTGGTTTGTATCAACAATTACATTCTACTACGATTCAATATTTTTACAGTTTTTTCATAAAAACAAATTCCTTATTTATTTGAATAATAAATTTTTAGATTGGTTGAGTTCTAAAAACTTTGATTATCTAATGAACATTGTACGACCGCTTATCATTGCTTGTTATGCTTTGCTCTTAAAGTTTTGTATCTTGCAAGCTGAACTAAAAACAGAATCTATTTATTATTAAAACCTGTGAAGTTAGCTTCGATCCAGAGGGGTCTGAACTTTTTCTTTAGAACCTTTAGGCAGTAGCATCTAGCAATACACCGACACTTCAGACTCTATAAACATATGGGTATTGTCTTTTTGGTTTATGCAATGTGCTTTTAGTTTATAATGCCTTGCACTACTTACATAAAACCTTAAACCACTTTATATATAAAGGTTCCAGAGACTAAAAAGATATTTGATATCTTAACTAAAATTTAAACTCTTGGTTGAGTAAGAGTGCCCAAAAAAGCAACAAAAGAGAGTGATTACGGGCAATAAACAGGTTTATCGAGCTTAAAAACAATCATTTTTATTATATGCATAGGCAATAAACTATAGTTTGTAGCCAAGCCATGTCAGTCACGAATAGCTGTTATCTATGACTTATGGAAAAGCTCGTAAATTTATAAAAACTTACGAAATTACACTTACGTCTTTCTCTGCTAGCTGAAAATAGGGATAGCTAAACCGAAATACTAAGGGTGTAAATTTTTACTTTTATAATTATCACTTATCCAATGATTTTAAAGCCGCAGTTCAAATTTGAACGCTAGAAAATTTACAAAATTTAACGGCTGGAAAATCATAAATATGCCCAATCCATAGATTAAGCGGAATGATTTTCCACTGAACTTGCCGAGGCGGTAGGGATTTTAGATTCAATAACCTTCTATAGTCTTGAAACTGTATGAAAGGCAATTTTTCCTAAATAACAGCAGTTCTTGACAGATTTTTTGAACCCACCGTACTTAATAATAGATTATCGAACGTTGTGTCAAGACTCTACCATAAAAAGCAACAAGCATCATGAAAAAACCATAGTATCTTCATGAAAACTTTAAATAAACTAAATCTTAATTTATTATTAAAATTGATTGCTATTCTATAGATGGCAAATAAATAGTGGATTTAGTTAATAAGTGATTTAAACAAAGTCATCAAAATAAATAGTCGGAAATGATTAAGGTACAGATAAATATTTACTCAGCTTAATAGTTTGAAACGATAAATATTCTTTTCCTGCAAAGCAATACAAATAATATTTTTACAAATAAGTCATCTATCAAAAGACAGATATGCACTGATTAACACCGCTCATACAACATGGAAGATCGCATCTACCGTAAGTAGTAAATCCATTAAAAGTTTAATGCGTATTTTTAGTATGTAAAGTATGCAAGTAATATAAAAAGATTTCGTGTTATTTGCAAAATGGCTGTAAGTGGAGCAATTATAATTTTTATCCATGAATGATATTACTAAAGTTGATATTTACAAAACAATCACAACCAAATATAAAGCTTAATATAAAAGCGATATAAACCAATTGAGATGTAATGTCATATTAGGTTAGAACAAACACTTATAAATGTGTGAAAACAATCCGATCTCTTGTTTTAAAATCTCAGTATAAATTTCAAACTTGTTTTACCTTAACTTTACCAAATATGTTTATAAGCACCTTAGTATTGTGGTGGCGGTATCTATTTTTTAATAATCGATTGAGATTGCTATTACTTTTGAAAGAGAAGTCAAATAAAAAGATTTAAAATTTTCAGATTTTAATTTCTCTGATTGTATGATATCGGCAATAGATTAAGATAAAAAGCTGAATAATTTTCTCATTGATAACTGCTAACTGAATTGATCGAAATTCAGAACACTTGTTAATGTTGAATTTTTTTAATAAGAGGATGATATGAAAAAATATTTTGGATTGAGTCAAAGTTTTTTGATGTTAACAGCATCATGCATCGCTGGTTGTGTATTGTCAGCTTCTCCAAGTAGGGCTGCAACATTTTCTTCTTCTGAAACATCTTTGGTATTTACAGGTTTTAGTCAAAGCCCTTCAGATGCTTTTACTAATACCACTGCTAACTCTATAACAACATCTGAGGAAGGTAAAGTAGAAGCAATAAGTGATGCGACAGCATTTATCGAAACCGAATCTCCCATTGCAATAAATTCTTCTTTCAGTCTTGCGAATGGGGAAAGCAAAAACTATATGGGTTTGGCAAGCAGTAAGTCTGAGCTTAGGGGCATTTTTAACATTGAGGAAAAGACTCTTTTTAGTTTTAATTTCATTGCCAATTTAACTTTAAGTGCAGCAATCGATAGCTATCCCGGCGAAAATGCTCAAGCTAGTGGAGAGATATCGTTTGGATTATTTGATGTAAACAGAAATAAAAAATTAGATTTTTTCAATGCAAGCAGTGGTTTAACAACAACCAACGATAACGATTTTGTAAATTACAATAAACAGGGTGATATAACTCTTGACTATCCATTTACTATTTCTAACTTTGGTGGTTGGGAAGAATCTGCTCAAATTTCTGTTGCAGGTTTTTACGAAGGATATTTTGATACTAAAACAACTTTAGCTTTAGTTGCATTTACCAATAATCAAGTTAAAGTTTCAGCACCGGAGCCTAGAAACGGAATAGCTCTACTATTCTTGAGTAATACAATTCTTTTCGGTATCAAATCAAAACGACGGAGTAGGGTAATTGCTGTTGCGAACATATTTAAACAAAGGGAACAGGAAATAGGGAACAGTGAATAGTGAAAAAAATACGTTATTCAAAAATATTCGTCTTTGAGTAAGTAGGTGGGTGTAAATAAACGTGATTATATTTTGTCATTGCGACGAGGCATTCGGTTGCATTCAGCGGAGCTGCGGTTCATCGCAAGGGTTTCAATCTTTTTTACATTTCGTTACATAGTTATATTTATTGGTGCCAACCTACTTAGAACAATCTTTTTACAGCTGGCAGTTGAGCATTTTTTGATAAAAACTAAAATTACGAAACAGCTTAACATAGCGCTTTAATCATACATAATTAGAAATTTTCAAGTTCGTTTTCAGTGGAAGAAGTTAGCAAATCGTATCTTAATAATACATCGGCAGCCTGTTTAATTTCATCAAATGCTATCCCAGATTTTTTAGCAATATCTAATAAAGTATAATCACCATCAGATAAATTCAAAACCCATAAAATTGCCATTCGATTTAGCCTCCTATTTTGAGAATCAGTATCTGCTTCATATAAACCTCTTTTTCCCAACTGTGGCTCGCATTTGGGATTTTTATTGTAATATGCTTGGTTATTTTCTAGAATACTAACTATGGAAATACATTTAGTAAATGATTCTCCCAGATATTGAGGTTGAACAAAATTTAAATCATCTGCTGATGTATGATATTCCGGGAAAGAATTGTGGGGCGATCGCATTAAACAACCGACAGGTAAATTAAACCCTGGAGAGCAATATTGACGTTCATCATATCCATAAGGAAAGAAGTCAATAACTTTGTCTTGTTGATTGCTATTACTAAGAACATAGCTAACAATATTATCAATTTCGGCATCACCGCGACGGCTTTTTTTATAAGTAAAATTACCGCTATCTCCCAAACAAGTTAAGACTAAACCGTGTTTGATTGCAGAAACATTTTTTTCGTTGATTGCCAGCCAGGTAATTGAACCAATAGTTCCAGGGATAAAGATAAATCGATAGGAATAGTGAGGTGTAAATTGACTAAGATGTTTTGCTAAAAATACAGCAATTGAAATTCCAGAAAGATTGTCATTACAAAGTGAAGGATGGCAAGCATGACAAGAAATTAACACCTCATCTGTAGTTTTACCTGGTATGAAATATTCGCCATAGCTAAGATAACCGGGTTCTAAAGAGGAATCAATATAAACTTCATATTCCTCATCTTGCAACTGCAAATACTGATTGTGACTTAAGCAAAACCCCCACATCTCTTGATAATAAGAAGTTCGGTAGGGAATCCAGCCAGGATATTCTGGAATTGTAAATAAGTGTTCTTTTAGTTCGGCAAGAGAGACTTTTTTATCGACGGGAATGCTGTAATTAATTGCGTGTAGATTTGAATTAGCAAAATCTACAATTTTTTCACCTTGAGAGTTTTTAATGTAAGCATCATTTATATTCCATTCTTTAGGAACAGTCCAATCGAATACTTGAGTACCTGTAGGAATTTCATGGGTTTCCAATGGAATATGTTTTTGAATAATGTTCAATGTTTTTCTAAAGCCATTACCCGTGATACTGCGACAGATAGGATAAAGTTCGGAGATTAACTGGTAGAGTTTTTCACCTGTTTGTGATATTTCTGAATTGTTAGAGTTTTGTAAGTAAGGTAGAGTTTTTAGCTGCATATTTATGTATAAATTTATTATGACTTACGTAGCGAAAAAGTAAAATGTAGTGTTCCAGACATTGAGATCCCCCCAACCCCCCTTAAGAAGAGGGACTTTGCGTAAGTCCTGTGTATGAATGTATTTAACAATATTTTCTAAATACAGGTTTCACCGGACGACCAATCAAATAGTTTTCTATTCCATTTTCTAAAGCTTTTCGATAAACCTGCAAAGATTCATCAACTGCTGCGATAGTATTGTCAATATCTCGATCGCTATGAGAAAAACTGACTACAAGAGAAGGCATAATTAACCCTCGTTTGATGGTTTCTTGCAGGAATAAAGTTCTAAATGCTTGAGATGCTTGTTTATTTCGATCGCGGGTTGCGTAAACTAAATTACAAGGTTTACCAATAACCTGGAAGTAATCTTGAAGTTTATTATTGGCGATCGCTCCATTAATCCCTTTACGTAATCTTTCCCCTTTCTGGTAAAGTTGCTCTATTACGTCTTCTTGTCGAAAAATATTCATGGTAGCAATTGCAGCAGCTAAAGCATGGTTTTCGGCTCCGTGGGTACTAGAGAGCAAAAATACCCGCTCTTTATCGTGGTAAATTCCACCTAACTCCATAATTTCTCGTTTACCAACTAGCGCAGAAACAGCGAAACCATTTCCCATACCTTTTCCAAATGTTGATAAATCGGGAACAACACCATAATAATTTTGGGCATTGCCAGCTAACCAACGAAATCCAGTAATCATCTCATCCAAAATGAAAACGGCTCCATTTTCTTGACAGAGTTTTTGTACCTCATGCAGAAAATTGTCTGATGGATCTTCGTATTTAGCTGGTTCTAAAATTACACAAGCAATCTTCCCTGGATGATTAAGAAAAACGGTTTTAACACTTTCAATATCATTAAAATTGAATTTAACAGTCAAATCTCGAATCACTTGGGGAATGCCAGCAGATATAGGCGTACTCCCAATGTACCAGTCATTATAAGAAAAGAAAGGATGATTGCCACAAATGGCAACCATATCCCGTTTCGTGTAAGCCCTTGCCAGTGTAATTGCTGCGGTAGTAGTAGTTGAACCATCCTTAGCGAATTTGACCATTTCTGCGCCGGGAACCCAACTAAGCAGAGCCTCGGCACATTCCATTTCAATCGTTGCTGGGCGGGTAAAATTATTGCCAAGCAGCATTTGTTGATAAGCCGCTTCTACCACAGGTGCATAACCATGTCCCAAAGTGACAGCACGTAGCCCCATTCCGTATTCAATAAATTCATTACCATCAACATCCCATGCATGACAACCTTTTCCTCTCACAATAAAGCCAGGTGAGGAAACTGGAAATTGATCGTCACCTTTGGCATAAGTATGGCAACCACCAGGAATCAAAGAATGGCTTTTTTGTTGTAAATTCTTCGATTGTTTAAAAGACTGTTTATTTGAAGTCTCATTAGCTAAAGTCATATTTATTGTGCCTGTAATAAAGTTTATAAATCTGTTAATTATTTGTTATTAAAGATGGAGTGTTGCGCTCCATGAAAACTACGCTCTCTAACTAATTCCTACTCTTTATATTTCTTACAAAACAACTTTCCGACAGTGAAATGCTTCTGAATAGTTGCTTGGTGAATTAGATTCTATTCCCCGAATTCTCAAAATTGAACGAAAAGTTTCTTCCGTAAACCATTGTTTGTTATTCTGGGTTGGAAAAGCATTTAGAATATACTGAATTTTTCGACTACAGAATGCTTCATCTAAATGCACAAAGAAATTAGGAATTCCTAAGTCTCCATCATATTTAGGAATTTCATATTCCAATATTAAATGATTCCTAAAAGTGTTCCAGGTGAAGTCAGAAATTAAACGATGATCTTGGTGTCTGTCTTGTCGATAATGAGTAAAAATTAAATCGGGTGAGAAATCTTGCTTTAATTCTTCAAAGCATTCTTTTACTTCTTTACCTTGGAAAGATAAAAAGGCATCTTGAAAATTATGAATTACTACTTTCTTCTGCGATGCTTCCTTTAAAAAGGTATTACTACTTACTATTGCTTCTTGCGCTCTTTGCTCGTTGGAACTAAAAACTACCCAATGAACAGTGATGTTACTATAGTTTTCAATTAGTTTTAAAACCGTACCACCACAGCCAATTTCAATGTCATCGCAGTGGGCACCCAAACAAAGAATTTTTAATTCAGATTCTTCTGCTTTATTAAAATTAATCTTTATCATAAAATCATAAACGAGATATTTATAATAGCTGTTAAAAATTGATTTTCCTATTCCCCTTCTCTAGTAGGCAAGCGGTTAGGGGTTAGGTCTGCAAAACTTTGGATTAAACATATTATTTTCAAACAAACTTTAACTGTTGATTTTTCCAAACTTCCCAAGGTCTGTCTCCTTGAGCATACATATCATCTAGCTGTTGCTTTTCTTTAAAAGTATCCATAACCCCAAAAAAGCCAGTATATTTATAAGAAAATAGCTGTTGTTTGGCAATCAACCTTTGGAAAGGTTCAAGAACAAGTTCTTCTCCGTGATTAATATATTTAAAAACCTCTTTTTTAAAAATGAAATAACCACCATTAATCCAGATATTGCGGTTTTTAACATCTTGAATATCTTTAACTAAACCATCTTCATTCATATCAACTAAATGAAAGCTTTGGCTTGGTCGCACTGATAGGAAACTAGCAATTTTATTCAATTTATAAAAACTTTCGATGTATGTTGGTAGATGTAAGTCTGTCAAACCATCACTGTAGTTAGCTAAGAATACTTCTTCACCTTCAAGATACTTTTCAATTGCTTTAAATCTTTCGCCTATATTAGTAGTTAAACCCGTATCGACAAAGGTAATATTCCAATCTTCAATATCGCTATTAAATAGCTTAATATTTCCTCCGTTTGACAAAGTAAAATTGTTAGAGAGCCACTCATTGTAATTCAAAAAATAGCTTTTGATTAAATCGGCTTTATAACCCAAACACAAAATAAAATCTTTATGACCATAATGTGCATAGTATTTCATTACTTGCCATAGTATCGGTCGATAGCCAATATTTACCATTGGCTTAGGGATGCTTTCGGAATAGTCTCTCATTCTAGTACCAAAACCACCGCAAAATAAAACTACTTTCATATTTATTACCTTTTTATTTTTGATTTAAAAACTTATATTTTGCTTTTTTATTCAGCCTTATTCAGTTATCTTAATAGGAATTTTGCTATTATACTTTATTTTTATTGTTCTCCCCACATCCTTTTATTTAACTTTACAAATAAACTTTTATCTCTGGAATTGGCACAATAAATTTACCTCCCCAATCCCGGATATAAGCCATTTGTGACATAATTTCATCTTTCAGATTCCAAGGTAAAATTAAGAGATAATCTGGCTTTGTTTCTTGAATTTTATCTGGATGAAAAATGGGAATATGAGTACCTGGTAAATAAAGACCTTGTTTGTAAGGACTACGATCTACTGTATAATCAAGAAAATCTGTACGAATACCGCAGTAGTTTAATAGAGTATTTCCTTTACCCGGAGCGCCATAACCAACAATTGATTTTCCTTCACTTTTAGTTTTAATGAGGAAATTTAGCAATTTATGTTTAGTTTCTTTGACTTGTTCTCCAAAGCAAAAATATGTTTGTAAATCTGTAAAACCAGCAGTTTTTTCTCTAGTTTTTAGCTCTAATACTTTTTCGGTAACGGGTTGAGAATTATTTTCGTTATGACGAGCATAGATTCTTAAAGAACCACCGTGAGTTGGCAATTCTTCAACATCGAAAATAGTCAAACCATGATTTGCAAATATTTTTTCAACAGTTAGGTAAGAAAAGTAAGAAAAGTGTTCGTGATAAATTGTATCAAACTGGTTTTCCTCCATTAACTTCATCAAATGGGGAAATTCCATCGTAATTACTCCCTGGGGTTTAAGAATAATTTTCATCCCTTTAACAAAATCATTGAGATAGGGAGTGTGAGCTAAAACATTATTACCCAGCAATAAATCGGCACCTACTCCTTTCTCAACTTGTTGCTTAGCTGTTTCTTCTCCGAAAAATTTAACAACGGTGGGAATACCTTTTTTGATTGCTACCTTAGCAATATTTCCTGCTGGTTCAATTCCTAATGTCGGTATATTTTTAGCAACAAAGTATTGCAACAGATAACCATCGTTGCTGGCAATTTCTACTACCTGACTTTGGTTATTTAATTTGAAGCGCTCAACTGCCATATCAACGTAATTTTTGGCGTGTTGCAACCAGCTATTAGAGTAAGAGGAAAAATAGGCATAATCGCTAAATATATTTTCAGGAGTAATATATTCTTGTAGCTGCACTAAAAAACATTTTTCGCAAACATAAGCGTGTAATGGGTAAAATGCCTCCATTTGATTTTTCTGCTCTGGTTTGCGATAGCTTTCACAAGGTGGAGACATCCCTAAATCTACAAATGTATGCTGTAATTCTGTACCGCAAGATAAGCAATTTCCTTGATGTTTTTCCATTGTTAAATGAATTAGTTATGTTTTTGATTTGAGGGAATAGGGAATTAGGAACAGGGAATTAAATATTAGTTGTGGAACATTCGAGAGATTAGAATTAAATAAGTGAGTCGGCAGAAATAAACATAGCTATATGACAGAACGTAAATTAGTATCAAAGTCTCACCCCTACTCTCTACTCCCTCGTCTTAGTTACAATTTTCAACTAATACCTACTTATCAAATATTAAGAGCGATTAAATTAGAGGCTATGACTACTTTAACAGCAAGTGCATCATCTTGAGCGAGCCTGTTAAATAATTTGGCTACCGATTGAGAAGTTCTATCAATTTTCAAAGCTGATTCAATAATGGTTAGCGTACCTTGCAAATTATTGTTCTTTAACGGAATAAAAGCATGAGCTAAACAATAATTGAAGTTGTTGATGCGAGCTTGGGCTGTAATTTCTGCACGGTTGTTTGCAGGTAAATAGCTATCTGAAATTTCGATGGCTTTTTGAACTTCTATTGCCATATCTCCAGAATTCCAGCTATAAGAAGTTTCGCTATTAGAATGAACGCGAAAACGAGCTAAAATACCTGGCTCGTACCACCAATCACAAAAAGCAGCAATGCGTTTGTGAAGCTCCCAATCATTAATATGAGGTATTTCGCAACTATATCCTCCCAACTGCTCGTGAGTTGTTCGACGAATTACCAACGCAGGTGTCATGACTAAACCGGAAACTCCAATACGCGATAACCAATCTTTTAGAATCCCCTTTTGTTGCTTGTACATCAAGTTAATTTCTCCGAGGATTCGGGCTTTACTGTTTTCGTTCATATATTCATAGCCACTACAAGCTGCTCCCACACTATCGGGACAATCTTTAAGACTCTGCTGAAGTCGGGAATAAAAGCCGGCACAAACTGCGTCGTCATCATGTAAAACGTGAACCCACTCACCTCGACTCAACGAAATTCCCATATTCATGTTGTTGGTAGCTCCAATATTTTCTGAATTACGATAGTAGCGAACTATTCCTCCTGCTAAAGCATCGATCAATTCATGTATGGATGATGTACTGGCATTATCTATTACTATAATTTCCATATCTGCTTCCCCAGTCCACTGCAACAGCACGCTTGCAAGACATTCAAGTATGTAATCGGTGCGATTGTATACCGGAATCGCAACAGTCCAAAAAGGTCGTGGTTTCTCCGCTTCCCTCACACGTGGAATTGCCGGAAACTGGTAAGCTCCAACTTGTACTTTATCTTGAGGGATCGAAGGAGTTGTCTGTATGGGGGAACTTTGATGAGTTTTAATAGCTTTTGCATAGTGGGGATTGAGTAAAGTCAAACCCTGACGATATATTGAAAGTGCTTCGGTTAGATTGTTTTGGACTTGATAAATTTGACCTAAGCGATTGTAAATATCCCAGTTTTGGGAATTAAGTTTTAAAGCTTGATTGTAAAATGCGCGAGCTTCTGCAAATTCTTCTTGTTCCTGCAATACTATACCTAAACTGTAATAAAGCTCCCAATTACCTGGATTTAAGACTATAGCTTGCTGATAATAGGCAATTGCGTTGTTCAAATCTCCTGCTTGCTTGCGACCAAGACCCAACTGATGATTCAATTGAGAATAGTGAAGTCGTTTATCTTCTGAAAGTTGACCTTGAGCGTATAAAGCATTCCCCAAGTTCACGTAGGCTTCCGTGCAGTCTGGTTGAATTTCCAGAGCTTTTTGATAAGATGCGATCGCCTTCTCCCACTCACCCAATTTTTGTAAAGCATAACCAAGGTTGTTGTGCAGTGGTGCGATATTACAACCCGCAGCTAAAGCCTTTTCGTAAGCATCTACAGCGGCCAAAAATTCTGAAGCAGATTGATAGCAGTTTCCTAGAGCAAGCCAGTTTCTAAAGATGTTTGGCTGTACTCGTACTGCTGCTTCTAGAAATTCCTTGGCATTTTGAGACTCACCTTTTTGCAGTGTCAGCAAACCCAATCCATGTAAAGCATCAGGTTGAAGGGGCACAATTTCTAATATTCGTCGATATATCTGTTCTGCTTGGTTTAACCGATTTGCAGAATAATGTTGAGATGCTGTTTTTAAGGCTTCAGAAATGGTTGCCATTGTTGAAATTTTATATAAAAGTTAATTACTCATATCCCCTTGGAAGATTAGCAAGCTTAGGGAGCAGAAAGTAGGGAGTAGGGAGTAGGGAGTAGGGAGTAGGGAGTAGGAAGTAGAGAGAAGAAATTACATTAGCTTTTTGGGTTTTATATGTTTACTACTTACCTATATAACTGTTCCCTGTTCCCTATTCCCTATCCAAACGAAATGTTAAACGAACTTCACACAGGTGTATCTACCTTCAAACCTTCTAAAAGCAGCCTAGAAACTATTTCATCCCGTAAAGCAGATAATTCATCTTGTTTTAACCAAGAGAATAACTTTGTTACGGATTGTGGGGAATTTTCAATTTTCAGAGCTTCTTGTATTAAAAGAAGTGCGCCGGATGTTTTGCCAGCTTTTAAAGGGATTATGGCATTATTTAGACAGCACGCAAAGTGATAATGCCTAGACTTTACACTTATTTCATCAGATAAATATTTTTCTGAAACTTCTATGGCTTTGCGAATATCAGTTCCCTTTGAACCTGAAAGCATAGAATCTGTTGTGATATTTTGAGAATGTTCGCGATAACAAGCTAAGATTTGCGGTTCATACCACCAATCATAAAAGGCAGTTACCCGCTTATAGAACTCCCAGTCGCCAGTATAATTTAGTTCTGGTAAATATCCTCCTAAATGTTCGTAAGTCGAACGACGTACCACCACTGCGGGCATATTCAATGGATTTGTTATCCCAATTCGTTCCGCAAAATCTTTGATAATTCTTGGCTCATGTTCGTAAAGTTGCTGAGTAAAAATCACCTTTCCCTGTTCGTTGACATTTTGATAGTTGGTGAAAGCTGCTCCCACAGAATCTGGAGATTCTTCTAAAGATTGTCGAAGACGATTGTAGAAACCAGGAAGCACGTAGTCATCATCGTGAAGTAAGTGAATCCATTTTCCTTTACTCATCGCAACTGCTGTATTAAAATTCCGATAAGCTCCCCTATTTTCGTTGTTGCGATAGTAACTAATAATACCTATACCCAGTTCGTCAACTAAATCTTTCAGAGGAATAGGACTATTATCATCAACAACCACAATCTCCATTTCTTCTTTGCCATTCCACTGCGTGAGTATACTTACAAAACACTCAAGTATGTAATTAACTCGTTCGTTGTTGCTGTAGATGGGAAGCACAACACTCCAGAAGGGGCGCTTACCTAATTCTTTTGATACTCTTGGAATTTCAGGAAATTGATAATCGCTGACAGATACTTCTCCTTGATGTTCGGGTGGAGTCACCGAAACTGTTTTTGAAACTTCTAAACTTGTTCTATTTTTTAAAACTTCAGCATAGCAAGGATTTATTAAACTAATGCCTTGACGATATGCTGAAATCGCATTTTGTAAACTACCTTGTTGTTGATAAATTTTTCCTAATTGCAGATGAACTTCACCATCATTAGGATTTATCTTGATTACTTTTTGATAAAAGGCGATCGCACTTTCTAAATCTCCTTGAGTTTGATGCAAACTAGCTAAATTATATAAAGCTTGTAGGTGTAATGGTTGTTTTTCGAGAACTTGATGATATAGCTGTTCGGCATCTGCCAAACGATTACCTAGTTGATGTTTAACAGCAAGTTCAAGAATTGCATCTGTTTCCAGTTGTTGCGAATAATTAAAATTATATTCAGAAAGTTTTTTAGTATTCATATTTAATTTTAAAATTAAGTAATTTAATTTAATTTATTTTATTTAGTAATATTGCTTCTTTTCACTGTTCCCCGTTCCCCATTCCCTGTTACCTACATTATTTAAACACTATTGATTCAGAGGTAATTTGACTGGAACTCACACCCGAAATAAGTAATGTTTGTTCATTGAATAAAGAATCAAGTTTGAAGAGAACACCGTCATCTGTATCAGTAATATTACCTTGCTGCAACCATTGTTCGGTATCTATATTGCCCCATCTTTGAAAGACAATTGTATCGACACCAATCTCAAAATCTTGAATTATATCAAAGTCATTTCCGAAGAAAGTATCTTTACGGTGGAAAATAAATTTGTCATTACCTTTACCACCAACTAATATATCATCTCCTCTACCACCAGTTATCTCATCATTACCCCAACCCCCGTTCAGCTTATCTTCACCCTTGCCTCCAAATAGCTTATCTTCGCCTTGTCCCCCTTCTAAAATATCGTCACCTTTTAATCCATATAGTTTGTCGTTCCCTAAGCTGGCATAAATTTTGTCTGCACTCCTAGTTCCGATTAACTTATCTTTTTTAATGGTGCCATATATAACATCCGTACCCAAGTTACCAATTAAACTATCTCCAGCAACTTTAACGGCACTAGTATTAATTTCTACTATTGTTAAATTGGTATTACTAGAAAAAGTCTGTTGATAGCTGCCAATGGTATTACTATAAACTTCATCCGAACCATTGTTGCCATCAATATCGCTAATTTGCTCTCCACTGAGAATGGCAACATTGCGACTACCACCAACTTTAAGATTAGCTACTTGTTCGGATGAAATTAATTGACCTTTAGTGCCAAAATAATCCAATACTTTGGGAGAATCTGGATTTGTGGTGTCTAAAACTAAAAAAGTACTTTTAGAATTAGCTTGGTTATATTCAGTATTGGGATTTTCGATTTCCTTAGCTGTTAACGCCAAATTTACCGAAAAATCAAAAGAAAAGGTTTGATTAGCTGCAATTGCAAAATTAGCAACTACTTTAGTTTCACTTTTAGAAGTTCCTGTAAAAGTACCATCACCACTAACATTACTATCAGCGAACAAAAAAGAGAAATTAGCATCTTCAAGAAAAATTGCTTGAGCTTCAGCAATCGCAAAACCTACACCACCCGCGATTAATGTTTCCGTTTGGGAATCAGTCAAAGTTTCTGAAGGGCTATGGCTATAGTTAAAAACATTAGTATCACCTGTAGCCGTAGCAAAATTTGGGTTAGGATTAGTAATTGGATCTACGATCGGTTGTAAAAATAGAGTTTCAGGGTGCATAAAATTCTCTGTTAAAGTTAATGATTTTAGGATTTACGCATTAATTACGGAAATTTTCCCCAATCTCTCTTAAAAAAAGGGTTTTGCATAAATCCTATATTTGCTCGTCATTCGTTGTTTGATAAAAGTCGGTAGAATTTTTGAAACGCTCTGCACCCTGCGAAAATGCTGACGTTAAGTTAATTATTTTGTGTAATTATTTTTGTTTGATTAGACTAATAGGACTTAGATAAATTAGGCATTCCAAACGTTTAGATCCCCCAAAGCATCGGGGGGTTGGGGGGCTTTGCGTAAGTTTTAACTAATTAAGTCCCGATGTTTAAAAGGGTTTGGTGGGCATTAAGAACCCACCACTTTCCACGCTTTGTGATGCTATTTACAAGCTAAATTTACGCAAACCATTGAACTACCGTGCCAATTCCTGCTTGAAATGCAAGACTGGAGCCATTTTGGTCTTGTAAACTAGTCGCTACTTCAGTAACCGTTGCGCCCACTACAACCCCCATTGTGTCAAGGAAACTTGGTGACGTACTAACGGCATTCGTTCCGAAAATATACGCATCTGCTCCAACTTGCTGAACTCGATAGACAAAGCCTTTTTGCACCTGGATAATATCCCCTGCATTAAAGTCTTTTGTAAAGCTATTAGAGCCTGTAGCAGTTTCCCGCCCAATTAAAGCAACGTCGCCAAGGCTGGTACCGCTACCTAGATAGTAAAGTTCGTTATTATCTCCCAGGATAAAGCGGTCGTTATCCGCTCCACCCGTTAGTACATCACGCTCTTGGATGCCTCGGACTCCAAAACCAGCGAAAGAACCAGTTCTGCTACCAGCACCGACACCAACAAGCACATCATTACCGGAACTGCCAATCAAAAAGTCATTACCACTGTTACCAGTCAAGACATTATCAGCAGTATTGCCAACTATGCGATCGTCGAAGAAAGAACCATCTACATTTTCAATATTGCTCAGTGTATCCGTACCACCAAGCCCATCCGCCGCAGTTCCAGTTTGTAAATCAATTACAACACCGGCTGTACTTAAAGAATAATTAGCTTCATCAATTCCACTTCCCCCATCAATTGTGTCATCCCCAGCACCACCGTCAAAAATATCATCCCCGGCAGCACCGTCCAAATTATCATTGCCAGCACTACCGATTAAAAGGTTATTTAAGTTATCACCAATCAACGTATCATCAAAAATTGAACCCAAAACTTGTTCAATGCTAATTAAAGTGTCGCTACCGCCGATTCCATCGTTTGCCGTACCCGTACCAGTAACTAAATTAACGGTAACTGCTGACAAACTAGAGGAATAATCTGCTCTATCAACACCATTACCACCGTCAAGGATATCGTCGCTGGCACCACCTGCGAGCGTATCATTACCATCATTGCCTTCTAAACTATCGTCCCCGGAACCACCACTAAGATAGTTATTTGCTGAATTACCAATCAGCGTATCGTTGTAATCGGAACCTTCTACTTCTTCAATGCTAACTAAAGTATCAGTACTGCCGAATCCATCATTTGCCGTACCAGCTAACAGGTTAACAACAACACCAGCATTACTCGCACCAACCGGGCTACTCGAATAGTCTACTCGATCGCTACCCGTTCCCCCATCAAGACTGTCATTTCCAGCACCACCCGATAAAGTATCATTACCAGCACCAGCGCCGATCGCGTTGGCACCTGCATTACCTGTCAAATTATCGTTGAAATTAGAACCAACAATGTTTTCAATACTAATAATAGTATCTGTATCCTCAAATCCATCTTCGCTAGCAGTACCAGCAGCTAGGTTAACGGTAACATCTGCAATACTGCTGGAATAATCAATAGTGTCATTTCCAGCACCACCATTGATAGTATCGTCACCTGCTCCACCAATAAAGATGTTATCGGCTGTATTTCCAGTAATATTATCGTTAAAACGAGAACCTATTACCTCTTCAATATTACTTAAAGTATCGATGTTACCAAAGCCGTCGCTAGCGGTTCCCGTCGTCAAATTAACGTTGATTCCGGCTGCACTTGACGAATAATCTACTCGGTCGCTACCGTCACCGCCGTCAATGGTATCATCACCAGTTCCACCGACAAACAAGTTATCGGCAGCATTACCAACTATAGTATCGTTACCTCTAGAACCAAAAACTTCTTCAATACCAATTAGCCGATCGGTACCAATTTGCTGACCAGTGGCAGTTTCAGTTGCCAAGTTAACATTGACTGCTGATGTGTTAGCAGAATAATTAACGCGATCGCGGCCATCATTACCAACTATGGTATCGTCGCCAGCACCGCCAACAAAAGAGTTATTTTCTGCATTACCTATCAGAGTGTCGTTGAAACTCGAACCAGTTATATCTTCTATATTAATCAGACTATCAATATTTCCGAAGCCATCAAGTGCGCCATTCTGGGACAGATTTACTAAAACTGCTGTCGTACTTGTGGAATAGTCTACCCGGTCGGTACCAGCACCCCCATCAATGCTATCGTTTCCAGCCCCACCTATAAATGAGTTAGCCCCTGCATCACCCGTCATAATATCGTTGAAGTCTGAACCTATAACTTCTTCAATACTACTTAGACTATCGCTTCCACCCAGCCCATCGTTAGCAATACCATTGGCTAGATTTACATTTACCGCAGCGGTGCCCGAAGAATAATCTACTCGGTCAAATCCACTACCTCCATTGAGAGTATCATTACCTTCAGCACCAACTAAAGTATCGTTACCCGCTCCGCCATCAACACTATCGTTTCCTGCATTACCGTTAAGCAGGTTATTCCCCGAATTTCCGGTTATCGTATCGTTAAAAATAGAACCTCTAACATTTTCCACCTCGATAATGGTATCTGTAGTTCCAAATCCATCACTAGCCGTACCTGCTGCCATATCGACATTAACCCCGGCCGTACTCGAAGCATAATCGATCAGGTCAATTCCCGTATTGCCTCTGAGGGTATCATCACCAGCCCCCCCAACAACAATATCATCACCAAGATTACCATCTAAGGAATCGTTTCCAGCACCACCAAATAAGGTATCATCATCTCCACCACCATCGAGCCTATCGTTACCGTCGTCGCCAAACAGTAGGTCATTGCGCCCATTCCCTAGAATCGTATCGTCTCCATCACCACCACGCAGGGTATCTACGCCACCACCAGTAAAGCTGCTGCCACTAGCACCTTGGATAAAATCATTGCCGTCGCCACCATCTACAGAGTTATTACCGCTAGTAACAAAGATAACGTCATCTCCTGCTCCACCAGAGATAGTATCATCACCTTGTCCTCCAAAAATAGTGTCGTTACCATCCCCACCATCCAGACTATCGTCACCCCCACCACCATCTAAATAATCGTTTCCCAGCCCTCCTACTAAAGTATCATTACCATTATCTATACCTCCATATAAACGGTCATTACCATCTCCACCATCTACAAAATCGTCACCTTGATCGCCTCGAATAAAGTCATCTCCACCTAACCCATACAAACTATCATTGCCGCTATTTCCAAAAATTTGGTCGGCAGATTGCGTACTCCTGCGTCCTATTGGGGAAGAAGCATCAACTAAATCATTCCCTCTAGTTCCTTGAATGAAAGCCATAAATATTTATCTCCTCGATGTTAAACTTTTTTTTACTAATTAATTTGACGAAAAATGTACCAACTAAAAAATTTACCCCTATTGCCAGTTAACGAAAGTTTCTCCAAGTTTTGAACTTATACGCAATTTATGACGTAGATTGATTGCGTTTAACTACCGATCAAAAGAACTTCCTAATTTGGTCTTGGTCAAATTGTATTACGTATTAACCCTGGATTTGATAAACTTGTTGTAAGAAATTTGTTATAAATTGATGTTGATATGATGTTAAAACCTCAGATGCTTCTTTGGAAGGGCTGAGGTTGCGAAAATACTGTAAGTTGTAGAAGCGAGATTTACCCAGGATTACTCCCGGCGATCGGTAGTTATCGAGCTTTTAGCTTGAGCGCGAAGAGCGGGTTAAATCCCCATCCAATTGCCAGCTAATAGCTAATAGCTTTTATTCGGTTATTTATACAGCTTCTTTTTTGGCACGCTTCAGTTTTAAAGCTTTATCATAGGCTGCCATAGCTTCACCCATTTGCTTTTGTGCTTGTAGTGCCATTCCCAAGTTATAGTAAGCCTCTTCAAAATCTGGGTTTAAATTAACTGCCTTTTGATAGTAAACAGTAGCAGTTTTACAATCGCCAACTTGTTTTCTGGCATTACCTAGTTGATAATTCAATTGAGCGTAGTAAGCTTGTTTTTCAGGAGAAAGTTTACCTTGACTATAAAGGATATTACCTAAACTTACATCCGCTTCTCGGCAGTTGGGTTGAAACTGCAAAGCTTTTTGATATAATGCGATCGCCTGTTCCCATTTACCTTGTTCTTCTAAGGTGTAGCCCAAATTATTGTAAATTGTTCCTGCATCCGGTCGTAGAGTAATGGCTTTTTGATAAGCTGACTCTGCTTGTGCCATTTGTCCTTGGGAGCAATAAAAATTACCTAAAGCAAACCAAGTTTTTACAGATTTAGGTTGAGACTTTGAAGCTTGAATCAAAAAGTTTTCTGCTTGCTCAAATTTTGCTTGAGAAAGTGCAATTATTCCCAATTCATACAGTGCTTCTGAATGCTGTGGCTGTTTTTCTATAACTTGGTAGTATAGCTGTTCGGCTTCCTCTAAACGGCGATTTTGATGATATTGAGCCGCAAGCTGAAATATTTCAGCAGTTTCTTGGGTGTCAAATCGTCTGGGTTTATTAACTACTTTTAATAGAAAAGCTTCGAGTGCCCTAACTGGTTTTAAATCGCCATATAATTTATGCTTGTTCTGGGCAACTTGCTCGGACATATGTTGCCGATACTGAGAATGTTTCCCCAAACGGATCGCAATTTGCACGTATTCTTCTTTATTAGAGGCTATCGTCTCTTCAATACCCATCATTTTTAAGATTGCCATGCTGTGCCGTCCCCGCATCAAATCCCCCGGTAAAGTCACAATGGGTAGGTTATGGGCAACAGATTCCAAGCTTGAATTACATCCCGACCAACCAATACTATCAAGAAAAACATCGGCGATCGCGCTTACACCAGCAAATTTCTGAGGTTGCATACGCGGTAAAAACAGGCAATAATCTTGATAATTAAGCCCAAATTGCTCAAAAGCACGATTTAAACGTTGTTGAAAAACTTCGATTACATCTTTACTTTCATGTTGAATAAATACAAATTTAGCATTGCTTAGCTCTGTGGCAATTCGCGGAAAAACATCATCATGATTGGGTAAGTATTTATATAATGACTGACAGCACCAAAAAAGAATTTGATCTTCTTTTAAACCAATATCTGTTTTGTTTACTGCTTGCGGTTCGATTGCTAAAGGTGTGTAATGAATCGAGAGATTTGGCAACCGCACTAATTTTTCTGTATAGTTTTCTTGAGCATTTTCTGATTCCATTAAATCGCTGCTCAAGTAGTAATCAATTGTCGGAAGTCCGCTAGTTTCGGGATGTCCCCAAGATGTCATTTGAATTGGCGCTAATCTCAAGCAGCCCAAATTAATTGTAGTTGGGTCCATGCCAAATTCTGGGAAAATTAAAATATGTAATTTATCTTCAGCTATTGTTTGACACCAGCGTTCAATTGAGCGATTACCTTGAACAAATTTATCGAAGACATTTGCAGCGCTAACTGTATGTTCGTCTTTTTTGGAACCAGTGTAATAGCCAAATAATTCAAACTCACTTTTGTCGAGATTCTCTACCCAACCTTTAATAGGTATTTTCCAATTAGAATGACTGTAAAAAAATCTAGAAACAATACCAATACGAATTTTTTGATTTTGCTCTAATTTTGGGAGAGAAAGAGGTTTGCTATATTGCGGATAGCGACTCGACATAATTTTACAAATCATTTTCCCATAGGTTTGCTGCAAATCTCGGTCATTTAAACCTTGATATGTCAGATAAAAAGGCTGCAATGCTCCCACTGCTTCAACTGACTTTGCTCGTTCTTGCTTACTAGCTAATTGAACGGTTTGAGCTAATTTTTGTAAATGACTTTTATATTTATTGCGTCGAGACTCAATTTCATCAACGGTAGAATATATAATTGGCAGTTGGCTAATACATATTCCTAACTTTGCCGGAGCAAATTTCGGTGAAACTTCCAGCGCTTTTTTAAATGCCCCGATAGCTAATTCTAGTTTATTTTGTTCTTTATAAATAAGTCCTAAATTATAATGAATGCAATCAAGATTCGGTTCAAATTTTATTGCTTCTTTAAATGATTCTATCGCAGCATCAAATTGATTTAGTTTTTTTAAAAGGTTTCCTAAATTATTATGGCTAGCGACGAAATCGGGTTGAATCTTCAAAGCTTTTTTATAAGCTCCTACTGCTTCTCTATATTTACCTTTTTGCTGTAAAATATTACCTAATTCGTCATAACCATTTGTATGATTGGGGTCAATTTTTATCGCTTGCTGGTAAGACTTGAAAGCAATATCCAACTTTCCCTGTTTTTGCAGCACATCTCCTAATTTATGATGAGCTTTTACTAAATCGGGTTGTAATGCAATAGCCTGCTGATAATATAACTCTGCTGTTTTAAAATCTTCTGCTTTTTGTCTGCCTAAACCAAACTGTAGATTAAAATTTGCATAATATATTGCTTCTTCGGGTGAAAGTTTTTCTTGCAAATTAAGGATATTTCCCAGATTCGCTTTCAATTCCACGCTGTTAGGCTGAATTTCTAATGCTTTTTGATAGCAAATTTCAGCTTCTTCTAACTTACCCTGCTGTTGCAAAGTCCTACCTAAACAGTTGTATACTGCCACCGCTTGTGGTTGCAAAGCTAAAGCCTGTTGATAATACTTTACTGCTTCGTTTAATTTTCCTTGAGCTTGACGCAAATTAGCCAAGCTAAACAGCGCTTGTGCAAACTCGGGCTGATATTGTAAAGCTGTTTTTAGAAAATTTTCTGCATCGCTATCCTTACCTTTCTCCAAAGCAAGTACACCTAAACCATATAGTGCTTCTGCTTGCTGAGGATTGCTCTCTAGAATTTGACGGTAAACCGCTTCGGCTTCTGTAAAACGCTTACTTTGATAATGTTTATTGCCTGTTTGAAGATTTTTGGCTAAGTTTTTCATTATGTATATAGCTTTATACGCAAAATTATCAATCAAACTAAGATATAATAGAAAAATCCGAAAGCCCAATGACTAGTTGAGCCTTCGGCTATAAAAAATGTACTTGGTTTAAAAGCCAACCCGACTCGCAGCCCTCCACGGTAACTGCGAGACTGACTCTGGCAATTAGTAGGTTGCGCTTATTGCTAAGGAGTTGGAGTGTGATTGGTTCCAATCGGTGTAGGTTAACGAGAAGGTTTCGGTTAAAGTATTGTTACCGAATGCGTTAGCGCTTGATTCAGCAGTAGCCAAGTTGCCTTCTAGATAAACAACAGAGTTAACATCTTTGTCGATATCAACGTTTTCATAGATATCAACATTTACTTCAATATCTTTGCTGATATCGAAATCAAAGTCACCACCAACAACAGCATTTCCTTCAACAGCTTCTAAGTAGTTTAAGTCAGAAATAATCATTTTCGTTCTCCAATGAATTAAATGTACTTGGTTTAACTCCTAGCTCTATCTCTGTTACTAAAAGCATTAACTATAGTAAGTTTCTGATAGAGCAAGGTGTTAAAAATTTGGTCTTACAAACCAACCCGACTCGCATCCCTCCACGGTAACTGCGAGACTGACTCTGGCAATTAGTAGGTTGCGCTTATTGCTAAGGAGTTGGAGTGTGATTGGTTCCAATCGGTGTAGGTTAACGAGAAGGTTTCGGTTAAAGTATTGTTACCGAATGCGTTAGCGCTTGATTCAGCAGTAGCCAAGTTGCCTTCTAGATAAACAACAGAGTTAACATCTTTGTCGATATCAACGTTTTCATAGATATCAACATTTACTTCAATATCTTTGCTGATATCGAAATCAAAGTCACCACCAACAACAGCATTTCCTTCAACAGCTTCTAAGTAGTTTAAGTCAGAAATAATCATTTTCGTTCTCCAATGAATTAAATGTACTTGGTTTAACTCCTAGCTCTATCTCTGTTACTAAAAGCATTAACTATAGTAAGTTTCTGATAGAGCAAGGTGTTAAAAATTTGGTCTTACAAACCAACCCGACTCGCATCCCTCCACGGTAACTGCGAGACTGACTCTGGCAATTAGTAGGTTGCGCTTATTGCTAAGGAGTTGGAGTGTGATTGGTTCCAATCGGTGTAGGTTAACGAGAAGGTTTCGGTTAAAGTATTGTTACCGAATGCGTTAGCGCTTGATTCAGCAGTAGCCAAGTTGCCTTCTAGATAAACAACAGAGTTAACATCTTTGTCGATATCAACGTTTTCATAGATATCAACATTTACTTCAATATCTTTGCTGATATCGAAATCAAAGTCACCACCAACAACAGCATTTCCTTCAACAGCTTCTAAGTAGTTCAAATCGGAAATAATCATTTTCGTTCTCCAATGAATTAAATGTACTCGTTCAATACCAACCCGACTCGCATCCCTCCACGGTAACTGCGAGACTGACTCTGGCAATTAGTAGGTTGCGCTTATTGCTAAGGAGTTGGAGTGTGATTGGTTCCAATCGGTGTAGGTTAACGAGAAGGTTTCGGTTAAAGTATTGTTACCGAATGCGTTAGCGCTTGATTCAGCAGTAGCCAAGTTGCCTTCTAGATAAACAACAGAGTTAACATCTTTGTCGATATCAACGTTTTCATAGATATCAACATTTACTTCAATATCTTTGCTGATATCGAAATCAAAGTCACCACCAACAACAGCATTTCCTTCAACAGCTTCTAAGTAGTTCAAATCGGAAATAATCATTTTTTGCTCCTGATAATCAATTAATACAAAGAACGTTTTCGTAAGCGGTTTTTTCTGATTGCTTACATTTCAAATATATACTTACGTATTTGAAAAGTCAATTGTTTTTCTTGTACTTCATTAAAACTAAATAATATTTACTTACTAATCAAAATTAAATACAGTTTCAACACAAACACACTTAAGAACAGCATTATATGGACAAAAATAGATTTTTTGACCATATAAAGGAAGTATTATCTTCTATTTTTAAACCGTGAAATAGGTTAACAAAGATATGTGATGCAGTTCAAATAACTTCTTGATCACCGACAAATATACTTTTGTTTAACTTATTTAATACTTAAGCATAACTCTTGACTTCTTCTGTTGAATTAATATTATCCAGCTTGAATTGAGCTTTTTGTATTAAAGGAACAGCCTTCGCCTTTAACCAATCAGTAAATAATTCATCAATAATTTGTTGACGTAAATCTTCTTCTAATTCAGGTTGAATAATTTCTTCAACCCAAATTAAATAGATACCTTTTGGTGATGTAATTGGCTTGAGAATCTGAAGCGCATTTGCAGCAAATACAGCCGCCGCAATTTCTGGACGAAAGTCTTTACGGTGCCGGATTCCTTGATAGCCACCTGCACGGCGAAGCTCGGAATCTTGAATATATAAACGAGCGATTTCTGAAAATGTAATTTCGCCCTCTTCAAAAGCATAAAATAACTCTAATGCTAAGTCTCTATCTTCTAAAATGACTTCATAGGTGACAGCAGCTTCATAATTTATTCGGTTTTCGTAAAAGAATTTTTCAACTTGAGGTGCAAATAGATGATTGGCTAATTTTTTATAAATCAGGTTGTTACGAACTAATTCTTCAAAGTCTTGTACCGACAAATGATTTTTATTTAGCCAGCCCCAAGTCTCTTTGGCTGTAGCGAGCTTCTTCTCTAAACGGAGTTTGTCTCCTTCCTCCTGTAGCTCTGTTTCTGTTACCTCAATCTGCGCTTCCTTAGCAGCTTGATTAATTACTGTTTGAGTTGCGATCGCCTCTACAATCTCAGGAATTTGACAGGATAGTTTTAGCTGATGAATAATCTCTGATGTCGAAATGTTTAATTGTTCGGCCATAATGCTATTCTTCTGTAAAATATTTTAGAAATTTAATTTTAAATTTCACATCTTGCACCAGTATTAGAAACCCGGTTTCTTTGGGCTTGCTCTCCAATGGTGCTAAACGTAGTTTTATAGAACTTATACCAATAAAAACTACCAACTCCAAAAACGTTGGCGGCAATCCTCCCCCTGCTACGCACAGCCTATCTAAGGTATTGGGGAGAATTAAAGAAAGGTTTTGTCCGTGTATCGCATTCATTTTTATGCACGTTATTACGCCATCTAAACAAGAAATTAAGTATTTATAAGTATTTAGACTTGAGAATTTCCCCAAGCTCTTTTCTGCTCGTCTAAGTTTTGTCTAATCTTTTGAAACAAACTCTGAGAGGGTGTTTTAAAATTATCCGGCACCAGGTGCTGCTACAAAGGCAAAGTCCACCTCCGTGGACTAGTTATTTCTAAACCAGCGCAGGCGGGTTTGGCTTGTGTAGCCAAGCCACTGCGTTGGGCGGGTTCCCCGACTTGTAGCAAGTGGCACGCGAATTATATTCGCCAGGTAAAGTAAAGTATTAAATCCGACTTTTGAAACATCTTCTCAAATGGAGGTTTAATGCTTAGATGTTTATTAAAGCTTAATTTCAAAGAATAGTCTAGGTAGCAATGGTTCTAAAAACTGTTGAATAGAGATGAACATTCAGATGCTGAGATAAGTGATAATTCTTTATCAATCTTTTGTGCTAATTTATAAGCCATCGATGGGGGGTTTCGGTAATTACTAGCAGTTTTTCTAAATCCCCATCGTCTGGCTTCAACTTCGGAAACTCCGAATTCTTCAGCTAATTTGCGGTAAGACCAGCCATATTTTCTCATTAGTTCGATTGGATGCATAACTTTCTTCCTGATGTACTATTTTCTTACTTCGTGAGTTGATAAGTAGTAAATATGGTTGTTTATTGGGGTTGCAATTATAATCTTGAAATTAATCTTGAAATTATACGCAAGCCCTAAAACTCGCTATAACTGCCAAATTATACTTATAAGCTGTCTTTCTGCATTTTTTTAAACGGATCTAAAACAAAATCAATTATCCGACGTTGACGAATAATTACTTCTGCATCCGCTGTCTGGCCGGGATTTAAAGTAACGCGCTTTTCGCCATTCTCTACATATTGTTGATCGAGGGTGATTTCTAACTCAAAACTTTCACTGTTTCCTTGGGCTGTTGGTTGCACTTTTGAGTCGGGAGATACCCAAGCGACTTTCCCTTCCACAATGCCATACTCCTGATAAGGATAGGCATCAAATTTAACTTTGACTGGCATTCCCACTTTTAAAAAGCCACTATCTTGTATGGGCATACTCGCTTTGAGAACAACGCCGGTATTTTTAGGAGCAATTTGTGCTATTCTTTGACCGGGTTGTAATACTTCCCCAGGCTTGCTAACTGGGAACTCAAAAATTATTCCATCAATAGGCGATCGCACTATTCGTTGATTTAACTGTAGCTTTAAAGATGCGATTTGACTGCCTGTCTGAGCAATCTGGGATTCAGTAGCTAAAATTTGGGTGCTGGTATCCTTGAGTTGTTCTTGAGTTCGTAAAATAGACAGTTTCCCTGTTTGTAACAAGGTTTGATAGCTATTTTGTTGTTCTTTTAATCTTAGTTTGGCTTGCTCTATATCGGCGGAAAGCTGATTCATTGTTGACTGATAGCGGCTTGTTTCTTCAGTTAGACGTAATTGGGCTTGTGTACCATCAGTAATAGTTCTCTCATATAGTCGTTTACTTTCTTGCTGTTCTTTTTTAAGTTGATCGACTTGATTTTCAGAAACCGCTCCATCTTTGACTAATCGACTGAAGCGGCTAACTCTTTTGGTATCTATAGCTAAACGCTGTTGAGCGAACTGTTGCTCGTTACTATTGGTTTTTATCTGCTGCTGTACCTGATTGAGTAAAGCTTGTTTTTCTAATTTCTGTAGTCGGAAAACACTCTCTTTAGCATCTAAATTTTGTCTAGCTTGCTGTACTTGAGCCATTTTTTCCAAGCCTTGGGATTGATTTTGTTGTTCCTGAATGCTTATTGTTGATAATAGTTGTTTTTTCAATATATCTAATTGTGCTTTCTGATTTTGCAATCCAGAAAGCTTTGCTTGAGTCTGCTGTAAATCTGTTTCTAAAATATCGGAATCGAGTTCTAAAAGAATTTGCCCGGATTTTACTGTATCGCCTTCCCTCACTTTAACAGCTTTAACACTTCCACCAGTTCTGGTATCCAGTTTTTGAGTTGCACCTTTTGGCTCGATGCGTCCTTTAGCACTTCCCGTTTCATCTATTTTCGACAAAACAGCCCAAGGTAAACCTATAAACAGGAAGCCCAACAATACGTATAATACACCCCTCGTCCATAGCTTTGGTAAACCATCTAAAAGTTCTTCTGTAGCATAATGCAAATCGCCGCCTGTATCTGTTGCACTTGATTGCGATTTATCGGTATATTCATCATCTGTTTTTTGATTTTGGTTATTGTTTTGACTCTTGTTATATTCTTCCTCAACAAATGCTGCTGAGTTATCTGGTGATACATATGTCATAGTTGTAACTCCTGATTTATAAATATGGAACGGGGGAGATGGGGGGACAAGGGGACAGGGGGACAGGGGGACAAGGAGACAAGGGGACAAGGAGATAAACGTTGGGACTTTCTCCACTATTACCCCATTAGTCCATTACCACATCGGCACTCCTCCTAACTATTCCCAATTCCCAATTCCCAATTCCCAATTCCCAATTCCCAATTCCCAATTACCAATGCCCAATGCCCAACTTTCTATTAAGCAGTTTGGGCTAACTGCTGTTGATTGAGGTAATAATAATGACCTTTTTTGTCTATTAATTCTTGATGACTTCCGCTTTCCACTAATACACCTTTATCCATCACCAAAATCAAGTCTGCGTTGCGTACTGTAGATAAACGGTGAGCAATAATTACGCTTGTTCTACCTTTGAGAATGGTTTTCAAATTGTTTTGAATGATCCGCTCTGATTCTGTGTCAAGATGACTGGTAGCTTCATCAAACAGTAACAAGCGGGGATTGCCGAGTAAAGCGCGGGCGATCGCCAGACGTTGCCGCTGTCCTCCAGAGAGCAATCCACCACCTTCACCAATTTGGGTTTCATAGCTTAGCGGTAATTCCTGGATAAAATCATCTGCTCCGGCTAATTGTGCGGCTTCGATAACTCGATCAATAGTTGCTTCTGGGTGAGCAATGGCAATGTTTTCGCGGATAGTACCGCCGAATAAAAAGGTGTCTTGATCTACAACACCGACTTGAGAACGCAGCGAGCGTAGAGCAATACCATTTACATCCTGTCCATCGATTAGTACTTTCCCGTCGGTGGGTGGATATAAACCTAAAATCAATTTAGAAAGAGTTGTTTTTCCCGAACCACTGCGACCCACCAAGGCTACCATTTGTTCGGGTTTGATTTCTATATTAATATTTTCCAGTACGTTATTTTTACTTTCGGGGTGATACCGGAAGGTAACATTATCAAAACGAATGTGACCGTTTAGTCTATCCAGCATTTTACGGGGTTTATTGTGCAAGTCTTCTTCGGGTTCTGCTTCTAGGACATCATTAAGACGTTCTGTAGAAATAACAATCTCCTGAAATTGATTCCACAGTTGAGAAAATCTCTGGAAAGGACCTAAGACGTTACCCACCAACATATTGAAAGCAACTAATTGACCGACGCTGAGTTCCCCTTGAATTACCTGCCACGCTCCAAACCACATTAAACCCGTACTCGTAAAGGTTTGAATTCCACCAGTAAGCATGGTAAGGCGAATTCCAATCACCTTAGCATTAAATGATTTTTTCACCCGATTGTTTAACAGTTCCTCCCATTTCCAGCGTACAGACTGTTCAATTGCCAGTGATCGCACTGTACGAATTCCCGTTAAAGATTCGATAATATAGCTGTTTTCCTCGGCTCCAGCATTAAAAATTTCTCTGGAGATACGGCGTAAAATCCCCGTACTAGCCAGCGCCAGAATGAAAAATGGCGGTACCGTTAGCAGCACAAACAATGTCATTTTCCAGCTATACCAAAACATTAGGGTGAGATAAACAACTAATGTCAGCATATCTAAGACAATTGACAGGGTTTGTCCAGTAAGAAAACTTTGAATTTTCTGGTTTTCTTTGATGCGCGAAATAATATCCCCGACAAAACGGGATTCAAAATAGGCTAAGGGCAACCCAAAGGTATGCTTAATAAAGCCTACTAGTAAGGAAACACTAATACGGTTAGCGGTATGGGCGAGCAGGTATGACCGCACTCCATTCATGGCAATATTGAACAACCCAAAAACAATCATCCCCAAACCAACCGCGTTTAAAGTGGCAATGCTGCGCTGTACTAATACTCTATCTAGTAACAATTGGGTGAAAATAGGTGTTACCAGTCCGAATAGCTGCATAATTACCGAAGCGATAAAGACTTCTATCAAAACTTTATAGTGAGGTTTGACAAGCTCAACAAACTTCCATAAGCCAACATCTTGATTTTCGGTATTTTTGAGCAGGGCTGTGGGTTGTAGCAATAAAGCATAGCCAGTCCAGTCTGCTGTAAATTCCTCATGAGTAAGAGTACGCGAACCGCGAGCTGGATCGCCGACAATTACCTTCTTCTGATTAATTTCATAAACAACAATAAAGTGATTCCCCTTCCAGTGGGCGATCGCCGGTAAAGATTGTTCTGCTAATTTATCCAAAGTGGCTTTTACCGGACGAGTTGCAAAACCAATATTTTCTGCCGCAGATGCTAAAGCACGTAAAGAAGCACCACTGCGCCCCGCATTAGTCATATCTCGCAAGCGACTAACGCTAAAATATTTACCCCAATAACGACCAACCATTACCAAGGAAGCCGCACCGCAATCCGAGGAGCTTTGTTGGGCATAATAAGGGTACCGCTTTGTTAACTGTCCCCACCAATGCCCCATTTTTACCTTTGGGCTGGGGAAATAAGCGCGAGATGCTTTTTTATTGGGTTTTGTTTGGTTATCTCCCCCTGGAAACGGAATTATCTTATCGCTATGCAAACGTTCTAATGATTGCCTTTTCTGAAGTGGCTGACGTTTTCGGGAAATTCGATCTTTTGGGGAAATTTGGGGGCGATCGCCACTAGCCGTAAATTCTGCTAATTCCGGACAATATTGCAATGCTGTTTGCAAGTTTTCTTGTTTAAGAAAATAACCAATAGTAGGTTTTTCTACGTGCAATTTATCTCGTTTTTCAAAAGGATATATTTTACCCAGCTTCAAAATCTCGCCGTCGGAATTCAATATTTCACCTTGGTGCAGCAGCCACAATTGAAAATCTTGTTCCCAGGGGATTTTTGCTGAGACTTCCAATTTGTGCTTTTCAAATAGCGACAAAGCCTGAAGCAATCCGTTTACTTGGGATGAATGCTGAGGAAATTGGGAGTTTTCCCGACACAACAGTAGTAAATCCCAAACCTCTGCTTTCTTTAAAAACTTTTGATGAATTTTCGGATATTTATCCATCAAAGACTGTAAAATCTCTTGTTTGAGAAAGCAAAGTTTTAAATTATGCGATGCTCTACCAGCATAAGGAATAAATTTTTGTTGCTCAAATAGAGTAGCTTCACCAAATGATTCTCCTGCACAGAGGGTTGTAACTAAATTTTCAAAGTAATCTAAAAGTCTAACTTTCCCTTCAAGGATAATATAAAGCCCTTTTTCAGCTTCTGTTACTTGCCAAAACAGCTTCGCAACAGGTACATCTATAGTGGCCGCCGTTTCTATACAATTTCGTAATTCTCCCTCAGAGATATTTTCACCTAAAGCCGAGGTAATTTGTTGTTCTATATTGTCTTGTACAAACACTGTTTCACCTAAAAATATTCGTGGCTACAATTATTATTTACGAGTCTTTTTTATTAGAAACTACAGCAAATACTTTGATAATCAAATCCAAGTAATTTAGTAGAAATAGATTATTAACGATTTATTTTTGCTACAAAAAATTGAATACTATTTTAGACTATACGTTCGGGTTGGTAGCTGAAGGTTAATTGAATATTTAACTGATGCGTAATAAGACCTAGACTTTAATTTCTAGATTCTTGAGCAGGCATAACAAATTATTCAATCTGCTTCTTTGATAAATCGTGCAGCTATACCTTCATCATTTTTTGATCTATGGTCATAGTACGAACAGTTTATACAACTTCAAAAGAAGCTTTTTATAAACGTAAACTTTAGGAATATTACGAAATATTATCTAACCGTTTATTTCCTTAACTTCCAAAACCAATGAAAATTAAGTTTAATTAAAAAAACGGAAAAAAGCCTTTAGTCTTATGGTAACTATAGAGAACTAATACAAAAGCATTTACGTGACATACTTATTATTGCATTAAAATACAGATTAATCCTTTTAGTATAGGTAAATATTTATGTATATAAAATTAACTTGAAGTCGATTTAGATACTAAGCAATTATAACTCATTCTATACGCGTCTAATTTTTTTACTTATTTACTTATTAGTAAATTTGCCTACTTTGTGTCAATACTTTTTTGCGATGAAGTAAAAATCTTTATAGTAGGTTTACAATGCTCAGATAGTGACTTTATGAAGTCCCATTTATGGCAGGCTTCAAGATGTATAAAAATTTTGGTTCTGAAGCGCTTAATATACTGAAATATTGGCGAAAAAAGATGGAATATTTACTATACAAGGAATATCGGCTTAATAACTAACATTATTTACTAATACCGTCTTCTCTCTCTGTTGCCCCCAACCCCCCAACCCCCCAACCCTCTTCTACGAACTTGCCAAAATTTTTAAAGAAGTAGACAATAGTAAGTAGGAGGAAAAGAAATTACATAGGTAATCGAACATATAAATTTTATACTTACTTTCTACTCCTTACTCTTACCCAGTAATTTTAGGTAATTCTAGTACTAATCAACTAAAAAAGCCTGAAGAACTACTAAGTTCAAAGTTGGAATATATGTAGTCAAACTCAGCATTCAACCATTGTTGAAACATATTATCAAGAATTTCTTGATATCGGTTGGATGTTAATTCTGCGGGTATATAGTCTTCAACCATAAATAAATGATACCCAATTTCAGTTTTTATCGGGCCAACCAATTGCCTCACAGATGCGCTAAATACTAGAGGTGCTATTTGTGGCATGACAGCCCATCGATAAACTTTTCCCTCATACCCGCATTTATATCTACGATTTTGATCGATATCATGAAGACGAGCTGCTTGATAAAAGCTGATTTCAGCTTCTTCAATTTGATAATACAATTCTTGAGCCAGTTTTTCGTCTTTTACAATAAATTGGTATAAAACAACTTGCTCAAATTTGGAGCGGTTTTGAATAAAAAACTGTTCTACTTCCTTGCCAAATAGTGTTAAAGCTAGCTTTTGCTTGAGCAAAAGGTTGCGAATCCCGACTTCCCAGTCTAACGGAGTCAGCATTTGCTTTTCTAACCATCTAACTGTATCGCTAGCTTTTTCTAAACGCTTTTCTCTACGCTGACGGTTTGCCTCAATCTCAATTTCTTCTGTAGTAACATTTATACCTTTTTGAAGTGCAGCTTTTTCAATAATTCTTTGATATAAAACCCTGGTACATATTTCTTTTAATTTTATTTCCGTCTTAAGAAAATTAATGATTTCATCAGGCTCCATAACTATTTGTAATTGGTTATTCATAGGTAAATTTTAGAAAAATAAATTATTCATTTTATACTGTTGTGCGTACTCACATATTTTTGTATCAGTATTTAAGTAAAATCACTCTGGCACTTGAATGTTTTTATGAATATAAATATTGATTTAAGTTAAAGTAAAATCAATATTTAAAAATCATTAGACTATCTGATAATGAATCTACATCCTGTATTAGATGCTTCATTTTATCAAATGTCTTTTACAATAATTTGTTAACTACTCTTATAAATACCTTCTCTCAAGAAGGTACCTTAAAATCAAAAAATATCAATTGTAGAAAATACTGATTTTTTTGTATGCATATTACATTAAATAATTAAAAATGGGTAATATATCTAGGTAGGAAACAAAAAACTGGAAGCTAGTTATTTTTCTTAGCTTCCAGTAAGTCAGAGTATAAATTATTAATACATTTCAGGACAAATAATCCGCTTAAATAATTGGGATTAGTATATTCACCTTTCTTCAGGTGCGGTTAATAATTCATATTAGCAATATTTTTTAATCGTTACTTATTCGATTTTCATCAAGCTAATAGATTTGTATTTTATTAGCTTTTGTTGAAAGAAGTTTTAGATTAGCTTTTATAGTTAGGGGGAGGTAAAAGCTTAAATAAATTAGATTGGGGAAAATCACCGCTCTAATTTATTCGTCTGAGCTTCCTTGAAAAAAGAACCACCATTAGCAACGATAAAATATAGATATTAACCAATAAGTTATATGCCCCATTTTTCGATTGCCTGCTCAATCAATTCAATTTCTGCTCTTTTAATAATTAATCATAGTTTTTTACCTCATAAATAAACTTATTACTCAATCACCTTTATTGTTGCTATTTATAATTTAATGTATAAAAGATAATTCTATTTGCCATTTTGGCATATTTATTTCAAAGTAATTATGAATAATATGTAATTATTTAATTTGAACAATATATATGTAATAGATGCTTTTATAAATATCTACCCTAAGATACTAGAACAATTATCTTTAAAATGTTCCCAATAATCTTATCAAACCTTAACAAATGAGTTTAAATCAAACTGGAGTTCTTATTTCTTGCAAATCATAAATAAGCTATAGCAAAATATAATTATAAATAAGTTGCTGCTGAAAACCCTAATTATTAGCACTTAGGTAAGCCTCTTCCTAAATTAATGGCAGATTGGGGGGATATTGCATCAGTGCCAATTATAAAATGGAAGTAGTTGCAGCGATATTAACATCTAAGGTATACATTTGTTTAAGTTTAAAGGAGCGGTTTAGGGGGATATTAACCTTGAGAATGCCTCAGAGAGATGTTTGTTGCGGGAGACGCTACTCGCTTTGTTGCAGTTGCGTAAGTTCCGTAAAATAAAAATCTTATTTTATTGATAAATTCAAATTTTTGGTTTAAATTTTTAAATAAAAATGCTATAATATAGAACCTACAAAAAATATATTCAAGCTACAAGAATTTTATGGAGTAAAGTATATCGCTTTTGTAAAGATTTCATAAATAATAGTCAAACCTGTCATGGTAGATACAAAAAATTATGACAGGCATAAATAAAACTTGGGAACAACGGTCGTATTTTCCCAAAATTGACCGAACACTAATTAAAGTCGCAGAAATTAAGCGCAAAATCTTGATTTTCTTCTAGCTGAAAATCGGGCTTCATTGATTGATACTCCCGGATTTGTGTTTCTAACCATTTGTCAAGATTTGCGCCGCCACGAATTTCTGTTTTATGTTTGCCCACAACTTCAAGATAAGCCAAGTCTTTGATTTTATTTAAACAACTTGGTGACACATTGCTATCTTTTCTTCGGTTACAACTCTGCTTAGCTATTTTTATATTTTCATTGTGCTGCGGTTTTGATTTCTTTGGAGAGTGTTCTTTTATCAATCTGTTGTAAGTTCGATAGGGAATGTAATGTAGAGGATTGTAGCCAGCAAAACGCAGCATTAAAACACAAGCCCAAGAATACTTGCCTGCTAAAATTGCTTCGACTACTTGATCGAATTGTTCCGAATGTATTGTCTTATCTAAACTGTTACTAATGCCTATTGGATCTTGATTCATGGTGTTGGTTATCTAGAATAATTTAGATTAGCCGTTGTTACGTTTATTTGTCTGAGATAATCGGAAACTGTTTTGAGTTATTAAAGGAGCATCCTAACTGCATGGTGGTGACTTATAATGAATGCATCAACTGTGCTATTTACTTTGAATAAGACAGTTTGCTTGTTATTAGCCATGTAATTAATTACTTTTTGCCCTCCCATAGCAATTCCATTTGATAACTCTGTGCTAATTCTTGTACAGTTTTCGTATCTTTGTAGGTATAAACGACTTTCTCACACATGAACTGTGTTGCAACTCGATGAAGCACTTCAAACTTCATACGATTGCGGACTTTTACTAAGTACAATTGTGCTTCTCTAAAAAAGTCGGTAGCATATTCTCTAACTCTTATTTTTCTTCCCATCGCAAAAATCACTACAACAGTGATGCTAACCCATAAGACTAAAAAAGAAAGTACCTCCCGAAGCTGATTTAATAATTTACTTGACAATAAACTATTGAATCGTATATTCCGGAGAGCCGTCTTTAGCCTAAATAAGATATTACGATTATTTATATTTAACGTGTTGGGAAAAACTAAGATGGGTGATGCTAAACTCACCCCGCAGATTATTAACTTCTGGGGAGATAAACTTTCATTGGGATGCAAACTATGCTGATTCATCCCTAAAATGCCTTCTGGGCATATATTTTCGACTGCATTTAACCTGACGATCCTTTTCATTAATTGAACCATTTAAACAAAAATCCGGCTTTCCTTTTCGAGGAAGGGATGCTTGCAACTGCCAAAATAAAATTCCAGTAATAGTAAGTTGGCAAGAGTACTACCATGCTTCAAAAATTTACCTAGATAAATGTAAGATGACTGGTAATAAAAAATCTACGCTTCGCATTTGGTAGAAGCAAGAAGAGCCTTTTTCTCATCTCCTAAACTCCTAATTGAATTACTTGACCCTGATAACATTTTGTATAAATAAAAACTTTTTGACTTTAGGAGTATTTATGTGAAATCTCTTATTTTTAGTATAGCAAACAAAATATCTTCATCTTTAATCGTTGATAACAACATTAGTACTTATACTATTTTTTGTCTTGAATGTCATCTGTCTTCTATCACGCTTTATTACATTAAATCTACTTAATATAATTATACGAATACTTAAGTATTGTGCAACTTTAATTTTTGTCCTTGATTAATTGTTTAATGAGGGGTTAGACCCCCTATTTACAAATATTTGTATGGATATAATTGTAATCGACTATCAAAATCTTTTGCTTAAATATTTATATATCATATATCTAAAATAAGAGAATATACATAGCATTGTAAACGCTACAAACTGATTAATTAAGTAAATATTTTTAAAGCTAAGTACAAGTTATTATATTACTAATAATTAGGCTAAATCCTTTGTATATAAAGATTTTATATACATGAATACTACTCAAAGTTTTTTAAACTTATGATTAAGTTGCTTTCGCTTGATAGTAAAATAATCGGCGAATCAGTTGCAATAGTTACACTTTTTTGGTATCTTTAATAAAATAAAATAATAAAATTTCATATAGTATGATAAAGAACACTTAATGAAAATGTAAATATCATGTATTTAGATTTTTAAAATTAAGTTAAATTCACATATTTTTAGATAAACGATATTTTCACTGACTCATTCATCAGCGTTTTGTTTTGCAAATCTTTTGCATTTAATATTTAAAGCTAATAATTTAGATTAGTAAGATTACATATCCAGTTGCTGCTGTATTAAGCTTGGATAAATCTTACTTTTTTTCATTAATTCTTCATGAGTTCCTTGCTCTGCTAAAACACCTCGGTCAAAAACTAAAGTAGTATCGGCATCTTTGATGCTACTAAGACTGGGAGCAACAATAAAAGTTGTGCGAATTTGTGCAGTCTCAATATAAGTACGATCAAAGCGAGCTAATTTTTGTTGAAACTTATACTCAGAAAGCGAATCAACAGAATTATTAGCTTCATCGATAATTAAAATACGAGGATTTTTAACTAAAGCCCTAGCAATAGCTAATTTGTGCTGCTGTTTGGCATCTAGCTTGATTCCTCCTCCAACGATAGTGCTGTAGCCTAAAGGCAGTGCCTCGATAAAAGCGTGCGCTCCCGCGAGTTTGGCAGCAGCTTGAACTTGTTCAAGGCTAAATTCTCGATTGTACAAAGTGATATTTTCTAGGATTGTTCCTGAAAACAGGAAAAATTCTTGCGATATTACACCGAATTGTCTTCTCAAAGATAATGACGTCACTTGGGTAATATCATGTCCATCAATTAGAATGCGTCCGCTATCGGCATGGTACAAGCCAGAAAGCAACTTAACTAAGGCTCTTTTACCGCAATTATTGCCTCCCACAATAGCGATGGTTTGTCCTGGCTTGACGCGAAAAGAAATATTTTGCAAAATATCCCCCTGTTGCGAACTCTCTTCAGTAAGTTCTGCTCCTGTGCCTAATTCGCTAAAGCTGACATTTTCAAAATGCACCTCACCGCGAATAGCAGGTAATACGGATAAAGTTTTTTGTGTTTTTTCTTCGCTCTCGGTAGCTAAAACATCATCTAATTTTTCAATGGAAGTTAGTATGTCCGGAAATTCATCCCACAGCTTTACCAATGCCAACATCGGGTTGATCGTATTGCCCACAAGCATATTGAAAGCAATAAATTCGCCTATAGAGATTTGAGAATTGATCGCCATCTGGGTGCCATACCACAACACTGTCGTACTGCCGATGTGATTAATTAAACTACTTGCTAACTGCAACCTATTAGATAATTTTTGCCCTGACGATCGCGTCTTTATCATCTTGGTAAAATGTTCTTCCCAGCGCTGTAGCAAAGAATTTTCGGCTTTTTCAGTTTTGATTGCGTTAATGCCGCTAACAATTTCTACGATTACTCCATTCTGTGCTTTAGAATCAAAAGCATATTGTCTGCCAATTTTTTTTACAAATAGATTAACTACCGCACTCAAGCACATCATCGGTAGAATAAAGCTCACTACCACTAAAGTAAGTTGCCAACTGTAATAAGCCATCAACCCGAAATAGACAAGCGTCATTAACCCATCCAAAATGGTAGTTATGGCTTGACGAGTTAAAAAGCGGTGAATTTTAGAGTTTTCTTGAATTTGCCCCAGAATATCTCCGACTCTGCGGGATGCAAAAAAAGATAATGGTAACTCCAGGGTACGACTCACAAAATCGCCTATTAGGGTTATATCTAAGCGGTTCGACAAATAGTCTAGAAGATGCTGACGTACTGCGGTTAAAGCTATACGCCCAAACCCGAATACAAGAAACCCGAAGCCAAAAATATTGATCGAATCCAAATTTTTAGCCGTGGTAACTGCATCTATTACGGTTTGGGCTAGTATTGCTGGAACTACACCTAAAATAGGTAGCAGTATCGAAACAATAATTATTTTGGCTAATAAAGGTCGATTATTTGCAAAAAACTGATGGAATCTTTCAAAAGAAATAAATTCATTCTTCTGACTATAGAAATTTTCAGTGGGAGATAAAAGTAAGGCATATCCTGTAAAATTTACTTCAAATTCATCACGAGAAACCCATCTTTTTCCTATAGCTGGATCTGAAATAAATACAGAGCTATCTTCGATCCGCCATACAACTATATAGTGATTTCCCTGGTAATGAGCTATCCAAGGTAATGGTTGCGACTCCAATTCATTAAAAGAAGCTCTTACTCCTAAAGCCTGATATCCCAAGGTTTCAGCCGCATTTATTAAATCGCTAAACTCCGCACCCATAGAGTTTATGTGTGCAATAGAACGCAGAGTATTTAACTTAAAACGTTTACCCCAGTATTGACAAATCGCTGCCAGACTCGCCGCACCGCAATCTGAGGAACTTTGTTGTTGAACAAAAGGGTAAGTCCCAAACCAGCGTCGACGGGGATGTTGACGATCAAATTGCAGGTGCCGAGAAATTAATTCCCTATCGGGGGCAACAGGCTGCAATTTCGACTCAACCTTGGAATCTTCTTCGACTTCATCATTCTTAACCTTGAAACGAGAACCAACTTCAACAGTTTTCAACTCTGGTACAATTTCCGCAACTGCATCAAAGTGTTGTTTCGGTAGATAAAACAGCGATAAATCGGTTTGAGAGATAAAATCCACTGGGATTGGATTCGGATATCCCCAACTTTCCCCTACTGTAGGGGGTCGATTTTTCCCAGAAATGCTGCATATTTCGCCACTGACAAGCCAAAAACGCCCTTCTCTTGGAGATGCTGTTAAAGAAGAACCTGCATTAATCTTTATGTTGAGAAAATAAGCAAGTAGCTTTTGTAAAGTAGGAGTATTTTGCGATAGATAGAGCTTAGCCGAACGCAATTCTGTCAGCGTCTTGAAAAAGATTAACTTTTGACGCTCTTGAGTAATTTGTGAAAAATAATCGAACAAAGCAGGGTAACGCTGCAACCAAATATCAAGTTTTTGTGAAGAAATTTGCAAAAGCATTCCACTACTAGATGCCACAGCTCGATATTCTTGAAATCCATCGCAAAATGGATCATCCCCTCCAAAAAATTGATTTGGATCGAGCAGTTGAATTGAAACTTCCTTGCCCAAAAATTGATCAAAACCTAGCAATCGGACTTTACCTTGACAAATCAAGTAAACAACACCACCGCGAACAGATGAGTGCCCGACGCAATTGTACTGAGTTAGTTCATCACCTAATTCAAACTTTCTCGCTATCCAAGCTTCTTTAAACTCAGATGGGAGGTTAGTATCTCCAATAACCTGCTTCCAAAGCTGGTAAATAGCTTCGGAAGCAGTTAATAACGGAGTATTTGTTGTATCATTATCTGCTTTCTGAACTCCCAAACCTGGGTACGAGTCCATTGTTTAATCTCTATTTAAAGTAACTTTATTGACTTTAGTTAAAACTTGCAGCGGTAGTTTAAAAGAAGCTCTAAATACTTTCAATATAGGATTTTATCCTAATTGTCGATCGCTTATTCTCTCTTTGCACCCGTATTAATAATTACTAGTTATTCTTTCATTTTTGTTTTATAAATAGTTAGTGGGTTTTCGTACAGTGAAAGTTTAAAATAAAACATTTAGCTAGCCAAACCCATTTTTTGATTTTACTAAAGCATTAATTACCATTAAATGCATTGTTATTAAATTTCAGCCCCTACCGTCAATAAACATCTTATACTTTATCGAAGTTTTAATTTTACTTCAATTGGTGTTCATTGTTTTAAGTAAAATAAATATGTATGTTTGGGTACAAACTCTAACGAGTAAATAATTTACAATTAGATACTTTTAGGATAAAAATGCGACCTATAAAGACCATAATTCCTAGTATTTAGCAAACAAATCTTCATAAAAATCGGATTTATTAGCATAAAACTTGTTCGTTGCGAACATATATTGCGACTTATTAGCTGTAGTTATAATTAGAGCTAATATCATTTGCATTTTAAAAATAACAATTTAATCTTTAAAATAGGGAGTAGGGAATAATTAGGAGTTAGGAGTTGTTTGATTTTGGATTTTGGATTTTAGATTTTGGATTGAGAGTTAGGAGTCACGAATTAGGAGTTAGGAGTTAGGAGTAGATAATTATCTACCCCCTCTCTCCCCATCTCCCCATCTCCCAAGCAGAGCTTAATCGATTGTTAAATAAATCGCCCAAATAGCCATCGCTCTCAGGTACACGCAGGCACGGAAGGTGCCAACTGCGGTAATGGCTTCGGGGGTGCGAAACTGTAAGCCGTTGTCATAAATTTGATTTACTACAGCTTCTGTTAACTTAAATGCTTCCGAAATATTTCCCATTTGTACTAGAAAAGCGGCGATTCCAAAGTTGATTCCCGTCCATACTTCTAAAGGATGAGTTGCATCGGGATTTTCGGGTGAACCATCGGCACGCAAACCGTTAGCAGCACCAAGTTTACCGTCGTTGAATTTAAGGAAGCAAGCATCATAAACGGTATCTAAAGCTGAAATAGCGCATTCCGGAGGTACAATATCCGGTAGCCGCAATAAACGAGCGTAGAATTGCCCGCATAATTGATCCGCCATTACCACATCAGAACCGCTTTCACTATCAAGACGATAAAATTTACCGTTCCATAGCTTTTCTTGATAAACGGGACGAGATTTTTCTAACCATGCTTCGTAAATGGATTTTTGTGCTGCTAAATTCTCGATTTGTACTTCCTCGGTTAACAAAACTTCGCTGATGGCGATCGCCGCTTCTAAGGCAGCTAACCATAACCCGCCACAATAAGCACTTACGCCGAGCAACCGCCAATCATCAAAGGTTTGATCCGGGGCACCAGAATTTTCTGGAATACCGTCGTCATCTCGATCAAAAGCTTTGAGATAGTTTAAAGTTTCAACAATCGCATTCCAACAATCTACGAGAAAATCAATATCATTACTACCTGTAAAAAGGAAATCTCGATACACCTGTAAGACAAAATCACAACCCAAATCTTTCCACTGGTTGCAATCTTGATAGCTGGTGTAATTTGTCTTTTCCCAAACGTGTTCGTTGGGTGCGCCTAAATCGTGCGGTGTCGAGCCCTTAACTTTACGAACAGCTTCATGACTTTCCGCGCCTATAGTATAGTAGTAACCGATGACACGGGTTTTTTCATCGCTATCGGGGATTGCTCTGGCAAAAGCACGAATTACAGCTTTCTCTAATTCTGGAAACAAGATTAACAAGCCGAAAGAACCGTAAAGCCGCACATCTAAACTTTCATACCAGCGATAATCCAAGCATTCAAGTACGGCAAATTGACCTACTGGATCGCGTTTTGATGCCGCACTCCATAAAGTACCGCCAGCAGTCAGATCGTAAAGTTCGTTAAACAAAGCCATTTTGAACCAGTCGGGCAAATCCGAGCGTTCAATAATTGGTTCTTGCCAAGCTTGAATTTGATCGAGCCAATCTTGATATTCTTTCAGAGCATTAGTAGCAATATTGCCAGCATTTTTACCATTATCGCCAAAAAAGTCAGTATATCTGCGCTTGTATGTAGTTTCGGATGCAAATTCTGTTACAGGAAAATCCCAAGCCACAGCAAAAGGTATTTCTAAACTTTCTCCTGGTTGAAGAGTAAAACGCACGGCGATCGCTGCCCCTATTTGTTCGTTTTGAACTGCGGGAGTTTCATCAACAATATTAGCTAAAGAACCATTTTCAGCGAAGCTTTGCCAAATATCTTCACCAGTACAAGTCGGATTCCATCGATTGTGGTAAAAAATTTCTAATTTTGGATTTTTAGCAGTAGCAATACACCAAGTACCTTCTCCTTCTACTGGCTCTGCGGTACCTACTTTATCTAATACACAACCAACGGATTCAGGATTTTCAATTAACCGATTAAAATTATTTTGACTTTCACCTAAATTTGGTTGGTAATCATAAACTGGACTACCATCATCTCGCATTTCCACTTCCGGAGATTTCACGGTATTAGTAAACCACCCCACCATATTCTGCCAAGTCAGCATAATACTTATAGTGATCGGCTCCGAAGTCGGATTATTAGCATTCCAAACAAACATTGCCACCGGGTAGCTGGATTCTTGGTAATTATCAGCCCAAATCGGGGAGAATTGCTGGCAACTTAACTGTGCTTGAAAGACTTCATATACAAACCAACTGCGGGGATATAACGCATGGTAAGTTCCCGTATAATCGGTTTTGGATTTGGATTGAGGATAAAAATTCCAAGCCGACAAAGTACCATCATTACTTGGTACTGTAGACAATGCATAAGCAACACTTTGATTTTTGCTACTTTCAAACACGCTAAACTGACAAGCTGCGATATTCCCGAAAGTATGTTCCCCACCATCGATATGCCACAGGTTAAAGTCTCCCCGTGAAGAACGCCCGATACAGCCAGCACCAAAACCACCCAGAGGCATTCCGTGCCAAGGGCCATCATCAATATTACTAGCTTTACGCACGGTGTAGGGTTTATCCCAATCCAAACCAATAGAACGGCTCCAAGCGCAAGTAGGAATTGCCTTGTAGGACGGATTTTTCATGTGTAATTTTTGCAGCATTCAGTTACGAGAATGAAGTATGACTTGATGTGTCATTTTTCTCAAGCAGTTTCAAGCCCCAATTCATACCATCGGAGATGGGCGGATGGGGAGACAAGGAGACAAGGAGAATTTTAACCTTTAACCTTTGACCTTAATTTCTCCTAACGTATAACTCCTAATCTAAAATCCAAAATCTTAAAAAGTACGTTCCAATCTAGAAATGCGTTAAAATTAAGTACCATATATACAAAGTAATCTAATCTATGCCGCCTATATGTTTAGTGATTAGCAAAAGCTATTAGTTAAATATAGTTATCGTAATGTAAATGTAGAGGCTTAAGGCTATATTGTGTCTATACCAGTAATAGTCAGTAAAGCAAAAAAGAAGCAAAAATTATACTTAGTCCATACAAAGTTTAAGAAAAGGAGGGTAATATTCGTGTATATGCACGGGCAGCCCCTATTGCTGGCAACAAGTTAACATGAGAGTTGAATCAAGAGAAGCACTTTAATTACTTATAATAAAATGCGTCTCGTAAGATTTAACAAAACTTTCTATTAACAAGCGTCAGTTCCAATCTAGGTAGGAGCGTGACTAAAAGTTGTTAAGTAATTAAATTATTTTTCATCCCACAATCAACCGTGGGAGTATTTAAAAAACACAGGTTAAGCTAGAGGAGAGAGTTAACCTACTTTGCCTGCACCTAGCTATGGCAAGGAGCAATACTCCCATTCCTCAAATGCCCGAATTGTCTCTAGGAAAGCATTGTCCTTACTCCATGCTGCGAATTATTAATCAGCAGGCAGACGTTATAGCAGAATTGCAACGTATCTGCGATCGCACTAATGACGAACAGGTGCTTCACAAAGAAGCGACGGTGCGGGAAGTACTGCAAGCGGTGAAGCGCCAAGGCGATAAAGCAGTATTACATTACACTGCCGAATTTGATCATCAAATCCTTAATGCTGAAGAATTACGAGTAACCGATTCGGAATTCGACGAAGCGTACAAAAATATCTCTAAGGATTTGTTAGAAGCTATTAAACTGGCCCGCTCAAAAATAGAAGCATTTCATCGACAGCGAGTTCCTAAAAGCTGGGTCAACTTTGGTGATGATGAAGTTGTTTTAGGTAAAAGGTATACTCCCGTAGATATTGCGGGCTTATACGTACCGGGAGGTCGAGCTTCATACCCAAGTACTGTATTAATGAACGCCATTCCAGCGAAAGTGGCGGGAGTCCCGCGTCGGGTGATGGTCACACCACCAGGAAGCGAAAAGGGAATTAGTCCAGCTGTATTAGTGGCAGCAAGAGAAGCCGGAATCGACGAAATTTATCGTATTGGAGGAGCGCAAGCAATTGCCGCTTTAGCCTACGGCACTAAAACTATTCCTAAAGTAAACGTCATTACTGGGCCGGGAAACATTTACGTTACCTTGGCGAAAAAGTTAGTTTACGGAACGGTTGGTATTGATTCACTGGCAGGACCAAGCGAAGTATTAATTATTGCCGATGAAACAGCAAATCCCATACACGTTGCGGCGGACTTATTAGCTCAAGCCGAACACGATCCAATGGCAGCAGCGATATTGTTAACTACCGATGCTGCTTTAGCCAAGGATGTACAGGTGGCTTTGGAAAGACAATTAGTTGACCATCCAAGGCGGTTAAATACAGAAAAAGCTATTGCTCATTACGGTTTGGTAGTGATAGTAGAGTCTTTAGAAGTTGCCGCACAATTCTCTAACGAATTTGCTCCAGAACACTTAGAGTTAGAAGTATCCGATCCTTGGGCGTTATTACCTCATATTCGTCATGCTGGGGCAATATTTTTAGGTCATTCTACTCCAGAAGCCGTGGGAGACTATTTAGCAGGCCCAAATCATACTTTACCAACTTCCGGTGCAGCTAGATATGCTTCCGCATTAGGGGTCGAAACTTTCTTAAAACACTCTAGTATTATTCAGTATTCGCAAACAGCATTAGATAAAGTCGCTGGTGCAATAGATGTACTAGCTACTGCTGAAGGGTTAACATCCCATGCGGAATCGATCAGAAGACGAGTACAAAAAGAAGAGTGAGTTAGGAGTTAAGAGTTAGGAGTTAGGAATTAGGAGTTAGGAATTAGGCAAAAATTATCTATTCTACTTTTTCACTCCTCTCTTTCTAATTCTTATTACTTTGCTATCTTGTCTAGTTGACCAAATGTTGGATATGGTGCATCGGCTGGGATGATGTAGCAACTACGAAGGCTGCAAGCTTTAATCTGGCATGACCCGGATTTATACCAGTCTTTACGATCGGCTAAAGCATAGTTGTAAACTCTACGATGAGTTTCTAACCATTTCTCAAAAGTTTTTATTTGATTTTCTGTTGGCTTTAGTTTGAACTCGTAAGTCAGATTAAACATCTTGAATCACCTCCCTCCTTCTATTTTCTCACATTACTTACAAATGGATAAGCGCTTTTTAGAGTATCATGGGGAATGAATTCCGGTGGCGCACTACACCCCCATAATTAAAAATTAGGGGCACTGTGCGCGGTTCCGGTAGCTTTCGGGGAGCATAAAAGTAATTTTTCTGCTAATTTTAATCAAAGTCAGCAAATGATATTCCTTCTCGCGAACAAACAGGAACAAAAAAATTGGTTATTAATTGGTTACTAAATTAACGGAAAATGTTTCTTTTATGGGTTGCCAAGCTGTTTGTTGCGAATTAGAGGTCATTCTTCTGTTGATTTAATTCAATATCTTGCAAAGCTGTTTCAAAGTTCATCCTTTGTTCTGCATTGCGTAAAAAATAACCGCTAATCATTGCCGATGCTAATAATTTACCTAAGCTTTCACGATTAGTGTTGATATTGATATTAAAATGTTCTGGAGGCAAACTCCCTAGCAGTCCTATAATATTGCGCTCTATTACCCCTAATACTTCTGGAGAAGCTGGTTTAGATAATTGGCTAAGTGTCTCAGGACTTAAAGAGCTAACGTATTGCCATAATAAATTAGCACTTTGGGATTCCCCATTAAAAAAATCCGAAACTCGATTGGATGGATTACTCACGTTTTTCCTCCTTATATTTTCAGGATAACAGTATAATAAGTAACTCGTATCTTATCTGCTGTATGCTGTACTGAAGTTTTAATGTTTATTATTTTTCTGCGTACATTTAATGTAACAAATATATTCTCGATTCAAAGTAGGTTTAACCGTACCATAAGCATAGTATTTTTTATAAAAAGCTTAGGTCAAGCGAAAGGGAAATAGGCAATAAGGATTACCATTAGCTCAACCTCAATTCCCTTTTCTCCTCTTAATTTCCTGTATTTTTAAGCTATTATAGCGTTTACTAAGCAACTGAAGTACAGCGATTACCTCACCCCGATAAAGCTATGCTTTATCTCACCTCTCCATAAATCAGGAGAGGGGTTGGGGGTGAGGTTTTGAGATATACCCCAATAGACTGAGAAACGTTATAGTAAAAATTTTCAACAAAAAATGAGGTAGATATTTGTTTCTTCCCCTTACGAAATCCCTTTTAAAAATTACATATATATTATATAGAAAGTTTCTGCGTCTTTACCTTGTTGCTAGCTAAGGCAAGTTTGAGGGATGTATAGAAAAAGCCTAAAGTTCTTTTCTCCCCCAGCTTGCCTCCACCCAACAGTATTAACTTGCCTAATTGCTAAAGGTGAACTTTTTAGCTAGCCAAATATTCATTTATATCACCTTTGGACTTGCGAAGTTTATTTAAAGCTTCTCGCTCAATTTGACGTACTCGTTCGCGGCTAATATTAAGCTGCTCGCCTATTTTCACAAGCGTCATTGCTTTTCCATCATTTAAACCAAAGCGCAAAATAATAACCTGTCGCTGCTGGGGAGTCAAATCGGCTATCAAAGACTCTAATTCATATGACAATGAAGATTGCATGACAAAATCTTCTGGAGAAGCACCCGGATCTTCCAACATTTCTCCAAGCTCTGTATCATAATTGTCCCCTAAACGCAAATCCAATGATAATGGAACGCGAGCTTTTTCTAAATACTCTCGTACCTGCTTCGGAGTCAATTCCAATTCTTGTGCCAATTCGGTTACTGTCGCAGCACGTCCAAACTTTTGTGATAATTGACGCTGCGCTTTCTTTATTTTGTTAAGTTTTTCGGTAATGTGAATCGGTAGACGAATTGTACGACCTTTTTCTGCGATCGCGCGAGTAATAGCTTGACGAATCCACCAGTAAGCATAGGTAGAAAACCTATAACCTTTACTGGGGTCAAACTTTTCTACACCGCGCTGCATTCCGATACTACCTTCTTGAATTAGATCGAGTAGATCGACATTACGTTTAATATATTTTTTCGCAACTGAAACTACAAGTCGCAAATTGGCTTCTACCATTTTGCGTTTAGCAACTTCGCCTTTTTCTATCGTTTCTTCTAACTCTTGAGGTGCTAACTTCGCACGCTCTGCCCATTCATCCAACGTTGGTTGACGCTTTAATTCGGTCGTCAGGGATTCTTTCACCGATTGCAAGACTGTTGCACGATGCACCTGCTTGCCGAGCAAAATCTCCTCCTCGTGAGTTAAAAGTGGTACGCGACCAATCTCGCGCAGATAAGTCCGCACGAGGTCTTTAGGTGTCTGAACGGTCTTCATAGCGCTAGGCATAAAGGGTAATGAAAATAAATATTGACGGTAAGTTTACAAGTAGATAGATGCATAAACCGGGCATACCTCAAAAAAGTAGATAACCCAGATTCTGTAAAATGCGATTAAGGCACTCTAAAAACTCGGCATAAGAGTAATTTTATATTTGATTATTAATTGCTAATATTTGCAGTTTTTAACCCTGCTTCACAAGTACCTACAGTTAGATATAAGGTAGCTAATTAAACATTTCTCCAATTTTATATATAGTAAACAATTGTAACATTTATGAAAACTTTCCGACCACGATTAAAATCTTTTCTCTATTGTCGCCTGTATTATTGGTAAATAAACTTAAATTTTTCCTAAAGAATATCCTGAAATATTTAAATTTAGAGCCTTTTTTAGAAATTTTAGTTACAAAATCAAGTATAAAAATGGTAACTATTGGTTTTTTTTATTAATGCATTTTGATCGAGCATGGGTGAGAGTTAGGAGTTAGGAGTTAGGAGTAATTAAGGTCTGCATGTCAAAGGTTAAAATTCTCCTTGTCCCCCCATCCCCCCATCCCCCCATCCCCCCATCCCCCATCACCTTACCGGACTAAGCAGTAATCCTGAATCAGCTTCACATCCAAGTTGGTATTTTGTAAAGAACGAATGGCGGCAAGGGTTGCTTTTGCACCTGCAATTGTGGTCAGCATGGGTATTTTGTAAGATAATGCCGTGCGTCGAATCAATCTACCATCGCTTTGGGCTTCTTGCCCGGAAGGAGTGTTAATAATTAGCTGTATTTGACGATTTTTGATCGCGTCAAGAACGTGGGGACGACCTTCATGTAGTTTGAGTACTTGCTGTACATTTAAACCATTTTCTTTAAGTACTCGCTGAGTACCGCTTGTTGCCATTACAGAAAATCCCAGTTGAATAAATTCTTTGACTACCGGAATCGCAGCAGCTTTATCGCGGTCGTTCATAGATACAAACACCGTACCGCTTAAAGGTAAATGCTCTCCCGCGCCCATTTCGGCTTTTGCATAGGCCCTGCCAAAGTCACTATCTATACCCATTACTTCGCCAGTCGAACGCATTTCTGGCCCTAAAATAGTGTCGGTGCCTGGGAATTTATTGAATGGTAATACTGCTTCTTTAACAGCAATGTGCGATGGTATAACTTCTTGGGTAAATCCAAGTTCTTCTAAAGTTTTGCCAGACATAATCAAAGATGCTAGTTTCGCTAGAGGTACGCCTGTTGCTTTAGAAACGAATGGTACGGTACGGGAAGCGCGGGGATTGGCTTCTAAAATATAAACTTGAGGAGAATAGGTTTGAATGCCTACAATAGCAAATTGGACGTTCATTAATCCGATCACTTTTAAAGCTTGTGCCAGCTTGATAGTAGAAGTACGAATTTGTTCGAGAATTGCTTGCGGTAGGGAAATTGTAGGCAGCGCACAGGCTGAATCTCCGGAGTGAATTCCGGCTTGTTCGATGTGTTCCATTATGCCGCCAATCACGACTTTACCCGTGCTGTCGGCAATCGCATCCACATCTACTTCTGTAGCGTTTTCCAAAAACTTATCTATTAATATGGGATGTTCTGGTTCTACCTGTACCGCAAAAGTCATGTAGCGTTCCAGTTCGGCATCCGAGTAAACGATTTCCATCGCTCTCCCACCCAATACGTAGCTGGGACGTACTACTACCGGATAACCGATACGTTTGGCGACAATCAAAGCATCTTCGTAGGTTCTAGCAATACCATTGGGTGGTTGAAGTATATCTAATCCCTGAAGAATTTTCTCAAATTTTTCTCTATCTTCAGCAGCGTCGATAGAATCGGGAGAAGTTCCCCAAATTTGTGTTTTTGGCGAGCCGGTTGTCCGTAAATATTCCTGTAAAGGTAATGCTAATTTTAAAGGTGTTTGTCCTCCAAATTGAACGATTATCCCCACCGGATTCTCAGCTTCAATGATATTCAGGACATCTTCTAAGGTTAGCGGTTCAAAATAAAGGCGATCGCTGGTGTCGTAATCGGTGGAAACCGTTTCTGGATTTGAGTTAACCATTATCGTTTCATAGCCCGCATCTTTGAGAGCATAAGCGGCGTGACAGCAGCAATAGTCAAATTCGATCCCCTGCCCGATACGGTTGGGACCTCCACCCAAAATCATTACCTTGGGCTTGTCGCTCGGTATTATTTCGTTTTCTTCTTCGTAAGTGGAGTAATGGTAGGGAGTAAATGCTTCAAACTCCGCAGCACAGGTATCTACTGTTTTATAAACTGGGATAACTTCTAATTGCTTACGTTTTGCTCGAACTGTATCTTCGGTAGTTTTGGTTGCAAAAGCAATTTGTTTGTCGCTAAAACCATATTGCTTGATTTCATGCAATTGCTCTTTTGTCAACTGTTCGAGAGGAGTTCGCTTGATAAATTTTTCTACCTCCAGCAATTGCTGCATCTTATCTAAAAACCAATGGTCAATTCCAGTTAGTTCGTAGATTTCCTCAATGCTAATTTTTAGCTGCATCGCGTGACGCACCGCGTAAATCCGATCTGGATTTGGCGTTCGTAATTGAGCGCGGATTTGTTCGCCAGAAGGTAATTTTTCATGGCGATCGCAACCCCAGCCAGCGCGTCCAGTTTCCAGCGAGCGCAAGGCTTTTTGGAAGGATTCGTTAAAAGTACGACCGATTGCCATTGCTTCCCCTACGGACTTCATTTGAGTTGTCAGCACCGAGGAAGAACCGGGAAATTTTTCAAAAGCAAAACGGGGAACTTTGGTTACAACATAATCAATCGTTGGTTCAAAGGATGCAGGAGTTTCCTTTGTAATATCGTTTTTAATTTCATCTAAGCTGTAGCCGACAGCTAATTTAGCTGCCATTTTAGCTATAGGAAAACCCGTGGCTTTACTAGCTAAAGCCGAACTGCGAGAAACGCGGGGGTTCATTTCAATTACAACTACTTCCCCAGTTTTTGGATTAACGGCAAATTGAATATTAGAACCGCCAGTTTCCACACCAATCTCGCGGATAATTTTAATTGCCATATCTCGCAAGCGTTGATATTCTTTATCGGTGAGCGTTTGCGCGGGAGCAACGGTAATCGAATCTCCCGTATGAATACCCATCGGGTCAATATTTTCAATCGAACAGATAATCACCACATTATCCGCCAAATCGCGCATTACTTCTAATTCGTATTCTTTCCAACCCAACAAAGATTGATCGATCAGAATTTGCGATACGGGTGAAGCATCAATACCCGCTTGGGCCATTTCTTCAAATTCTTCTTGATTGTAGGCAATACCGCCACCCGTGCCGCCCATAGTAAAACCAGGACGAATAATCAACGGATAGCTGCCAATATCTTTAGCTATAACTCTAGCTTCTTCCAAAGTTGAAGCAGTACCGCTAGGACAAATTGCCACATCAATTCGCGCCATTGCATCGCTAAACAGTTTTCTGTCTTCAGCTTTTTCAATAGCTGGTAACTTTGCTCCAATTAATTCAACACCATATTTATCTAAAACACCATTTTTTGCCAAAGCTACAGCTATGTTAAGCGCTGTTTGTCCCCCCATCGTTGGTAGTAAAGCATCGGGACGTTCTTTTTCGATGACTTTTTCGACCATTTCTGGCGTTAACGGCTCAATATAAGTCCTGTCAGCCGTTTCGGGATCGGTCATAATAGTAGCTGGGTTAGAATTCACCAGCACAACTTCGTAACCTTCTTCCTGCAAAGATTTACAGGCTTGGGTTCCAGAATAATCAAACTCACAGGCTTGTCCAATAATGATTGGGCCAGAACCTAATAATAAGATTTTTTGAAGGTCTTGACGACGGGGCATAGCTGTTACCTTTAAATACGAAAATATGAATCCCGATCATTTTAAAGGTCTTTACTCACACTTACGCAATTTATTATCAAAACGCTGCAATTCTATTAAACCTACCCAAAGCTACCATTATCTAGACTTAGTGGGACAAAGGTAGTAGTAGGTTGGATTAAAGGCACACGAACAATATATGTTTCCCCAGATTGCATACGCACCTTTAACTCATGATCTACCTTTTCGTTTTAATTAGATTAAGCAGATATAAATTATGAGTTGCAAACAATTGAAAAATAATCTTAATTACTCGGAATTACTGGATCAAAAATCTTTATATGGCAAACGTCAAATTAATAGTAATTAAAATCAATTGAGTTTAAGCAAACGATAATTCTTCTCAAAATAAATTTAAAAAGCTTTTTATAAAAGTATTTGTAAGAAAATATTAAGCTAAGTATAATAAATTAATTAATTAATTTGATACCTAATTAAAAATGGCAGAGAGATAAAGATGTATCCTCTGCCATAAACTATATTTTTTTGAGTTATATACGAAATTTTATTCAGCAAAAACGTAGATAAGATTGTTCTAATTCTGGCAAAATATTGTTAGTTCTGAGCAGACTGAACAAATCCCAAAGTTAAACTGTCTTTAGCTAGGAAGTGAGATAAATGGTAAGCGCGTTCCTCGGTTTTGAGAAGAATTTTCTCGTACAAAAGTCTTGTGGCTCTATCGCCTAAACTCTCAGCCTGAGTAGCTTGACGACGAATTACCCCAATCATAGCTTGCTCTGCTTTCAAGTCGTTTTCTATCATTTGACGACAAGAATAGATACCATCGGATTCTTGCTCAAAGCAGCATAATTCCGCTAATTTACTGAAAGAAGCAACAGGTACGCCGCCAAGTCCATTCAAACGTTCTCCAATTTCATGGATATGTCCTTGTACTTCTCCATAGCAATCGTTAAAAAAGTCGTGTAGCGAATAGAATTCCGAACCTTCTACAACGAAATGATGTTTTTGATACTGAATATATAAGGCTTGAAAACTAGCTAATACAACGTTAAAACCTTCACATACTGGCTCAGTGACGCTCTTATCAAGTAAGACTGGATTATCATAAACTTGACCAAAATTTTGCAATACAGTTTGGGTGTCAGCCATTGTTTTCCTCTCTTATTATCGTAGATTAGCAGCCTGATTTATTAACTGCTTATGTTTTCTATCTTAACACCATAAAATATAAATTATGTCTGTCAAATATTATATATTTTAAAATTTTGATTGAATATATTTTGATTTTTTACTAGTTAATAATATGTTTTCCTTCTCCTTATTGACATCTTTTTTCTAAATTGCACCGCTATTTTATCCAAGCCGCTTTTTATCCATCCACGGCTCAAATTCTGTATCTACCAATACAAAGTTAGTTTTACACGAAAAATCACCACTTACACCGAATCTATAAACCACGTAAATATATTTAGTAAAAATTCTTATAAATAGAACTTGCGAAAAACTTATTCCAAGATAGCTAATATTTTTCTTTTTTTAAGCCAAATTGGCAGATTTTATGGGGAGGAGGGGGAGATGGGGACAATTAAATATCCTTAACTCATAACTCATAACTCCTAACTGATTATGAGGATTTTTTATTTTTTTTGTAAAAGTTACTGAGAAATGTTTGCATCTAACATATAATTGTTAAAGAATCTGGATTGCAAAGTTAAACCAGTCTTGCTGTCTAGTTACTGCGAGTTTATTGCACTTTGAGGGTATTTATCTTGAAATCGTTTGATTCGCGATCGCAGACAAAACAGGTTGTTGAGGTAAGTTGGGCAGACCGTTGGCAAGTGTATCAACGGTTACAGGAATTAAGTATTCCTTCTTGGTGTAGCGCTAATCAACCTTTGAGAGTTGAAATTGCGAATGCCTCTGCTGCCGTACAGTTATGGAGCGTTACCCGGCTATTAAATGCCTCCCGTAAAGACCTAATAATTACTCTTAATAAGTGCCTTAATTACCGTCATCATCAGCCGTAGTTAATTAGATGTAGCGGCTCTAATTAAAAGGTCATTTGGATGTAAATCCCTCCGCTAACCCAAAAGCATAAGTTGTTGTGTTGTTGTATAGAAATGGTTTAAGAATAATGGGAAAATCTCACCGTAAAGAAACGTCAGAATTTTGTCTTGAAGGACGGTTTTTAGAATTTATAATTAAAGATGGTTATAAACTCAAAGGCTTACTTTTAGGAACTTCTGAGGGCGATCGCTATATTAAGTTGGCGAAGCATTTGAGACATGGTTTTGATTTACGTTTACCACCCGGCACCTGGTTGCAGATTGTGGGTGAAAAAAAGTATGACAGCAAAACTGGTGAAGTTCAATTAAAAGCCGAACGAGTCATGGCGTGTCTCAAAGAAGTAGAGAAAAGAGAAGAGCTACTTCCTACATCTGCTGAGAAACCCGAAGAAAAGAAGAAAGAGAAATCGGCTAAAAATAATAATATATTAGTGTGTCAAAAATCTAGCTGCATGAAGCGCGGTGGTAAAAAGCTATGTCAAGCTTTAGCTGCTTCTCTGAGCGAACGGGGATTAGAAGATAAAGTTGCCATTAAAGGTACTGGCTGCATGAAGAAATGTAAAGCAGGTCCTAACTTGATAATGCCAGATAAAACTCGCTACACGAAAATTCAGGCAGAACAAGTATCTACCGTGATGGACAAGCATTTTGGTCCTAAACAACAAGTAGAAATTCCCATCTCAGAAGTAGTGAATGCAAATAGAAAGTAAATTGGATAACATTTAATGCAAGAATTTACTAAGAAGCTTGCAAATTATGTTTTTAATATGTCCGTAATTTTTGATAAGTATTTTCAACTATAAAAGCTCGGTTTGCTTCATAAGCCGAGTTTTTATGTTGTTTCAATAGCGATAAGCTTCGTATTCGCCAAAAAATCAATCTATTATAGAAACAACCATCTTCGTGGTTTGACTAATGACTTCCCAAGTACTCGATCAAACATTTCCCCTCAAAACTTCTTACGTTCTGCTGTACGATGTCAGTTGGGAACAATTGGAACAACTTGATCTAAATCTTGCTGGAACGGGAGCAAGGTTAACTTTTTTAGATGGTATTCTCGAAATTATGTCCCCCCTTTCCGACGAACACGAAGATTCAAAAAAAACCCTGGCCATGTTGGTTGAGGTTTATATGCGAACCAAGAATATTAGATTTTATAGTCGGGGAAGCGCAACTTTAGGAAAACGAGAAAATAAAACTCGCCGCGAACCTGATGAGTCTTATAATTTAGGGATAAAGAAACCAATTCCCGATCTGATTCTAGAAATAACCGTCACCAGTGGTGGAATTAATAAGCTAGAAATTTACAAACGTTTAGGAATACCGGAAGTTTGGTTTTGGGAAGATGGTTTACTATCTGTTTATTGTTTGCAAGCAGATGAATATCAAAAAGTTGAAAAAAGCGTTTTGCTACCAGAATTAGATTTAGAATTATTAGCAATATATTCGCGCATGGCAGATCAATTTGATGCTGTGAACGAATATAGTCAGGTCATTAGAAAAAATTAAAATTACCAAATTTTATTCAAATTCAACTCAAATCCCGGTAAAACATCTTCACCAGATACAGTTTCAGGAGATTCTAAAATTTCAACTTCTTTCCCTTGCCGATAAATTTCTATTGTTTTATTTTTCGGATCGATTAGCCAACCCAAACGAACCCCATTCTCAATATATTCTGCCATCTTCTTTTGCAGCTTTTTAAGAGAGTCGCTACTTGAACGTAACTCTACAACAAAATCAGGTGCGAGTGGGGAAAACTCTTCTTCTCGTTGCTGCTGGGTTAATCCATCCCATTTTTCATTACTTACCCAAGAAGCATCAGGAGAATACACAGCACCATTGGGTAAAGTAAAACCTGTAGAAGAATCAAAACTAATACCTAAATTAGTGTTATCATTCCATAACCAAAGCAGAGCAGTAATACTAGAGTTTTTCTTTCCTGTCCAAGGATAAGTCGGTGACATTATAATAACTTCCCCAGTAGATGCGCGTTCAAGCTGCAAATCTTCATTTGCTAAACACAGTTGTTTAAACCCTTCAGCATCTAGTTTAGGAATATTTAGCGCGATTGAATTCATCACTTTTACGAACTAATATCTATATCTACAAAATAATTCAAACTTTATAGGAAGGGAATAGGGAATAGGGAACAGTGGAAAGAAATCATACAAGATATTAAATCACACAATTTCTCACTTCTAACTCCCAACTCCTAACTCCTAATTCCTCCCCACCAACTTATCTCTTAAGTGCTTAATCCGATCTCTAAATTTAGCCGCTTCTTCAAATTGCAGATTTTTCGCTGCATCTTTCATTTGTGCTTCTAATTTATTAACTAATTGCGGAATATTTTCTAATGGTATTTCATCAACGTGTTCGTCTACCACTTTTAAATCTTGCGAATTTAACCGCCGCGATACTTCTAAGAAGGATAATATCGCATTGCTAGATTTCTTTTTCACAATTGGCTGCGGTGTAATATTATGCATTTTATTATGTGCCGTTTGAATACCGCGACGACGTTCGGTTTCATCAATAGCTTTGATCATGCTATCGGTCATTTTATCGGCATATAAAATAGCTTGTCCTCTAATATGACGCGCTGCTCTACCAATAGTTTGAATTAAAGAACGCTCTGCACGTAAGAATCCTTCTTTATCAGCATCTAAAATTGCCACTAAAGAAACTTCGGGTAAATCCAAACCTTCCCGCAGCAAGTTAACACCAACTAATACATCAAAGACACCATCGCGTAAGTCTTGAATAATTTCAATTCGTTGAATCGAATTAATTTCAGAATGTAAATATCTGACGCGAATGCCGTTATCTTCTAAATACTCCGTTAAATCCTCAGCCATACGCTTGGTTAGCGTAGTAATTAAAACTCGTTCGTTGAGGTCTACTCGGTCTTTAATTTCTCCTAATAAATCATCTATTTGACCATCAGTAGGACGTACAATAACTTCTGGATCAATTACTCCAGTTGGTCGAATAATTTGCTCGGCAATATTATCACCAGAAATTTCTAATTCCCAATTTCCAGGAGTTGCAGAAGCAAAAATACACTGATTAACTTTTTCCCAAAATTCTTCTGCTTTCAAAGGACGATTATCGGCAGCGCTGGGAAGACGAAAACCATGCTCAATTAAAACTTTTTTCCTGGCTTGGTCGCCATTATACATCCCGCGAATTTGAGGAACGGTAACGTGAGATTCATCAATTACCAACATCCAATCTTTGGGGAAATAATCAATCAAACATTCGGGAGGTTCTCCAGCTTTTCTTCCTGCTAAATGACGCGAATAGTTTTCTACGCCATTACAGTAACCAACTTCCCGCAACATTTCTAAATCGTAGCGACAGCGTTGATCTATACGCTGCGCTTCTAATAATTTAGCGGCTTCTTCTAATTCTGCTTTACGGGCTTTTAATTCTGCATCAATATCCGCAATAGCTACTTCTAACCTGTCTTTCGGTGTGACAAAGTGACGCGCTGGGTAAAGATTAACCGCTGGCAAACTTTGGAGAATTTCACCCGTAACTGGATCAATATAGCGAATAGCGTCGATTTCATCGCCAAAAAACTCTATACGAATAATTCTATCTTCGTATGCTGGCCCAATTTCTAAAACATCGCCGCGAACCCTGAACTTTCCGCGACCCATTTCGATATCGTTACGGCTATACTGTATTGCTACTAAACTCCTAAGTATTTCCCGCTGGTCTACTGACCTGCCAACTTGAAACGGAATTGCTGCATTCAAATACTCTGTGGGCATCCCCAAACCGTAAATACAGCTAATTGAAGCTACAACAATCACATCTTTACGTTCAAATAAAGACCTGGTTGCAGAATGTCGCAACATATCTATTTCGTCATTGATTTGAGCCGTTTTTTCTATATAAGTATCGGTAACGGGAATATAAGCTTCTGGCTGATAATAATCGTAATAACTAATAAAGTATTCCACCGCATTATTGGGGAAAAACTCGCGCAACTCATTACAAAGCTGTGCTGCAAGAGTTTTATTATGCGCCAAAACAAGAGTGGGTTTACCTATTTTTTCTATCACCCTGGCAATAGTGTGAGTTTTTCCAGTACCAGTTGCACCTAAAAGCGTTTGATAGCGATTTCCTGCTTCAATAGTTTCCACAAGCTGCTCGATAGCCTTGGGCTGGTCGCCTGTGGGTTCAAAAGGGGCTTTTACGAGAAATTTTTTCATGACAGCTTGCAAAAACTTTAACCTATTTAATGGTAGCGAATAGTGCCGTCTTCCGAACTTTGAATCTGAATCTGAAAAATACAATTTACATACATTTATCTTTACAATACTTAATAGTTAAGTTTGACTTATGTCTCATTTTTAAAGATACTTATACCTATAGAAGGTTTTTTAAAGTTACAATTAATGAATAAAAGTAAATTTTAACTTTACGAAAGCATAGTTAAATTGATTTATCTATTAGAGGTATAAGATTATGACCGTTAGCAGTAATGGTAGAAGAGCCAGTACGCGTCAAAGGCGAACCAAAACTGGAACGGAAGCCAGTACAAAACTAGAAAATATAAAAGGTGAAAGCGTGAGTACAGATAATGTAAAAAAAGATTCTGAGAAAGAAGTAAGCGGACCCCTTGCTCTTCCTGGGCAACGTCCGATTACCAGCAGCGACTTACAAATAGTTGAAACGATGAATATTATGGGAATTCGCCCCATCGCAGCCAATAAGATGCAGTTTACTGAAACAATTAATCTATCTGGAATTCGTCCTATTGCTAAGAGCGATCTAGTGGTTTCGGAAACTTATTCTGTTATGGGTAATCGTCCGGTTGCTTCAAATGAAGTTGATGATAGTTTTTCTCTAATGGGTTTCTTAGATTAGATTTGAAACGTAATTAATTAGTTTTAATACAGATTTTGATGGAGACGTAGCACTGCGCCACGTCTCTACACTTTTATAATGAGATTTATCATGAGATAAAAAATTCCCTCCGCTAATTTAAGAGGAGGGGGTATCAGGTGATGGGAATATTTAATGATTTATGCTAGGAAGCCTTGGCTAAATCTTGTGCGGGACGCTTGCTGTTGCGAATACCCTCAATGGCTTCTTTATAATTATTGGCTTTGAAGACTGCCGAACCTGCAACAATTGCATTCGCACCAGCTTCTAAAACTTGCCAGGTATTATTGACTTTGAGTCCACCATCAACTTCAATCCAAGGATCTAGTCCGCGCTCGTCGCACATTTGACGCAGCTTGCGAATTTTAGGTAAGACTCCAGGGATAAAGCTTTGACCACCGAAACCGGGGTTAACACTCATTATCAGGACTAAATCACATAAATCCAGACAATACTCAATCATGTCTAAAGAAGTACCCGGATTTAGTACAACTCCCGCCTTTTTATCAAGCTCCTTAATTTGTCCCAAAGTGCGATGTAAGTGAGGAGAAGCATTATGCTCGCAATGAACATAAATATGGTCTGCACCAGCTTTAGCAAAATCCTCTACATACTTTTCAGGTTCCACAATCATCAAGTGGACATCCAAAGGCTTTTGAGTTACCGGACGAAGCGCTTCCACAATCAGAGGACCTATCGTTATATTAGGTACAAAACGACCATCCATTACATCAACGTGAATCCAATCAGCTCCTGCTTCATCTATAGCGCGAACTTCTTCTCCCAAACGGCTAAAATCCGCTGATAGAATGGATGGAGCGATAACAACGGGTTTCTTAGAATTTTTATTGATCATGGCTAGTGGGTCTTAAAGCGTCCTCTTCTGTATGCATTGTAACAAAATATTGATATTTTTATCATAAAGAAAACAAAATTAAATATATCGAATGGGAATTGGGCATTGGGAATTGGTAATTGTTAACTCCGTGAGCAACTAACCACTAACAACTAACAACTAACAACTACTTGATGAAAAAATTAACCTGGGTGATTTGGGGATTAAGTGCTTCTTGCTTGACCGTTCCGGTACTAGCTTTGACTACTTCTGTTGGTAGTGAAGGTATTGATGCTTTGAGGCTGCACAAACCGCCATATAATTTATTTGGTCGAAAAATTGCTTTGGGTCAAGTGGAAATTGGTCGTCCGGGTCAATTTGGTTTAGATAAATCTGTTTCTAAAAATCGTTCTATAGCTTTAGCAGGTGTTTTTCAAGGCAATCAGCCTGCTAAATCAAATAAAGGAGTCGATCCTCATGCCTATAATGTTGCTGGCGTGATGGTTAGTAATGATAAAGGGTTTCAAGGTGTTGCTCCAGGAGCGCGTTTGTATTCTTCTGCTGTCGGCTCTATCAAGGGTATGGGCCAACCGGAAGAATGTCTTTCGGCTCAACACATTGCTTTACAAAATGGTAATGATGTTCGCGCTATTAATTTTAGCTTTGGCGAACCTTTAAGCCGAGATCCCAGACCGGAACCTGTTTTGGATGGTAAAGCTTTACTTACATTATGCGTTGATTGGTCTAGTCGCGTTCATAATGTTTTATATGCCATTGCTGGTAATCAAGGTAAGGGCGGAATTCCCATTCCTACAGATAATTTTAATGGAATGAATGTGGCTTTTTCCTCTCGCCGAGGAGAGATTTTTAGAAAACTTGATGTTTCTAATTTGGTGGCTATTAATCAGTCAATGACTGCACGTTTATCCGGGAAGGAACTTAATTTAGGTCCTCGTCGTACTATCAGCATAGTTGCTCCTGGAAATAGGATTAGTTTACTAAATCCTAATGGAGAAATCAAAAAAGTTACGGGAACTAGTTTTGCAACTCCTCATGTTACTGGTACCGTCGCCTTACTACAAGAATTTGGCGATCGCACGTTAGCTAAGCAGAAAAAATTACCATCATCACAAAAAGTTAAAGTTGCCTGGAGCCTTGATTCTCGTCGTCATGAAGTGATGAAAGCTGTTTTGCTCAATTCCAGCGAGAAAATTAAAGATGATGGAAATGGCTTGAAGTTGGGGATGACTCGCACTTTAATTGACAAACAAAATAAAGATTGGTTGGATTCTGATGCTTACAAAGACGCAGCAATTCCCTTGCATACCCAAATGGGAACCGGACATTTAAACGCTTTTCGTGCTTATCAACAGTTTAGTGCCGGACAATGGAGTCCAGAAAAAGCAGTACCCGCTATTGGCTGGGATTACCGGGCAATTTTCGCCGGAACATCTGCCGACTATACTTTAGCAAAACCTTTACAAAAAGGAAGTTTTGTGTCTGTAACTTTAGCTTGGGATAGGTTAGTAGAACTCGGCGATACTAACAAAAATGGTAAATATGATAAAGGAGAAATTTTTCGCGATCGCGGTTTGAATAATCTCGATTTGCATTTAGTCAAAGCAGACGGTAAAGATAAAAATAATCGCAGTACTTGTGCTTCTGTGAGTCGAGTTGATAGCGTGGAACATATTTTCTGTCCCGTACCTGAAGATGGTAACTATAAAATCAGTGTCAAGTTTAAAAATAGCATTAACGAACCAACTCAACCTTATGCTTTAGCTTGGTGGACTGCATCTAAATAATTAATATATTATAATAATATTATTTATTTGTAACAATTAAGGAACTCGATTTTCTCAAAAACCGGGTTTCTTAATAGCGAAAATTGTATCTCGCCACTGTAAGAATTTGAGGGGTTAAAACAGTTTTATTAAATGCAACAATCATATATTTTGCTTAATCCAAAATGCTTGCATAAAAATATTAAGGCCAAATTGGTAAATGAATAATATTTCTTGAGATTAAGCAGAGTTAATTAAATACTCATATAACTTGATATAGATTCTATTATTTGTTCACATAGCTGAATTTCTTACAATTACTTTCAGTTGCTTCACAAAAGCTTTACATCCAAATGAAGAAAGTGTTAAAAAATACTTTGTATCTAAAAAAAACCGGATAGAGAATTAATCTCAATGGAACTTGGTATGTGGAATTAAATTTGCTTATTCACTCAATTCTTTTACCAAAAGCCAAAGAAATGCTATTCGTTAAATCTACTTTACCTACCGATGTACGGAAGTTCATCGGTAAACTTGCACATCTTGATTTACAGCCAATTGCCTATAGACTCATACATTCTAACGAAGGGAAATGGAATCTTCAACAAACGAAGCAAGCCATTTCACGTTATCGAATGTTTTTGCTATTGATTTACCTTTACCCTAACAGTCAACTTATTCCAAATCAAGAAATTGACAAAGTATGGCATTTTCACATTCTCGATACTATGAAATATGCTGAAGACTGCGAAATGCTATTTGCTAAATTTATTCATCATTTTCCTTACTTAGGCGAGCGGGGGAAAATAGATAGAGATAACTTACAAAAAGGTTTTGAGCAAACCCAAGTGCTTTTTCAGGAACACTTTGGAATAAATATGGATATTTGTAAAAAACCAAGCTATGCGGCTGATTGTCAACCTATTGGTAAGATAACACAAGTTTCTCGACCGCGTGTAGATTTCGGTGAAGTTTTTTGCATGGAATATTTACTAGGTTAGTTTAAAGAATACTTGACTACAATAGTGTGGTTAAAACCTTGGCTTATTTGTATCCAATTACTTAATAAAGTTAAGCTATTGCTATCCAAATATGTTCGCTGTTCCTTGTTCCCTATTATTTATAATAAGTTCAGAATTACCATTCTTGAAATGCTTTTTGATTGCTATGTCAGTTTGAAGGTAATAATTGGGTTAAGAGCGATACTTCTCAAACATCTTCTGATAATTTTTTGCGTTGATAATCTAATATTTTTGAGTGAAAAGTTAAGGAAAAGGTATTTATTTCTGTATATGAGTTAAAAAGATACCTTTTCTTTAATCATTAACCGATGCTGTTAATGCTGATAACTCTGGTTTAATCAACGTATATTCACTGGTAATCCAATTACCAACTCCTACTTTTGTATGCATTCCCCAAGCGCTAACTAAAGTAGAAATTCTTGCGCCGGTTGTTTTGTACAAACGTAGAATAAATTTTTTGCCAATTGCCTGAGAGCCTACGTTGCAGCCATATAAAAAAATGTTGTTAACCGACCATTTTCTCAATTGAGGAGCATAGTAGTTAAAGTTATGAATAGATAAACTACTATTTCCTAAATACAAACAACCTGGAGAACCTTGTGAAATAATATGAATATCTGACAGTTCTTGATATTTTTGTACAATACGAGTAATTTGCTGTACCTCTTTCTTATTTGGTTCTAATACTAATACTTCTGCTTGAGGTATGATGCCTTCTGAAATACGTCTTTCTAATAAATTAAAATCTTTAATAGCGGAGTCTATAACAACTAAATTACTTACTCTTTTATTGCTCATTTGTTAATAGTTACACTTTAATAAACTATGTGGACACTAACAATATTATGATACACAATCTAACTAAATTTTATTAGAAAATACATGCATGAACTTGATGCCTCAAGTTTTAACAAGTTTGATAAAAATGCACTTACTACTGTTAATATCTCAAGCTTAATAAGTATGTTAAAAATCGAAAAGCTATGAATATAAAAAAAGATGCATAGACCCAATCGGTTTAAATCGCTGTAAGTGTGTTATTAAATGTATCAACCTGATGTCTCAAGTTGTAATAAGTGTGAGAAAAGATGCAACCCTAACTTTAAAACCTCTATCAGTGTGTTCTTAACTGTGTATACCTTGAATAAGGCAAACTGCTTTATAGGTTAAAAACAGATGACACTTTCATATCTTTAAACAAAATGTCGTATTTGTCAGCAGGAAAAAGTTAAGTAAAAGGTAGTTAGTTTGCTATAAATATTAATTCACTTAATAAATTATTTTACGAAATATAACGCGATTTTTTTCTTTAATGAGAAGAAATATAATCTAATATATTATAAGTTATTTAGTACTAATAGAGTAATACACTCCGATCAATAAACCATAATTAAGATTCAATAGCTTGAAGTAATGCTTGAGCCTCCCTTGCTTCTGGCTTCATACCTAAAGTTTCAAAATCATTCATAGCTTCATATACCCAAAGTTTAGCTAGATTAAAATTTCCTAGCTTTCTTTCTAAACGAGCTAAAGAACGCTTTGTATACGCTCGGCTACATTTATCTTGATTATTTTCTGCTACTTGCAAAACTTCTACTAAATAATTTTGTGCTTGTTTTAAGTTTCCCTCCTGAATCGCAATATCGGCCAAAAAGTCTTTAGCAAGAAGACTAGCGCGTCTCCAACCAATTGATTGAGCTTTTGTAAATATTTGTTTAAATAAAATTTTACTTTCTTGATAATTTTCTGTTTTATAATAAATCTCGCCTTGATAATAAAGAATGTGTAGGGATAAGCGAGTTTTAATATACGAATCAATTTGAATATTATCTAAGTTATCTGAATTATCTAATAACTTTTGAGCTTGATTGAGCCAATGAGTCGCTTGTGAAAATTGCTGGTTTTGGATATGCCATACACCGATGTGAATCGCTAAATCTACCTGCATTTCTAATGTTAGATATTGATGTAATTGCCAAGCTTTGACGAACAAATCATCAGCTAAAGCTAAATGCTGAGTTTGCCCCATCAAGGTTAACTTCCACGCGCGATCGCCAATCATTTCTGCTGCTGTTGCAAAGTCTTTGCGAGAAACTGCTGCTTCACTGAGCCATTCTAACCATAACAACGGTGCATCCCAATAACTTAAGCGATTTTGACGATAGGCAAGGGAATATGTATAACATTTCATATCTTGCCAAAGTTTGCAGGCATTATCATAACGATTATTTGCAATACACCATTCAATCACGTCTGTCAAATTATCCCATTCACCTTCTAGCTGTTGATAATCTTGCCATTCTCGCCAATCTTTACGCCCATGCTGTTGGACAAAATTGAGATACCAGTTTACCCAACCGTTACGCGCACTTGTTTCAAATTCAGGATTACTAGACATTTCCGAAAGTGCGTATTCACGAGTCAAATGTAGCATCTCGTAGCTTCCTTGACGATAATTTATCAAGGAAAGTTGTTGTAACTTAGCCAAACCATCTGCTGCATCCAAAGAATTATTGACATTAGCAACAGCCTTTAGTGCTTCGGCTGATGCAGGTTTAGTAAATAGTGACAAAGCCATTAAAAATTTATGTGCTGGTTTTCCTTTCAGTGGCTGTACGGAGCTTTCAAAATAGAAGCGGCAAAAGTCTCCTTGAGTGGGCATCAACTGAGAAGTTACAGTATCGAATGTATAACCAGACGCTAGCTGACTCATAGCATAAATAATTGCGGCGGGGATTCCTCCTGTAGTTTGATATAGTTGCACGCATTGCAATAAATTCAAATCTATTTGTTTTTCATCTGCCTGCTGTTGAATTAATATTAAAGCTTCAGTTTTAGTTAAAGATGATAAAGCAACAGTATTAAAAGGAGTTTTTTCTCGACTGGTAATTAAAGCTTTTACTGTTGGTGGAAGTTCGTATAAAAAGCTTAGTACCTGCTGTTGTTCTTCTAAAGTATCTAAATTATCAATAATCAGCAAAGTCCGCATATTTGCCAACCATTTGTAAATTTGCTCGTAGGTTTCTTCAAAACTTTTTGTTTGAGAATTATAAAAGCTGATTGTACGTACAATGCTTGTAAAAATATCTACTAATGTTTTTTCTCTTCTTAAGCGAGGTAGAACGCCTCTAGCTGTAAAAAAGTGAGATTTTGCGGATGTAAATACTATTAATTCAAAAAAAGGTAGATTATTTTCTGACTTTATTTCCAGGTAAATATCGTTACTTGCTTTCAAACAACGATAAGCAATATCTAAAGCTAAAGTCGTTTTTCCAGCACCTCCGATTCCTTCAATACTGACACAAGGAATAGCCCATTCAAAAGAAAGTAATTCTAAAATTCTTTTTGCTTGGGCTTCATAACCTACTAATTTTGTATAGTCCCGTGATGGAAGATTGTGATATGTGGGTTTGGCTGTTTCTATAAAATTATTTTTATCAATACAATTGTCTTTACTCAATAACTTATTCGCTATTGATTTTCCTTTTTCTGCTTGATAAATATGCTGTTCAAGAATTGCTTTAAAATTATTTTTATTAACTTTTCTGTTTAAAGCCAATGATAAACGTTTCCATAATTTAGGACCGATATCATTTTTTATATATTCGTTAGTATAACCACCTTCAGCGGCAATTTGGTTGTATTTGTGACCTTTCCAAGAACCGCGTAAAACTAAAAGCTCAATATTTGAAAGATGCTTGCCCGTTTTAGCGATAATTAAACTTTCAACTAGTCCTAAAACTTCTTGAAAGAGAATATTGTTATTTGGATTATAGTTTTTGTCACTCATTGCACTAAAAGGTCAGTTATAAGAGTAGGTGTAGCTAAAATATTTAAGTAGTTATTTATTATTTATTGCCTCTATCTTTGGAATAGTATAAGATATTCTTGTTATATTTGTAATCTATGTAGCTAAATTCTTAATATTTTACTTTCAATTAAATAAATGCCGATCAAATTCTGTTGCTAAAACTGTAACCATAGAGCTATTCATTAATTCTAGATGTCATAGTTGGGGTAAAGCCCGAATGGGTATAGTGGTGGTGATGATATGAAACGAAATTTTAGCAATGCTCGGCAAAACTTTTTGCAAAGACGTTATGCAGTTAGTTTAGGAAGACGTTACGTTCTAGCTGCTGCAAGTGTCATGCTTATGGGTGCGATCGGATGCTTTCAATTAAATAATAGTAATAATAGCGCTCTTGCTGAATCTCAAGCACCAAGAACAGAGTTACCAGTTTCAGATAAACCTGCATCAATCGATACAAAATTAGTTTCTGCTAACACAAAGTTTGGCTTCAACTTATTTTCTCAATTGTTGGTTAAAGATAACAATAAAAATATATTTGTTTCACCTTCAAGTATAGCTTTTGCTTTAGCTATGACTTATAACGGTGCTGATGGTAGTACTCAAGAAGCGATGGCTAAAGCTTTAGAATTACAGGGTATGAATTTGCAAGAAATAAATTCTAATTATGCTAAATTAAAAGCGAGTTTAGAAAATCCCGATTCTCAAGTAAGTTTAAATATAGCTAACTCGTTATGGGCAGATAAAAATGCTAGCTTCAAACCATATTTTATCCAAAAAAATCAAGATTTTTATCAAGCTAAAGTGAGTAATTTAGATTTTGCAGATACAGAAGCACCTAGTATAATTAACAATTGGGTTCAAGAAAATACCCAAGGAAAAATAAACAAAATTGTAGATAAAATCGATCCAAACCAAGTACTGTATCTACTAAACGCAATTTATTTTAAAGGCAGTTGGACAAAAGAATTTGAGCAAGATAAAACGGCTAAATTACCTTTTTATCTATCTTCGGGTGAAGAAAAACAACATCCGATGATGTCGCAATCGGGTGACTATAAATATTACGAAACCGAAAAATTCCAAGCTGTGAGTTTACCTTATGGTGAAGATGGCAGAGTCAGCTTTTATGTCTTTTTACCCAAACAAAACTCCAACCTTGAATCTTTTTATGAAAGTTTGAATGCAGCTAATTGGGAAAAATGGATGTCTCAGTTTGCTCTACGGAATGGTTCATTACGTTTACCTCGCTTCAAAATGGATTACGAAGCTACACTAAATGATGCGCTGTCAGCTTTAGGGATGGAAGAAGCATTTACTAACAGTGCCAATTTCTCACAAATGGGAAATAATCTCAAAATAAGTCAAGTAAAGCATAAAACTTTCGTAGAAGTTAATGAAGAAGGAACGGAGGCTGCTGCCACAACTTCAGTGGGAATAGAACTAACTTCAGCAAAACCACCTCAAAAACCATTTGAAATGATTGTCAATCGCCCCTTTTTCTGTACGATTCGAGATAATCAAACCGGAACCGTTTTATTTATGGGTTCAATTGCTGAACCAGTTTCTTGAAAGGGGAAAGGGGAATAGGCAACGAGGAACAGTAACAAGATAAAATACTAATGAATTCTGTTAGTTACAAAAGCTTCGTAATCCTTGTAAATCTACCTTTATAGAGCTTATTTTATACTTTAAATAAGCATCATTACTTGATAAACAATAATTTTATCAAACAGTCGGAGGAGATGTTTTGGGTGCAGCTACATCGACAGAAGAAACGCTAAGTTCGGAATTAGCGTCCTCGGTTTGTTTGTAGTAGGAATCTTCACTTTGTTCTCCGCGAATATCATTTTTATCATTACTAGAAATTGAAGGGCGTACTGCTTCTATTGCTGTTTTGATCACAACAGCGCTAGGTACCGCTACAATTACACCTAAAAGTCCACCAATTCTAGCTCCCGTTAACACAGAAATCAAAACCCATACGGGATTCAAACCTGTAAAGCTACCTAAAATTCGCGGAGCAATGATATTTTCCAAAATTTGCTGTACGATGACGGCAGCCATTAATGCCCTCATACCAATCCAGACATCTTGTAATGCAACTAAGGATGTGGTAAGGGCAATACCTACAGAACCGCCAAAGGGTACCAGGGCCATAATACCGATAGTCAACCCAAAAAGTAACCCAAAAGGTACTTTCAGCCATAAAAATGCCGGAATTAAGGCTGAAGCCATGCAAATAGATAAAATGAGTTGAGTGATAAAGAAATTTTGAAAGCTAAGACGAACTGTTTCCGAAAAAGGCTTGCTAAATCTTGTAGGAAGCCAACCTACCAAGCTTTGCCACAGTTCCCCCCCATGCTGTAACAGATAAAAGGTTAAAACCATAGTTAAGACAATATCGAGCAAACTTGTTACCGTGACTACCGCTAAATTCAAAACTTGTCCGGCAATAGCTTGCAATTGTCCTTTTACCCGGTCATTAATCTGTACTAGCAAAGCATCCAGATTGATTGGTAAACCCAAACCATCAGCTTTTTGGTTCAGTATCATTAATTGGCTGCGTCCCGAATCTATTAGTTCTGGTAGACGAGCCACTAATTGTTGAGCTTGAGTAAGTGCTAAGGGAACGAGTGTAACACCTAACGCTAATAATATAGATAAAGTCAGTAAAAATACTAGAATTGCGATCGGTTCGCGCTGTAGACCTTGACGCTCCATCCAGCTTACGGGATAGTTGAGCAGAAACGCTAGTACCGAAGCTCCGGCTACAATGACTATCAGCGAGTGGAAGTAATCAAAAATTACTGAAAACGCCCAACCGTTGATCACTAACAGCGGAGCAAAAACGGCGATCGCGCCGATTCGCGCTATTGGTGTTAAGCTTTGCCACCAATTAAAAATCTTAAGTGTGTGCATAAAAAGAGCCGATTGCCGTTGGACAAATCATAAAATAGACGGATTATAAGCTTATTATCCCCGACTAAAGACCAATCGCTCATCCCCCTAGTTCAGGATTTTACTCAGACTAATGAAGCATTTTGAATCTACCTTATCCAGCAAAATCAAAAAACAAGACATTTCGCTTCTAGGAATGCTTATATATCTAATTCCGGTAATTGGTTTTTTCCCATCCCTATGGACGCTTTATCGTCGTGAAGGAAGCCGGGAACAATTAAGAACCTCTCGTTTGTCAATTACATTAGCATTAACTTGGATCGTAGGATACATACTGCTAGGAACTGGAGCTTCAACTTCGGATTTTTTCGCACTACGCTTGCAAATTCTCAATAGCTTTGTAACTAGCGGCTATTTTGTAGTTAGTGCCTGGTTGATTATTCGCACGGTTAAAGGAAAGTCTCAAAGAATACCAGTATTCAGCAATTTTGCCGAAAAAGTACTGAGTAAATATTTATCTTGATTCAGCTATAAATATTGGGTAGAAATAGTGGTAGGAAAGCGGACTGAACACTTTATAGAAAAGTTTGTTCTTATACTTAGATATTAATATCTTTACAGCTAGATTTAGTATAAAGTTGCCATACTTCCATAAAACATCTCCGGATTAACTAAAAAAGTAGGAGAAATACTGCTATAAGTGTTGTGGTTGACACGTGCATTCGTGTAGTTAGCACTGATAATTAAGAGTTAGCTATTATGGGTTGATTCTTCTGCAAGTAATGCAAAGCAGAAAATTGAATTTTTATCAATAAGTGTGAGGAAGTCAGTGACCATTCAAAGAACTTCGGCGCAAGATAGCCATTCTGCGTCCCCTCCCAAATCGAATGACAATAAAGGGAAAAACCCCAAATCCGGAAGGTGGTTGTGGTTCTGGGTAGGTATGAGTGGTATTGCGATGGTATCAGCTACCGCAGGAGCGCTTCTAGCGGTTTCGTTAAGCAGTACCCCTTTAATGCAAGCCAATCTTAGTGCGGATGAAGCGGCTGTATTCGAGAGTGATAGCATTGCCGGGGGGGGGCTACGTTTTTCCGAATTAACCCGCCCTGTGAACGTTTTAGTTATGGGAATGAGCGTACTTCCCCCAGATACACAAAATCCTCCATCTAATGTCAGAGATTTAGGATACTTACCTCAAGTCAATTCTTTTGATGGTCTTGCTGATGTCATGCTACTGATAAAGTTCGATCCTCAGAATAAAAAGTTGACCATGCTATCTATCCCTAGAGATACTCGTACAAGAATAGATGGGTATGGTATTAAAAAAATCAATGCCTCTAATACCCTTGGAGGCCCGGCTTTAAGCGCTAAAACTGCAAGTAACCTTTTAGAAGGAGTGGCGATCGATCGCTATATGCGGATTAACGTTTTAGGGGTAGGTAAGCTAATTGATGCTTTGGGAGGAGTAACTGTAGACGTTCCTGAAGATTTGAAGTATCAAGATGATTCCCAACATTTATACATAAATTTAAAAGCAGGGAAACAGCATCTTGATGGTGATAAAGCCTTACAACTTCTACGCTTCCGTAATGATGGAAGAGGAGATATTGGTCGCATTCAACGCCAGCAAGTGGTTATGCGAGCCTTAATGGATCAGGCGCTTAATCCGGCGACAGTAGCACAATTACCCAAAATTCTTAACGTAGTTAAAGAACATATAGATACTAACTTGACAGTAGAGGAATTATTAGCGCTGGTAGGTTTTGGAGTACGAACCAATCGCTCCAATATGCAAATGTTAATGTTACCCGGACGCTTTAGCACTCCTCAAGAATACAACGCTAGCTACTGGATACCTTTTCCCGAAAGTATAAGCGCGATGATGGCTCAACACTTTGGTATAGAAGCTGAAGATGAATTACAACCTGTAGATCGATCATCTTTACGAATTGCTATTCAAAATCATACTGGCAGCGATGATGTTAGTTTCCGACGCTTAATGAGAAACTTACGAAAAGCCGGTTATGAAAGAATTTACGTTGCTAAAAGCTGGAGTCAGCCTTTAACAGTGACTCGTGTTGTTGCTCAACAAGGAGACGAAAATAGCGCCGAATCAGTCCGCAGCCTTTTAGGTTTTGGGGAAGTGCGTGTAGAAAGTACTGGTAGTCTTAATTCCGACATTAGCATTCAAGTAGGTAAAGACTGGTTAGAAAAACTTTCCGCTCCTGAATCTTCGGATGATGATATCCCATTGTTTTGACACTCCTCTGGCTGAAGCCAAGAGAATTCTTGAACCCCTGATGCCTGTTTTACTTTTGGATTGCTCCTATCCTCAAGATCTTACTCTGGGTGCTAGTCCGAGCCTGCTAGGAGATTACGTATTTACCTAGATGCCCTTCATAGTGGACTACTTTCCAAGCGTACTAGTATATTACAACTAGAGTTTAGGTATGCCCTACCTTACGGGGATTACTCCCAATTATTTTTACAACAATATGTTGACTAATTCATTCACCGATTTATATCGATTACTGCGCTGTTTTAAGAGTTTTCGCTACCTCTTGTCTTTTTATTTTTCCCTCAAAAGTGTCGGCTTATTTCATCCGAGATTTTCACGATGTGCGACGGTATTTCAACCTGAAAACAAAAATATTGTACAACACTTTAGACCGGCAGCTATATAAAGATTATCTGTCGAAAATGTATCTAGAAGTCGCCTTAGAAGGGCAAGGCTTTAAACCCAAAACTATCGGTAATTGTATTATCGCAGACATCAAGATAGTTATTAGAGTTAATTGATTATTTTCAATTCTTAGAAAAATAGAGCTTCTGAAGCAGCTCGACGATTATTTTTCACTTACCAAAACGTTAGATAATTGCCTCTTTAGTATTTTGGATTTTGGATACTTCGGCAAGCTCAGTACAAGTTTGGGATTTTGGATTTTAGATTGAGAGTTAGGAGTTAGGAGTAGCAAGTAGCAAGTAGTAAGAAGCAAGTAAACTATCATAGCTACTCGTTACTCGCTACTTTTAGAATCTCCCCTTGTCCCCCCCATCCCCCAATGCCCAATTACCCATTCCCAATTCTAAGAAAGCTCCGCAATCCAATCCTGTAAAATAGGATTGACCAATTCTGGGGCTTCATCTTGAGGGCAATGTCCTATTCCTTCTAAAGGTATAAATTTCATCACCTGGGGAAATTCTGCTAGCTCTCTACCTAATTCGACTGGTTCCCAAGGATCGGCTGTTCCCCATAAAATAATAGCCGGACATGGTAGTTTGGGTAACAAATCTTCCGCTAAAGGACCTTGAGAATACGCTGTAAATGCTAAAAATACAGCTGCGGCACCTGGATCGCTTGCTGGTGTCATTAAAATATCGATTAATTCATCTGTTACAGCTTCACCCGTAGGATAAGCTTGCAGCAGAATCGAACGCACGGTTTTAGGTTTCGCTATTTGATTAAAAAAGAATTCGCCTACTGACTTAATAGATAGTATGCGCTGTAGTAAAGGCGCTCCCATGCGGCGATAATACGGTAACTTTGCTTGTTTTCGTTCGTGTAAAAGCCGTAGAGAACAGTTAAGCAGTGCTACACCTAACGCGATATCTGGATTGTCTACAGCTGCTTGCATCGCTGCTATACAGCCAATAGAATTTCCGACTAAAAAAACAGGTTCACCCACTACTTCGCGGCAAAAATCAGCAATCTGCTGTCCCCAAGTTTCAAAAGTATAAGCAATTTCTTCACCCGGTTTGGGTTTAGCTGAGGCCCCAAATCCAATCAGATCGATGGCATAAACGCGGCAATTTTCTGCCAACACCGGGATATTCTTTCTAAAATGTCCCGAAGAAGCACCAAAACCATGTATCAAAACAACCGCCGATCCAGTAGTTCCTTGAGTTTGATAGCAAATGGGAAAACTTTGCCACATCCAGGTTTTTGTTGAGCTAAATACTGGGGTGGAAGTAGAAGTAGTCATAGAAAATCAATTTTATATATAAATTAAATAAACGCAAAAATCGAAACGACACCGGATTGATATTTTTATTGTCTGGGCAATTCCAAACTTTGTTTCTTGAAGAAAAGCAGGGAAACTTATTTTTGCTCGTATCTCGTATATATAATAAGTTTACTCATTATTCTGATTATGGGAAAGCTCGTATTTTTACCTTTAGCGGAATTAATACGGTTGATTTTCCACGAGCAAGATTATTTTTGAGAAAGAGGCGTGAAACAATAACGAGGAATGCGGAAATATTTCGTTAATACATAAAAATTAACAATAACTTTACAACAACAGATGTTTAAAGTATTTTTTGAATAAATAATTATCAGTATTTTCTCTAATGTAAATTCAACAGTTGAACTTCAATTCAAATTATTTTTTCGACTATTTTCGACTATGAATAAGTAGAAATTGGACATATATAATCGATATGGCATCTCTCTAAAACTGCCATTATATATGATTTGTGTTGATTCCTACTCGAATAAATACTGGGGAAAAACTTTGCCATATTTTGGCGAATAGAAAAAAATATTTTGACTATCAAATGCTCCCACATATTTGGAGATTTTTGCTGTGATTCAGTAGTTTTACAATTTACGACTATTGAGTGCAAACTATAAAATTATTGGATATAAGTTAAGCATCTACACAGAGGGTGGCTTGAAAATGGATGCACGCCCACTACATCAAAAATGTGTTTTGCTGTTTCCATTTCCTTCCAGCAACCGAGAATATGAGTGTACTAAAAACGATGGATACCCGCATAGAGAAATACGCACCTGATTTTGAACTGCCAGGAATTGATAGTCAAGTACACCACCTAAGACGTTATTTAGAAAAATTCCGTGCAGTTGGCGTGATTTCTATGTGCAACCGCTGCCCCTATGTAGGGTTGTATATAGATAAACTAAAAAAATTACAAACAGAACTTGGGAAGCAAGGCTTTACTTTAATTGGAGTCAACGGGAATATCGCCCAAAACGATCCGTCGGAAAGCTTTGACAATATGAAAGCCTTTGCCAGAGAGTACCGTCTTAATTTTCCCTATCTATGGGACTCCACACAAGATGTGACTCGTAGCTTCGGTGCCACAAAAACACCAACAGCATTTCTGATCGATAAAGATGGTGTTATACGCTACAGGGGTCAAGTTGATAGCAACGATCAAGAACAAGATACACCTGAAAAATCTTATTTAAAGAATGCCGTTACCTGTTTATTTAACGGAGAAGAAATCGGCGTAACCGAAACAGAAGCTCTAGGTAGTAGTTTGGTATGGCGAAATTAGAGACAGATAGTGTAGGAGACTGATATCTTAAACTGGAGGCAAATACAAATATTGGATAAAGCTTAACTTCATGGGTACAGGTTACCGACGGGTTTTACTTAAACTGAGCGGTGAAGCCTTAATGGGCAGTATGGGCTACGGAATTGATCCCGAGGTGGTTAATTCCATAGCTTTAGAAGTAAAAGAGGTTGTAGCCACGGGCGTTCAACTTGCCATAGTAGTAGGAGGCGGAAATATATTTCGAGGCATGAAAGCTGCTTCCGCTGGCATGGATCGGGCGACTGCCGACTACATCGGGATGATTGCCACAGTCATGAACGCGATGACGCTGCAAGAATCCCTCGAAAGAATAGGCGTACAGACGCGCCTACAAACCGCGATCGCAATGCAAGAAGTTGCCGAACCATATATACGTCGTAAGGCCATCCGTCATCTAGAATTAGGACTGGTGGTTATTTTTGGTGCGGGTTCGGGTAATCCCTTTTTTACTACCGATACTGCTGCTGCATTAAGAGCCGCTGAAATCGATGCGGAAGTAATTTTTAAAGCTACGAAAGTAGACGGAGTGTACGATTCCGATCCAAAAGATAATCCCGAAGCTAAGCGTTACCAGTCGTTAACATACGCGCACGTTTTAAATAAGGATTTGCGAGTAATGGATAGTACTGCGATAGCCTTATGTAAAGAAAACGATATCCCAATTCTTGTCTTTGACTTGAATGTGCGAGGTAATATTCACCGCGCAGTTATGGGAGAATCCATTGGCACCATTGTGGGAGGTTCTTGTGAAATTAGCTGAAGCTGAAAGTACAATGCAAAAGACCGTTGAAGCTACTCAACGTTCTTTCAATACGATTCGCACTGGCCGTGCTAATTCGAGTTTGCTAGATAAGATTATGGTTAAATACTACGATGTAGATACACCTTTAAAGTCTTTGGCGAATATCGGTACGCCGGATGCTACTACCATAACAATCCAACCATACGACCAAAGCAGCTTGGGTAACATCGAAAAAGCAATTTCGATGTCCGATGTGGGTTTAACTCCCAACAACGACGGTTCTATAATTAGGCTAAATATTCCGCCTTTAACTGAAGAACGTCGTAAAGAATTTGTCAAACTCGCTTCTAAGTATGCTGAAGAAGGGCGCGTTGGTATTCGTAATATTCGTCGAGATGCCTTAGATACGGTTAAGAAAGAGGAGAAAGCCGCTGAAATTTCTGAAGATGAATCGCGAGATTTGCAAGACGAAGTGCAAAAATTGACAAATAAGTATACGAGTAAAATAGACGATTTATTCGGAGAAAAAGAAAAAGAAATCACAACAATTTAAGATGTGAATTAAATGAGCGTAGAGTTGGAAGTTATTAGCTAATGGTTTAAATGGCTAACTTCTAGCTCTGGGCTTTTTTTGTTTACTAATTAGAAAAGCGTAAACATGAATCTTTTTATTTTCTAGTGAATAATACTGAGTCCCAAACCATAATAAATAGCACTAATTCGCGATGAACCTGCTTCAGAATCAAGATTAGATTTACTCAAACTTAATAAAGTATCTTCAATACTTAACCAAAAATTTTTAATTCGTCAAGCTGTTAATTGTAATTTATTAGCGGTAATACAATTAATAGGAATTAAACTGTAAAGTAAAATACATATAAGTAAATTTAACTTATGCAGAGCATAACAGTACAGAAAAAAATACTAAAAGCGTAAATACAAAAAATCGGTTAAAAAGTAATTTTAATTAGTTATATTTACGGATGAATGTATCTAGTTAAGAATAGAGGTTTAGATAAATACAAATAATTCCGAGTAGAATGGCGAATGATTTGAGTCATTTTATCGGTAACAGTTGAATTTGATAAGAACGACCTACACATCGTTTATTAAGGAGTAAAAGTTTAACCATATGTACGATTGCATCATCGTCGGCGCGGGTCCTGCTGGTGGAACTGCTGCGTATCATTTAGCGAAACAAGGACGCTCGGTACTTGTTTTAGAAAGAGAATCTTTACCAAGATATAAACCCTGTGGTGGTGGAGTATCCCCCGCAATCGCCAAATGGTTTGACTTCGATTTCAGTCCTGCAATTTCCATGAAGGTAGACACCATCAAGTTTACTTGGAAAAAAGGAGATCCAGTAGAAACCAAAATACAAACCATCGAACCAGTATGGATGGTACAGCGAGATGTTTTTGACCATTTTTTAGTCAAGCAAGCTGTGGCGAAAGGCGCAGAACTCAAGGATAGTACTGAAGTAAAATCTATTGAGTTTAAAAGTGACCATTGGGAAGTAAGTACGGCAAATGGTACATTTTCAGCACGTTACCTAATTGCTGCGGATGGTGCGGCTGGGCCGATGGCAAAATGGCTCGGTTTTAAAGAACCCAAACGCCGTTTAGCGGCTGCCTTGGAAGCACCTGCTGCACCCGGACAAGATAAATCTAAAATTCTGTTTGAATTCGGCACAATTAAAAACGGCTATATCTGGAGCTTCCCCAAAGCTGATGGTGTATCTATCGGTGCTACAACCTTCCTTGGTGGAGAACCTGGTAATTTTACTAAAATTTTCAAGGATTGCAGCTCGATGCTTGGTGTAGATGTCAGTGCTGCTAAAGAGTACAGCCACCCCGTATGCGTATGGAATGGCAATAAAACACTACATACTCAAAACGCAGTCTTAGCTGGAGAAGCAGCTTGTGTAGTCGATCCCATGACAGCAGAAGGAATTCGTCCCTCTATTTTTAGCGGTATGAAAGCTGCTGAAGCCATTCATAAAGCACTTGGTGGTGATGCCAACGCACTAGAACAATACACTGAAGTAATTGCTGAAGAATGGGGCAGTGATATGGCTTGGGCGCAGAAGCTAGCTGGCGCATTCTATCGCTTCCCTGGTGTTGGTTACAAAGCAGGTGTAAAACGTCCTACTGGTAGCCAAATTATGGGTCAAATTCTATGCGGACAGTTGCGTTACGGTGACGTTGTAGGTCGTGCCCTCAAGCGTTTGGTTCCTTTTGGTTAATTAACTTTTATTAGCTCGTAGTAAGGACTTTAGTCCTCCAATGATTGGGCTTGAGCCACTTACTACGAACAAATAATTAAAGCATTAAATATAAAATTGTGCCGGTTATTCCTATGCAAAATATTCCGGCAACACCTGCTAAGGGTTTTTTATTCTTACCTGTTATCCACTCATATTTTTGGTCATCAGTGTAATCAACTAAATTAAGCGTATCAATACTTGCGATCGACCATACCCAACCAGCGTGAAGTCCCCAAGCTAAACCTAAGCTACCATTATCGGCAAATCTTGCTAATACTAAAACCATTCCCATTAACCATAATCCAGGAAGTTGGGGAGTTGTTTCCCGTTGTTCCCAAACTAAATGCAGTAATGCGAAAATCAAACTGGAAATTATTGCTGCAATCCAAACTGAATAAATTTGTTCGAGTTGAGTGAAAAGAAAACCTCGAAATACTAATTCTTCAACACCACCGACTAATAAGGCTACGAGCATTATTGAGAATAATGTAGATGGAACTGATTCTAAATTCGATAGTTTAAACTTACAAAAACCAAAATATAGCTGACAACCGAATACGAAAACTAAACTTACGACTCCCCAGCCAAACCCCATAAAAAGCGAATATAGAATTGAAAAATCACCTATCCAACCGTAAGCTGCTTCATCTTGATTTGTCAGCCAGTTAGTTAGCAGTAGGATTAAAGGAGCTAATAAATAAAGAGAAATTACTAAAGCAATTTTCTGCTCTGGTTGCAAAGGTTGCTTCGGTTTCCAATGCAGCACTTTTGTCAAAATTAATGCTATTGGTAGCCAACATACTATCCAAGCAATAAAAAAAGCCATTACTACAACGTATGCGGGTGCATTTTCCCACTGGGACACGAAGTTGCTGTTAAACGGCTCAAATAAATCTGTCAAAATTAACCATCATAAACACATATTTTTAAGAAAGATAAACAAAAATTTAGCTTTTAATATGGAGCTATAGAAAAGAGAAGCATTAATTACATCAATACTTCTCTATTCCCTATAAGTACGACTCGCAATTGAATCGCTCCTGTACCATTTTTTTCAATCAAAAGCACAAAATTTTCCAGAGCAATAAGGTCGTTTTGGCATAGTTAAATTTTCAACAATTAACTGAAAATCCACCAAAACAACTATCTACTTATAAGTGCAGGGAAAAGTCATAAAATATTGTCTTCCTTTCTAATCCCTGCTATAAGAAAAACTTACTCTTCTTCTTCTGAATCTTCATCAGAATCTTCGTCTGTTTGACTTGCACCGTCAACTTGAATTAAGTGAATGTGTTTGTATCCCAACTTAATTTCAAACTCATCTCCCGATTTTAAACCCATTGCTTTGGTATATGTAGCACCAATAACAATTTGACCGTTTTGATGAACGCTAACTCTGTATGTCGGTTCGCGTCCTCGACCATCTTTTGGTGTTTCCGGACTCAAGGGAATTCCCCTAGCCGATAACAAAGCATCGTAAAAATCTGTTAAGTTTACTCGTACCTGACCATTCTTAGTAGTAGTGTAATACCCGCATTGCTTTGCTCTTTCTCGTCTCGGCAAATTAGATAATTCTTTAACTTTGGAAAGCAGTGTTTTCCCTGTTAATGGCGCTGTTGCTGTTTCACTCATTACACTCAAATTTTCCTTAATCTGTGCTTTCGCGATAAATAATGCGGTTTTATGCCTTGCCTAAAGGCGATTTTTTGACATTCTTACATCAAGCTTTTTCAGACTTTAAGTAAGCCTCAATTCCTGAAAGTCTAATTCTACAAGAATTATGTTGATGGCATTCCACAACATTTTACTCATAAACTACCGTCTTTTAAAGGAATTAGTTTCAGCGTTCTGACACAGCCTTAGCTTATGAAAACCATCAGAGATGAAAAATTTTTCTCACTCGGCTTTTAAATAAAGCTAATTAACTGTAATTTACTTTTACAAACTATGCGAGCCTGCTTTTTAAATAAGCGGGCAGACTCAAGAAGTCAACAGGCATTTTATTTGCAGCCAAAGTCTTTTCGACCCAAGAGTTGCAGGATTTTCCCTAACATTGCTCTATGGCTTAAGACAGCATAGTTATTACTAAGGATTTACAAGGATAAAGCCTTTTATGCTGCCAATAGAGACAAAAAAAATTATGCCCCTAGATTACGAAGAAACAAAGCTATAGCTACCGCGCTTGTACGGCAATTTATTATGGTTTTGTTTCCTCGTAATTTTATATTAAATACTAACATGGACTAATAATAGCAAAATAATTGTTTAAGTTTTAATTATTTTTGCTCTAACTGCTTTTATTTAATGTTCTGCTTGGAATGGAGTAGGTGTTGTTCGGAGAATTTTATAAAAATTCATCGGCGTTATAATCGCTATTTTTGAAAAGATTGTTACATATTCCACTTGAAGCCGAATATTCATTTCTGTAACACGACTAGAGATGTACAAGTCTTCTGACAAGCAAATGCGAGAACCCAGATGTTAATCAATTGGTTCAAGTCTTCTATAATAATCTTAAAATTGACTCAAATAGCAGGTTAATAAAGATTTTTTATCCGTGACACCTGAAGAATGGTGTGGTTGTTGAATAATAAAGGAGTTATAACCGATTGGTATGTTTGAAAAAATATTGTCAGGTACTATTTTATTGATTTGTTGGTAAGACTGTTGTTTTGAGTAGTTTGGGGCAAAAAATTCTTATAAAACTTCGCTCTCCTAGTAAACTTATATTAATGATGCTAATAGCTAAGCGCGGAGCAATGCTTTTTGAGCTTTGGAATGCTTCTAAATTGAGAGTAGGCAACGGAAAATGAGGAATATAAAAATTCTACTTTCATGCTCTGTTGGAGTAGAACTTGTGAAGGTGAGGGGCTACCCGATTATATTTTTACACTTATCTCACACAGACCATATAACAGATTCTATGAAGATGATTAGTCAGTCTTAAGCAGCGATTTGAATTTGAGCAATAAGAGGATAAGCAGCTACAAGGAAGGCAAACTACTACATAAAAATTCATTTATTTTGACAAGCAAGGGTAAAAAATTCAAGTTGGGACACAGGGTAAAATGAAAGTTAATTTTAAAGTTATTCGACAAAATCAGAAAACATCTCCCACAGTTCAAACTTACCTCTTGGATGTAGAAGATGGTAATACAATCCTTGATTGTCTTAATCGGATAAAATGGGAGCAAGATGGGACTTTAGCATTCCGTAAAAATTGCCGCAATACAATTTGTGGGAGTTGCGCTATACGGATTAATGGGCGCTCCGCTTTAGCTTGTAAAGAAAATGTTGGCAGCGAAATTGCGAGATTTGCACCACAAATATCTCAGGAAAATTCAGCTAATTCTATTCCTGAAATTACTATTGCCCCATTGGGTAATATGCCTGTACTAAAAGATTTAATTGTTGATATGAAGGGTTTTTGGAACAGCTTAGAAACTGTTTCTCCTTATGTCAGCACTGCTGCAAGAAAAGTGCCCGAACGAGAGTTTTTACAAACACCAGAAGAAAGAAAGCAGCTTGAGGAAACTGGTAACTGTATTATGTGCGGTGCTTGTTACTCTGAGTGCAATGCATTGGAAGTAAATCCAGATTTTGTCGGTCCTCATGCGCTTGCAAAGGCTTATCGGATGGTGGAAGATAAGCGCGATGATGAAACACAAAAGCGTTTGGAGCAGTATAACGAAGGTACTAAAGGAGTTTGGGGTTGCACTCGTTGCTATTACTGCAATAGTGTTTGTCCGATGGAAGTTGCACCTTTGGATCAAATTAGCAAAATTAAGCAGTCTCTTCTGGAAAAGAAAGAAGCAAGCGATAGTCGTTCGATTCGTCACCGTAAGGTATTGATAGATTTAGTCAAAGAAGGCGGTTGGATTGATGAAAGATTATTTGGTTTACGGGTTGTTGGTAATAATCTTAAAGACATCAAAGGTTTATTAAGTATTGCTCCTCTTGGTTTACGAATGATGACTAAAAGTAAATTTCCTTTGACTTTTGAACCTTCACAAGGATCTAAGCAGGTGCGTTCTTTGATGGAAGCTGTTGAGCGGGAAAAAGTCAGCGAAGGGAATAGGGAATAGGGAATGGGGAATAGAAAAGACTTAGTATGGTGTTCCCGATATTAAGATCCCCCCAACCCCCCTTAAAGAAGGGGGGCTTTTGATAAGTTTTAACAACGCACCATCTTCGTTTCGGTGTGTCAAGATTGAAAGGAAGAATTTTTAAGATATTGTATAAATACGTTGGTGCTGAGGAAATTTGACATAATACAGCACATTTACCACCGGGAAATAAAATTTTATCGATTAATGATATTGATAATTGGATTGGAGAAACTAAACAAAAGCCAGATAACTGGGGATTGATTGCAGCAACTTTTGTTATTGATTACGAAGGTTATTTAAGAATTGCCGACAGACATTCCGAACATATTGCTTGTGCTGGGGAGAAAAATTAATTTGTCACTATTGCTAACTGCTTTAATCAAAGATTTTGAATTAAAAATCTAAAATCCAAAATCCAAAATCCAAAATCTAAAATCTAAAATCTAAAATCTAAAAGACGTAGCAGTGCTACGTCTCTACATTCAGATATGAGGGATTTTCGCAGGATAGCGTATATTGCCTGTTATATTATCGCTGTTTTGTTGTTTTGCGGCGCATTTCGCGTTTTTCTTGTTCTCGAAGACGGCGATCGCGCCATTCCATCAGAGTCAAATAAATCACGCCACCTGTAACGGCTACGAGTAATACTAAGGCTGATATTGCCAAAATGTTGAGAAATGGACCTTCCACGATAATTCTATAGCCCGTTACGACCCCAAACTACCATTGCAATCGACCAAGTAAAAACTACTAATAGAGAAACCCAGCCTAAAGTCAAAATCGCCATAATACTACTTTTAAACTTCCTGTCTTAACAACTCCATAAATATCATACAATCATCAGTTACTAGTTGAAATAGGAAATAAAGCATAGGGCATTGGGACTTGGGCATGGGGCATTGTGATGAAAGAAACCTATAAACCGAATTTAATGGCGGAACGTTTGGAATCTCTTAAGGCTGGGATTGTATCTGCTGTATCGTTTTGTTTGGTATTTATTTTGGCTTCTATTTTTAATCAGTTTTTATTGAAAGAGTATTTTCTCGAACTATATAGTGACAGTATAATTACGCTTAATTTACAGTGGTTGATAAGTGCTGGAATTGCCGGTTTTTCTGGTTTTCTATTTGGTGCTACCTATCGCTACATCATCCGCGAAGATGACAACCCGCATCTGAAAGAAGGAGGCGTGCTTGCTTTCGGATTAGTACGCGGTTTAGCTCAGGTAGATATTGGCTTAGATTTTTCTTCCTCAATTTTTCCTTTAATAGTGCTTGCCTCAGAAACTATCGTAGGTTTTGCTGTAGCAGCTTTTAGTTTAGATAGCGCGATTAAGTTTGGCTGGGTTAAAGCTTTTAAAGAAAGTAGGGAGTAGGGAGATTGGGAGATGGGGAGATGGGGAGGTGGGGAGATAGGGAGAATAACTAACTTCCTACTTCTAACTCCTAATTGATAACTGGTAACTAGCAACTGGTAACTGATAACTGATAACTGACAAAGGCTTTGGAATATTTAGGAATAGAATTACAAGGAACTCACCATCGCGGTATCGATGATGCTCGGAATATTGCTGCAATTTATAAATACATGAACCAAAATAAGGTTAAAGGTTAAAGGTTATTAAGTCTTAAGTTTTCACAACTATCAACTAACCATTAACAACTAAATATGTATTGGTACGATGGCGAATTAGTCGAATCTGAAATTATTCAATTACCAATTAACGAACCTGGCTTATTATTTGGTGCAACAATCTTTACAACTCTGCGGGTTTACGATAATTCCCTTGATAGCCGTTTAACTCACTGGGAAGCGCATCAAAAGCGGCTGCTTTCTTCCGTACTCAGCTTAAATTTTCAACAACCATCATGGCAAAATATCCGCCGTGGTGCAGAAATTCTCATAAATAATTATCCGATTCTCAGAATTACCCTGTTCCCCGATGGCAAAGAATGGATAACTGGTAGATTAATACCCAATGATTTGACAGAAAAGCAAAAGTATGGAGTAAAAGTAACTCTTGCTCAAATTGAACAATACCGCAGTTTACCCGTTCATAAAACAGGAAATTACCTAGCTCCTTGGTTGGCGAAAAAAAATGCTTTAAAACAAGATGCTCAAGAAGCGATATTAACTAATATTGCGGGAAATTGGTTAGAAACTACTACTGGTAATCTTTGGGGATGGCGCGATCGCTGTTGGTTTACTCCCCCGTTAAGTGCGGGAATCTTACCGGGAATTATGAGAGAAAAAATTATAACTACGTTGCGAAGTAATCAATATCAAGTTAAAGAAGAACACTTTACCCCAGAATTAGTTCAAGGATTTGCAGCGCTAGCCTACACTAACTGTGTAGTGGAAATACTACCAATACACCAAGTCATACACCCCACGAAGCAGCTACAATACGATCCTAGCCACTATATTTTTCAGGAATTACGAAGATATTTACTAGCATGATGTGTACGCATTCTGGTATACGTTAAGATAAGTTAACATAATTCTTAAAATTCCAATCTCTTTTAGAGACGCGACAAGAAAACCAACAGGAGGATTGACCTCGGTGAATAATAAAAGATGGAGAAATGCGGGGCTGTATGCGCTGCTTTTTATTGTTGTTATCGCTTTAGGAACGGCATTTTTTGATAACAATCAAGCCCAAAATCGGGAAACATGGCGCTACAGTGAGTTTATCCAAAAAGTTGAAAATCGCGAAGTACAAAAAGTTAGTTTGAGTTCGGATCGCTCTACAGCTTTGGTGACAACCACGAACGAAGAGAACAAAAAGATTGTCACTTTGGTAAACGATCCGGATTTAATTAATACTCTTACCAAAAACAACGTTGATATTTCTGTAGCTCCTCAAACCGATGAAGGTTTTTGGTTCAAGGCACTCAGCAGCTTATTTTTCCCCATATTACTTTTAGTGGGATTGTTCTTTTTGCTACGCCGCGCTCAAAGCGGTCCTGGTAGCCAAGCGATGAACTTTGGTAAGTCAAAAGCCAGAGTGCAAATGGAACCGCAAACTCAGATAACATTCGGTGATGTTGCTGGTATCGATCAAGCCAAGCTTGAGTTAAACGAAGTAGTAGATTTTCTTAAAAACGCCGATCGCTTTACTGCTGTTGGTGCGAAAATTCCCAAGGGTGTATTGTTAGTAGGGCCTCCCGGAACAGGTAAAACTTTGTTAGCTCGTGCGGTAGCTGGTGAAGCTGGGGTTCCTTTCTTCTCCATCTCCGGTTCTGAATTCGTAGAAATGTTTGTGGGTGTGGGTGCTTCCCGCGTTCGCGATTTGTTCGAGCAAGCTAAAGCAAATGCTCCCTGTATCGTATTCATCGATGAAATTGACGCAGTAGGTCGTCAACGGGGTGCAGGTTTAGGTGGTGGTAACGATGAAAGGGAACAAACCCTGAACCAGTTGCTTACCGAAATGGATGGTTTTGAAGGTAACACCGGAATCATTATTATCGCTGCTACCAACCGTCCTGACGTACTAGACGCAGCATTATTACGTCCCGGACGTTTCGACCGTCAAGTAGTTGTTGACCGTCCAGATTACGCTGGAAGAGTGGAAATTCTTAAGGTTCACGCTCGCGGTAAGACTTTAGGAAAAGACGTAGATTTAGATAGAATTGCTCGTCGTACTCCCGGTTTCACAGGTGCGGATTTATCCAACCTGCTGAACGAAGCCGCAATTTTAGCAGCACGTCGCAACTTGACAGAGATTTCGATGGACGAAATCAACGATGCGATCGACCGCGTATTAGCTGGCCCGGAAAAGAAAGACCGGGTAATGAGCGAAAAACGCAAAGAATTAGTAGCATACCACGAAGCCGGTCACGCTTTAGTTGGTGCTTTGATGCCAGATTACGATCCAGTACAAAAAATCAGCATTATTCCTCGCGGACGTGCTGGTGGTTTAACTTGGTTTACCCCCAGCGAAGACCGCATGGACAGTGGTTTGTACAGTCGCTCTTATCTGGAAAATCAGATGGCTGTAGCTTTAGGTGGACGTATTTCTGAAGAATTAATCTACGGTGAAGAAGAAGTTACCACAGGTGCTTCCAATGACTTACAGCAAGTAGCCAATGTAGCTCGTCAAATGGTGACTCGTTTCGGTATGAGCGACAACCTTGGGCCAGTTGCACTTGGTCGTCAGCAAGGTAATATGTTCCTCGGTCGTGACATCATGTCAGAACGCGACTTCTCCGAAGAAACCGCAGCTACCATCGATATGGAAGTGCGCGACTTAGTAGACGTTGCTTACAACCGTGCCAAGAAAGTATTACAAGAAAACCGTCTAATTCTTGATAAATTAGCAGAAATGTTAATTGACAAAGAAACTGTAGACGCTGAAGAATTGCAAGAATTGTTAGCAAATAATGATGTGAAAACAGCAGCGTTTGCTTAATTCGGTTAACAGTGAAGAGTTAATTAAGAGCTTCTAACTGATATCAAACGGGGTAGTTCTAGTGTTTCTAGGATTGCCCCGTTTTTTTGTAAAAAATAAGTTCGTAGACGGTAGGTTGAGTTAGACACGAAAAAAAAATTAGGTTTGTAACGAAAATCTCTCAATCGTGTCGTAACGCAACATCATCATTGCCAACAACAACCCATCGATGATTCAAATTCTTATTCTAATAGCAAAATTCAAATCTTTTCAAATAAACTATTCCAATCAACTTCAGATGGTCTTTGCCCTTTATTAACTATTTCAAAAGCTTTGTTGTAACAATTTGAATTATTCAAACATTCAACACAAGCGTTTGCAACATCGATTCTGCTGGTATCTCCTGTAAGTTTATCGCCAGTTCCTATGACTACATCTAGTTTACCGTCGGTTTTTGCCCTCAATAAAGTATTCAAATCGTAAGATGTATATGGCCCATCAATTAAACGTCCGGGACGAATTATTGTATAAGGTAAATTGGAATTTTTAATTGTACTTTCTGCTTGTTGTTTTGCGTCAAGGATACCATAACTATTTAAAATATTGTAAGGAAAATCATTTTTACGTTCGACTCCACAGGAAGAAATAAATACAAATTGCTTTAAATTTTTTGGCGCAACTTCTATTAAATTACTCACACCTTGAGCATCAACTTTCATCGGACTATTTTTAGCTTTGGCTTTCGCTTCATCGGGGTTTAAAAATAGTCCAAAATAATCAAGAAAATTAGGGTTGTTTTCAAATTGCCACCTTTCGGAAGGGAAAGCCGTTGTACCGCTACAGCAAATAATATGAGTTACATTCGTCATTGCTGCTGGCAAGGTTTCAAGATTGCGGATATCCCCAACAGCAATTTCTACTTTCCCAGCAAACATATTTTCGGCTTTAGAAGCATTGCGCGTCAAAACTCGAACTTTCAAATTTTTATCGAGCAACTTTGCTACCGTTAATTGCCCAACTCCACCCGTAGCACCAGCAACTAATACTAAATCTTCTGAAATACCTGAAGTCATGATTTTTAAGATAACTGCACTACAAGAATACCTAATTAATTAGCTACCAAGACAAGGTGTCTTTTCAAGTTATTGAAGCCCTCGTCGGCAATTTCAGAAACCACCCGACAACTTATATAAAAGCAAAATCGAGGTAATTCTGCGCTAACTAGAGAATTATCTCGATTTTTAATATTGATATTTGGATTTGAATGCGTTCCCAATTTACTGCGTTTTAATTCCATTAATAACTAATAAATCCGCTACCCCAATGCATTAATCTTTAAGCTTTAGTTGATGATGGCTTGAGAAATAGCCATGCTACAAAAAATGTCGCTGCTGTAAATAGTTGAGTTAAATCTAACGCTGACAAATAACCATCTGACAATGTAGCAATGCTTCTATCGGTGATACCAAATAGCCAAGATGATACCCCAAATAACCAAATCCCATTTTTGAAATTTGCAATAAATCCTTTGGCTTCTGACGATTTTTGCTTATTCATAATGTCCTATTTTGTTGAAACAAATAGCAAGCAGTGAGTATGAATGCTCCCATACCTCTTTACGATTCTTAACTTCGTGACTATATGTATGTTAATAAATATTTCCGTTAGTTGACAGATGGTCTTTGATACATTTTAAAAAATGCAGTTGCTTAATTGTAAGCGAGTACTTTGAGTCTTTTTGTGCTAATTTTGACAAAATAGTTTACAAAAGTTTATTTTTTTCTATATACCTTTTGCTTTGGTAAAGTAGAACGTATTGCTGGAGAACAGCCTCGCGATGATAGTATTTTCTTTGCTGAATTCACGGATGGGTAGGTGTTGAAAATATGTGGGAGAGGGAGTAGAAAGAAGAAAATTCCTAATTTCTTTCTGGTAACTGGTAACTGATTACTGTCTTAAGAGTTAGGGCGTTTATGCCTTGCGGTACTTCTGATTTGTGAGTTGAATTTGTTCAATAGAACTAGTGAAGATATTTAATTAAGTTAGAAATGACTGCAATCCAGCTTGAATCAGCATCAGCGCAATCGAAGCATGAAGCGACTTTGCCGGAATTAGGGCTGGTTTGCATTACTGTTTCTCAAGAGGTGCGTTTTCGGACGATAACGCGCACTCGTTATCTACAGTTTGATCAAAAGGAACGTAAAAAGGCTCTCAAATCAATTTACGAAGATAATTTACAAAGGCTCAATTCTGCATTAACTTTTTGTGAAAAGCATTCGATTAAGCTTTATCGGATGACTTCTAATTTGTTTCCTCTATGCGATATCGAAGATAGAATTGGGGAAAATTTATTAGAGTCAATGAGCGCAGATTTAGCCAAAATTGGGGAAAGAGCGGCGAAATTAGGAATTAGAATGGTACTGCATCCAGATCAATTTGTAGTGTTAAGTTCCGAAAAGCCGCAAGTTGTAGAAAATAGCATCAATATTTTACAAACCCATGCTCGCATTATGGATATGTTGGGTTTACCTCGTTCATCTTGGGCTTTGATGAATATTCACGGTGGTAAATCTGGGCGCGGTAAGGAATTGATAGAGGTAATTTCGCAGCTACCGGAAAATATTAAAAGCCGTTTGACTTTGGAAAACGATGAAAATGCCTACAGCACCAGCGAACTTTTAGAAGTTTGTCAAAATGCTGGAATTCCTTTGGTATTTGACGCTCATCATCATATTTGTCACGAAAAACTTGATAGCTATGATGATGAAAGCGTTACAGAAATGTTTTATGCTGCCAGGGAAACTTGGGATAATCCAGATTATCAGTTAGTTCATATTTCTAATGGAAAAGATGCTTTTAAGGATAGAAAGCACAGTGACTTGATTACCGATATGCCTTCATGTTACCGCGAAGCACCTTGGATCGAAGTCGAAGCTAAAACAAAGGAAGAGGCGATCGCTCATTTGCGTGATTGGTGGGAAGGAGAAACTTAGAAGCAATTCCACCACAGGGAAATCATCCAAGTGTTTTTAATCGTTTGCGGAAACATCACAAACGCAATCGTCATCTAAAAATGAGAATGGTAGGTTGGGTTAAATGCACGAAAAAATTTGATGATTGACCAATTAATTGAAATTGCGTCGTAATCCAACATTAATATTTTGGTTTAATAATGAATTATCCAACATAGATTTTTAAGTGAAGCGCGTTGTTTAATCGTAGGTTGGGTTAGACGCACTAAAAAACTGAATTATTAACCAATTAATTAGTATTGCGTCGTAACCCAACAGAGCGTGTTTTGATTTTAGATAAATTGTCCAACATATATTTTTGAATGAAGCGGGTTGTTTTGTTGGGTGTTTAATCTTGTTTTTAGTTGAATTATTTTGTTTAATCTTCTAGATGATGTTGGGTTTCGTTCCTCAACCCAACCTACGAACTGCTTCTTTAATGGCAGAGTTTGAACTTGTAGATGAGTTAAACATTCATGGAAATACATTCCCCATCAGGCATGATAGTTTCGATGCAAGAAACTTCCATTCCCAAAAAATTAGCTCTAGTATTTTGGAAGTTAACTCTAATACACATAGCATGGTAGAGACTGGTACTACTCAAATCAGCCCCTCTCAAATCAATATTAATCAATTTAACTCCTTCCAAGTTAGCTCCGAAGTTAGCTCCCCCGAAATCGCAACAGATGAAGCTACTTCTGTTAAAATCAGCTCTGAACAAATCAGCATCCCTGAAACTGACATTGCTAAAATAAGCTCCGGACATATTGACACCACGCAAATCAATTCCAGAAAAATCGGCATTATGAATGACGATATCTTGGAAGTTCCCTCCTTTGTTGATATGTTCGCGCAATTGTTGAACATCAGTAATTTGTCTAATGGGGTCATTCCTGATAATGCCATCAGGCATGATAGTGGAAGCAAAAACAACACTTTCGTCGATTTTGATATCAGTCAAATTAGCATTCCTCAAATTGCAACCAATCAACTTAGTAGTTTTACGACTAGTCAAGTTAGCACCAGTCAGATCAGCACTAGTCATATCAACGTTGACAAAAGTAGCACCCCTCCACCTGGATTCTTGCAGATTGGTATTGCTCAAATTGGAGTTGACCAAGAAGTAGGGCAAATTACTAAGCCTCAAATTGGCACCACTAAAGTTAGCATTGATAAAGTCAGTACGAGTAATACTGGAATACTCCAAATTAGCAGTGCTGAAATCGGTGCCCAGAAAGCAGGGATAGCCAATACTGATATATCTCAAGTCAGTACCAGCAAAGTTTCGCTCCCCAGCTTCGTAACGCTTAACAATTTCTTCACTCAAGGTGTTCAACCTGAGCATTTCCTCAAATTCATCCATACCAAATCTTCCACCTCAACCAATACATACAACTCTAACCCCTATTCCCCTTGGGAAACCTTCGCAAACAACCTAACCCTAGAAATAACCGACCTCCCCACCGGACAACTAGCCGAAGCCCAAATTACCTCATACAACTCCCAAGGAATCCCCAACGGCGGAACCATCCTCATCGATCGCAACGCTAACGAAGTAGGCTGGTTCATCGACCCCACCCCCCTCGACCACAGCGAATTTTCGCACACCCTAGCCGACACAGCCCTCCTAGCCGCCGCCGACTCAGAAGCCTACGGAAAATACGACCTGATCACCGCAATCCTCCATGAAATGGGACACCTAGCAGGCTTCATCTCCGGCTACACCGAATTCGACCGTCACATCCAACAAACCAAAGGTAATAAAACCGTATCCCCTCAAAATTTCGGGGTAGGGATTATTGAGGCATCCATGAGCAACCAAA